>NZ_JBIKIL010000141.1:0-9106 GCF_044361645.1 Limnohabitans sp. | reverse complement strand
ATACTTTGATAAGCTTGGAGCACCACGTCTGGTATGAACCTCAACCTCACGAACCGCCTAGTGCGGACCCGCATGCTAGGTGGTGTGGCAGGGGCGCAGTCATGTTGACTGCCCCCTATGCCGATGGATGCTGCGCCCGCTGATTTTCCCAGTGCCCGCCAGCGGCTCGCTGACGATGGGAATGCCTTTTCCAATCCAAGCGCATGATTTGACCGCGTGACATGAGCAAAGCCTTTACCCGTGAAACCGACAGTGACGAGGACGACGGCTTTGACCTGCCGGCCTTGCCCTTGGGCGCACGCAACTACATGACGCCTGCAGGCTATGCGCGCTTGAAAACTGAGCTGTTCAGCTTGATCGACGACGAGCGGCCCAAGGTGGTGGAAATCGTGCATTGGGCGGCCAGCAACGGTGACCGCTCTGAAAACGGCGACTATCTTTATGGCAAAAAACGCCTGCGCGAAATCGACCGCCGGGTGCGTTTTTTGACCCAGCGCTTGGAGTTGGCCGAGGTGGTCGAGCCGTCGGTTCACCACGGCAGCGACCAGGTCTTCTTTGGTGCCACCGTCACTTACGCAGACGCGCATGGCACCGAGCGAACGGTGACGATTTTGGGCATTGACGAGGCCGACAGCTTGAAAGCTGAAGTCAGTTGGGTGTCCCCCATTGCCCGCACCTTGCTCAAGTCTCGCGAAGGCGATGTCCTCAAGTTGCCCACGCCTGCAGGCCTGCTGGACATCGAGGTGCTGCAGGTGAGTTACCCGCGTGCCAACTGAAGGCCAACTGGGTAACACCCAGTGTCTGCATGCGCTTGAACGCTTGAACGCGGGTATGCGCTGGCATGCGCTGGCATGCGCTGGCGCGAAGTCAGGGTGTGATCAGGGGGTGATCAGTGGCTGCGTACCCAGTGTTGCCATCAAACCGGCAAGTGTGCTTTGTTGGTTTGCCGCTCGGCCTTGATGACCGAGGGTGTGCGTTTGAGGTGGCGCAGCACCTGCTCCAAGTGGGCCGCATCGCGCACGGCCACCAAAAATTTCAACTCAGCGGTGTCTTGTGGTGAGTCATGCCCCATGTCGACGTGCACGATGTCGGTCTCAGCGCTGGCCAAGGCACCGGCAACACGGGCCAGCACCCCTTGACCATTGACCACGGTGACGTTGACCGCCGTCTCAAAACTGCGGCTCAATTCGTCGGACCACTCTACGCCGATGAAGCGTTCGCTGTCTTTGTGCTCGAGTTTGCGTGCAATGGCGCAGTCACGGGTGTGCACGGCCAAACCTTCGCCGCGGCCTAGGTAGCCGACGATGTCGTCCCCGGGCAGAGGACGGCAGCAACGTGAATAGACCACCGAAGCGTTCTCGCTGCCGTCCAAGGTGATGGCCCCTTGCGAGATCGATTCGTGCGCGGTGAAGCGTTCACGGGTCATCAGCAGCGCATCGGGTTTTTGACCGAGTTCAGACAGCAAAGACGTCAGGCGTTTGGCCACAATGGTCGCGATGCGCTTGCCCAAACCAATGTCCATGAGCAAATCAGACTGGTTGCGGTTGCCGGTGAAGCGCAGCAATTTTTCCCACAAGGCTTGGTGGGCCTCGTCATTGGCGGGCAGTTGGTTGATGCCCTCGGCACGCAGAGCTTGTGCCAACAACTTTTCGCCCAGGCCCACCGATTCGGTCTGCGCCATGGTTTTGAGGTGATGGCGGATCTTGGAGCGGGCGCGTCCGGTGCGCACAAAGCCCAGCCAAGCGGGGTTGGGCGATGACACGGGCGCGGTGATCACCTCGATCACGTCGCCGTTTTTGATTTCGGTGCGCAGCGGCACTTGGTCGCCATTGATGCGGGCGGCCATGGCGTGGTCACCCACCCGGCTGTGGATGGCGTAGGCAAAGTCCACCACGGTGGCACCCCGCGGCAAGGCCATGATTTGGCTTTTGGGCGTGAACACATAAACCGCGTCGGGAAACAAATCCACTTTGACATGGTCCCAAAACTCGGCCGCATCGCGTGTCTCGGTCTGGATGTCGAGCAGCGACTGCAACCATTGCGTGCCCAAACGCTCCGACTGCGCGCTGGCCGATTCGTGTTCTTTGTAGAGCCAGTGCGCGGCCACACCCGATTCGGCGACCAAGTGCATGGGCTCGGTGCGCATTTGAAACTCAACGTTCACGCCCGAGGGCCCCACCAAGGTGGTGTGAAGCGATTGGTAGCCGTTGACCTTGGCAATGGCGATGTGGTCTTTGAATTTACCGGGCAAGGGTTTGTAGATTTGGTGCAACAAACCCAGCGCGGTGTAGCAGTCGATGACCGAGGGCACGATGACGCGGAAGCCATAAATATCGGTCACCTGGGCGAAACTCAGGTGCTTCTCGTCCATCTTTTTGTAGATGGAGTACAGCGTTTTTTCGCGGCCACTGATGCGCACTTCCATCTTGGCTTGGGCGAACAAAGCCTCCACATCCGCCTGTACTTTTTGGATCAGGTCGCGTCGGCGATTGCGCGCGCGCGAAACCGCCTTGGTCAGAACCGCATGACGCCAAGGCAGCAAGTGTTTGAAGGCCAGGTCTTGCAGTTCACGGTAAATCTGGTTCAGACCCAATCGGTGCGCGATGGGGGCGTAGATTTCCAGTGTTTCAGAGGCAATGCGGCCCCACTTGCTACGCGGCATGTCCGACAGGGTGCGCATGTTGTGCGTGCGGTCGGCCAGTTTGATGAGGATCACGCGCACATCGCGGGCCATGGCCAGCAGCATTTTGCGAAACGACTCGGCCTGGTTTTCTTCACGGGTGTTGAACGCCAGCTTTTCCAGCTTGGTCAAACCGTCGACCAGCTCCGCGACGGGGGAGCCAAAGCGTTCGATCAACGCCATTTTGGTGATGCCGCAATCTTCCATGGCATCGTGCAGCAGCGCAGCCGCCAAAGCTTGCGCGTCCAGCCGCCATTCGGTGCACAAACCGGCCACGGCAATCGGGTGGGTGATGTAGGGTTCGCCGCTTTTTCGCATTTGCCCAAGGTGGGCTTCATCGGCAAATTTGTAAGCCCGCCGCACCAAGTCGATGTCGGTGTCGCTCAGGTAGCCCAGTTGTGCCTCCAGCACGGCAAAGCTGGCGGCCGCCGCATTGGCCGCAGCCGGCCCCAGCGGCAGCGGGCGGCTGGGCTTGGCTTTGTGGGGGCGGGGCATGACGGAGCTCATCGCATCAATGTAACGCAAGCCAGAACGCGATTGAAAAACAAGCAAAAAAAAGCCCCAATATTGGGGCTTCGGTGAGTTGGGAGGCGGATGATTTCAGATCAGTGCCTGCCGCACAGGGCAAAGGCGCTCAGTTCACGCGTTTGAGCATCTCAATGCCCACCTTGCCAGCGGCGATCTCGCGCAGCGCAGTCACACCGGGTTTGTTTTTGCTCTCGATGCGGGCGGTGTGGCCTTGGCTCAGCATGCGGGCGCGGTAGGTGGCAGCCAAAACCAACTGGAAGCGGTTCGGGATCTTTTCCAAGCAGTCTTCAACGGTGATGCGGGCCATGGTGTATTCCTTGAGATTGCTGTGCGGGGGTCAAGCCATTTTGAGGGCTTGAAAGGTGTCAGGCCGGGCGCGGCGCTGAACGTGGAACTTGAGGCGCTGGGCGTGAACAACCGCTTTGAGGTCGAACAATGCGCGGTCAAAAACTTCGTTGATTATAACGAAGTCAAATTTCGGGGCCTGCGCCATTTCGATGGCGGCGTTATGCAGGCGCAGCTCGATGATCTCGGGCGTGTCCTCGCCCCGGCGCTCCAGGCGCGAGCGCAGCTCCTCCCAGCTGGGCGGCAAGATGAAGATCAGCACCGCATTGGCGTACATCTTTTGGATTTGCAAAGCGCCTTGGTAGTCGATCTCCAAAATCACATCGGCCCCTTGGGCCATGCGGTCCTCGATCATCTTTTTCGAGGTGCCGTAGCGCTGACCGTGCACATGCGCCCATTCCACAAAGGCATTGCCCTGCACCATGGCGTCAAATTCTTGCGCTGAGGCAAAAAAGTACTCGCGGCCGTGTTTTTCCTGGCCGCGTGGGGCGCGTGTGGTGTGCGAGACCGTGGGTTGCACGCGAGCGTCGAGCTCCATCAAGGCCTTGACCAGGCTGGATTTGCCCGCCCCGCTGGGGGCGGCCACGACAAACAGGTTTCCGGGGTAATCCATGCTCAGGCTCTTTACTCGATGTTTTGAACTTGCTCGCGCATTTGTTCGATCAGCACCTTCATGTCCACTGAGATGCGCGTCATCTCCAGCACGGCCGATTTGGAGCCCAAGGTGTTGGCTTCGCGGTTCAGCTCTTGGATCAAAAAGTCCAGCCGCTTGCCGATGTCACCGCCCTGGGTCAGCAGTCGGGAGAGCTCGTCCAGGTGCGAGCGCAGGCGGGTGAGTTCTTCGGCCACGTCAATGCGGATGGCGAAAGCCGTGGCCTCGGTCAGGGCGCGGTCTTGCGCGACTTCGGGCAGGTGGCTGCCGTCGGCCAAGGCCATGGCGTCTTTCCAGCGCTCTAAATAGCGCTGGCGCTGCTGTTCAACCAGTTGCGGCACCAGAGGCAAAGCCAGCTGAGCCAAAGCGCGCAGCTGCGTGATGTGGCCTTGCAGCATCTCGGTCAGGCGTGCGCCTTCTCGGGCACGGGCCTCGCGCAGGGCATCCACGGCTTGTGTGGCCAGTTGCATCCAGGCGGCCTCGTCGGGTGCGGCTTGGCCCGTGCTGCCCGCCGTCATGCGCAGCACATCGGCCACGCTCAAAGACCGGGCCTCGGGCAACCAATCTTGCACCTTGTCTTGCAGGGCGGCTATTTTTTGCAGGGCTTGGTGGTTGGGCGCTTGCAAAGCCGCGCCATCACCAGCGTCTTGGCTGGCGCGCACCTCGACTTTGCCGCGTTTGATCTGGCGCGTGATGAGTTCGCGCAAGCCGGGCTCGAGCTGGCGCAGCTCTTCGGGCAGCCGAAAACTCAGGTCCAAAAAGCGGCTGTTGACCGAACGAATTTCCAAACCCAAGCGGGCTGTGGGGCCCGCCGTGGCCGGGGTTTCGCCACCTGCGGTTTGCGGGCTGTGCTGCACGCTGGCGTATCCGGTCATGCTGTAAACTGACATTGAGAAATCCTTGTGGCAGCGAGCGGCCCTGTTGAACAACCAGGCCCCAGCAGCGCTGCAGATGCAAAGCCTAACAGCCGAGCATGAAACCCGCCATTATCACCAACTCTGTTGCCCCGCTTTGCGGCCCTCCTTGGGGCACAGCGGGCAAGCCAAGCCCCAACATGATCCCCAACCCCAACCCCAACCCCAACCCCAACCAACGGCCAGCATGAACACCACCCCTTCTCCGGTCGCCTCTCCGGTTGCCTCTCAGATTTCTTCTCACGTGCGAACCGGCCGCTCAGCCGACGCCCTGCGCCCCGTGCGCATCACACGCGGCTACACCGTGCACGCCGAAGGCTCGGTGCTCATCGAGTTTGGCCAGACCCGTGTGCTGTGCACCGCCTCGGTGGAAGAAAAGGTGCCCGGTCACAAAAAAGGCAGTGGCGAGGGCTGGGTCACGGCCGAATACGGCATGCTGCCCCGCGCCACCCACACACGCGGCGACCGCGAAGCCGCGCGCGGCAAACAAAGCGGGCGCACACAAGAGATTCAGCGCCTGATTGGCCGCTCGCTGCGGGCCGTGTTCGACCTGAAAAAACTGGGCGAACGCACCATCCACCTCGATTGCGACGTGCTGCAGGCCGACGGCGGCACACGCACCGCCAGCATCACGGGCGCTTTTGTCGCAGCGCAAGACGCCGTGAACTGGCTGATGGCCAATGGCAAATTGACCGAATCCCCCATCCGCGACCGGGTGGCCGCCATCTCGGTGGGTCTGAAAAGCGGAACCGCCTTGCTGGACCTGGACTACCCCGAGGACTCGGCCTGTGACACCGACATGAACGTGGTCATGACCGGCGCTGGCCACTTTGTCGAAGTGCAGGGCACGGCCGAGGGCCTGGCCTTCACCCGAGTCGAAATGGACCGCATGCTGGCGCTGGCCGAAAAAGGCATTGCCCAGTTGGTGCTGCTGCAAAAGCAGGCGCACGACCAGCCCCAAACGCTGAGCTTCAGCGCCTGAAGCTGGGGCCAATTTGTTCATGAAAATCGTTTTGGCCTCCAACAACGCGGGCAAGCTGGCCGAGCTGCAAACCCTGCTGGCCCCTTTGCACATGACGCTGGTGCGCCAGTCCGAGCTGAACATCCCCGAGGCGGCTGAGCCCTTCAAAACCTTTGTGGAAAACGCCCTGGCCAAAGCCCGGCACGCCGCGCAGCTGAGCGGCTTGCCTGCCTTGGCCGATGACGCCGGTTTGTGTGTCGACGCCTTTGGCGGCCAGCCCGGTGTGGACACAGCTTTTTATGCCACCCGCTTTGGCTACCCCAAGGGTGACGACAGCAACGTGACCGCTTTGCTGGCGCAAATGCAGGGCCTCCAAGGTGCTGTAGAGCGCCGCGCGGCCATGGTCAGCACCTTGGTGGCGCTGCGCAGTGCCGACGACCCTGAGCCTTTGATCGCGGTGGGCCGGGTGGTGGTGCAGATCACGCCCGAGCGCCGGGGCAGCAACGGTTTTGGCTTTGACCCGGTGATGTGCTTGCCTGAGTTTGGCAAGACCTTTGCCGAACTGCCGCCCGAGGTGAAAAACGCCCACAGCCACCGGGGCCGCGCTGCGCAAGCCCTGTTGGCCTTGATGCGCGAGCGCTGGTCTGAACTGGCTTCGGTCTGAAGTGAGCCTGCTGAGCCTGCCATGAACTCACCCTTGGACCCGGTGCACGCCATGCGGCCCGGCGTGCTGCAACTGAACGCCTTGCCGCCCCTGTCGCTGTACGTGCACCTGCCTTGGTGCATCCAAAAATGCCCTTACTGCGACTTCAATTCGCACGAGCTGCGTGCGGGGACAGATGCCGTGTCCACGCAAGACCGCTACATCGATGCCCTGTTGGCCGACCTCGAAGCCAGCCTGCCCCTGGTATGGGGCCGCAGCATTCAGACCGTGTTTTTGGGTGGCGGCACGCCCAGCCTGTTTTCGCCCGAGGCCATTGAGCGCTTGGTGAGCGGCATTCGAGCCCGTCTGCGTTTGGTGCCCGACGCCGAGATCAGCATGGAGGCCAACCCCGGCACCTTTGAAAAAGACCGGTTCAAGGCCTTTCGCCAGGCCGGCATCACGCGTTTGTCGATTGGCGTGCAAAGTTTTGACAACGCCCACTTGAAAGCGCTGGGCCGGGTGCACGACCGAAACCAAGCCTTGGCCGCCGTGACCGAAGCCGCGCAGGTGTTTGACACCTTCAACCTCGACCTGATGTACGCCTTGCCCGGTCAAACGCTGGCGGGCTTGAGCCAAGACGTCCAGATCGCCCTGTCTTTTGCGCCGCCCCACATCTCGATTTACCACCTGACCATCGAGCCCAACACGGTGTTTGCCAAGTTCCCGCCCGCTTTGCCTGAGGACGATCTGGCCTACGAGATGATGGACCGCATCACCGAGTTGACGGCTTTGGCAGGCCTGGAGCGCTACGAGGTCTCGGCCTATGCCAAGCCGGGCCACAGCTGCGCGCACAACCTGAACTATTGGCAGTTTGGCGACTACTTAGGCATTGGCGCTGGCGCGCACAGCAAACTCAGTTTTGCGCACAGGGTGCTGCGGCAAGTGCGTTACCGCGAACCGGCGCTGTACATGCAGCAAGCCTTCAAGGGCGAGCCCATCACGCAAAGCAACGAGGTGCCACGCCAAGATTTGCCGTTTGAATTCATGCTCAATGCGCTGCGTTTGCGCGCTGGCTTTGCCTTGGCCGACTTCTGTGAGCGCACGGGCCTGGCCATCACCAGCCTGCAGCAGGGCTTGCAACAAGCCGAAAAAATGGGCCTGATCGGTCGCGATTTGCACCGGGTCTGGCCGACCGAAAAAGGTTTTGATTTTCTGAGCGATCTGCAAGCGCTGTTTTTAGCCGACAGCGAAGGCGCACGAGCGCGCTCTTGAGCTGCGTGTCAGATTTTTCGGTGAAACCGGTCGAGCACGAATTTCAAGCTGTAAAGCATCAACAAAGCGCCTAAGGCATTGCCCACAAACATGGGCCAAATATCGATCCAGATGTTCAGCTGGGGGCGCTCTAAAAGCAGCCACACCAGTTGGTGCGCCAAAGCGCTGGCCGCTGCAAAAATCAAGGTCAGGTTCAACAATTGGGTGGCATTGAGCGTGTGCAGGTGCGGGCTCAACCACTTGCGTTTGATCAGGTATTTCATCACCAGCCAAGGCGTTAAGCCGCCCACCAGGCCATTGGTGAGGGCCAGCACAATCTGGCCTTGCGAGAAAACATCCCAGTCAATCAGCCAACTGCCCAGCATCAGACCCAATGCGCCCGGCAAGCCCAGCACCAGCACCAAGATGATGCGAAAACCAGCGGGCAAAAAAATCCAACTGATGCCTTCGCTGTATTGAAAGTTAGAAAAAACCCAGTTGTTGAATTGGAAGAAGCCCACAAACAAAACAGCACTGAGAAATGTCAGTGCTGTTTTTTCGAGAGCGTTGCGTATGGGTAAATTCATAACACCCTCAAGACACCAAGTTTTGGTGTGCCTGTTGCATGGACTGGCCAAGGCTCTTGAAATAGTCCAGTGTGCGCTGGGTAGGGATCAAGAATTTGGCGCGCCGGTCACCCTCTAAGTTCAAGGTGCTGAGCATGTCTTTTTCGCGCAAACGCGAGACGCGCTTGTGCAAGGTGGCAGGAGAGCCCAGATCGGCCAGTCCAATGGCTTCGCGCACGGTCATGGGTTTGCTTTCGTACCAGCAAAGCACCACCGCTTGCAGCAAGGCGGCCTCATTGGCATCCATCTCTTGCCCAGCGGGCAAAGCTTGAACCACTTTGGACAACTGTAAAAAACGCAAATAAGCGGCGGTAAAGGGACTCGGATTTTTTTCCATAATTTACCAGTCGTGTCCGGTTAAAAAGTGAACAAATTCAACTGCTTAGCGCAGTCAGGTGGTGCGGTTATGTGAGCATCGGTCTGCAAGGCGCATGAAATCTGGGTTTTCTCGAAAACAGACACCGACAAAATCTGTAGAAAAGTGTAGAGCGAGGCCTTCAATTGCA
>NZ_JBIKIL010000038.1:0-29952 GCF_044361645.1 Limnohabitans sp. | reverse complement strand
TGGGCGGGGTTCATCTCGCCCAAGCCCTTGTAGCGCTGGCGGCTGGTGGTGCGTTCGGCTTCGCTGATGAGCCAATGCATGGCCTGGCGGAAGTCGCCCACTTTTTCTTCTTTTTGGCGCTCGCCTTCACCGCGCAAGGCTTTGGCGCCTTCGCTGAGCAAACCTCTGAAGGTGTCAGCCGCTTCAGCCAGTGCGCCGTAGTCGGCGCCGTGCACAAAGTCTTGCGTGATGATGCTGCTCTTGATGTTGCCGTGGTGGCGGCGGCTGATGCGCAGAATCGGTTTGTCGGTGCGCACGTCAAACTCGGCGGCCACTTCGGCCGGGATGCCGGTGGTGTTGAGTTCGCGCAGCTTGGCTTGCAGCGCGGGGGCGCAGGCGGCAGCCAGCTCCAGGGTGTCCAGGTTGAGTGACACGCCGTCGGCCATGGCGCGCAGGGCTTCAGCGTCCATGAAGTTGGACAAGCGGGCAATGACGTGTTCAGCCACTTGGTGTTTGCGCGCCAGGGTTTCGAGGGTTTCGCCCGTGAGGATTTGGGGCGCAGCACCGCCTGTGCTGACGCTGGCGTCCCTCAATGCGATGCGCAACAAGAAGCCGTCGAGTGCCGGGCCGTCTTTGAGGTAGAGCTCTTCTTTGCCGGCCTTGACTTTGTACAGCGGAGGCTGGGCAATGTAGATGTGGCCGCGCTCGACCAGGTCGGGCATTTGGCGGTAAAAGAAAGTGAGCAGCAGGGTGCGGATGTGCGCGCCGTCCACGTCGGCGTCGGTCATGATGATGATGCGGTGGTAGCGCAGTTTGTCGACGTTGAAGTCGTCGGTGCCGCTCTTGCCAGATTCAGCGCTGGCTTTGCCAATGCCGGTGCCCAGCGCGGTGATGAGGGTGACAATTTCGTTGCTGGTCAGCAGTTTTTCGTAGCGGGCTTTTTCCACGTTCAAGATCTTGCCGCGCAGCGGCAAGATGGCCTGAAATTTGCGGTCACGGCCTTGCTTGGCCGAGCCACCGGCGGAGTCGCCCTCGACGATGTAGATTTCGCACAGGGCCGGGTCTTTTTCTTGGCAGTCGGCCAGTTTGCCGGGCAGGCCCATGCCGTCGAGCACGCCTTTGCGGCGCGTCATTTCGCGGGCTTTGCGGGCCGCTTCGCGGGCGCGGGCGGCTTCCACAATCTTGCCGCAGATGATCTTGGCGTCGTTGGGGCGCTCTTCAAGGTAATCGTTCAGGGCTTTGGCCACGATGTCTTCGACTGGGGCGCGCACCTCGCTCGAGACCAGCTTGTCTTTGGTCTGGCTGCTGAACTTGGGCTCGGGCACTTTGACGCTCAGCACGCAGCACAGGCCTTCGCGCATGTCGTCGCCACTGACCTCGACTTTTTGCTTTTTGGCGATCTCGTTTTTCTCGATGTATTTGCCAATCACCCGGGTCATGGCCGCACGCAGGCCCGTCAGGTGGGTGCCGCCGTCACGCTGGGGGATGTTGTTGGTGAAGCACAGCACCGATTCGTTGTAGCCGTCGTTCCACTGCATGGCCACTTCCACACCGATGCTGGTGCCGGGGATGCCGCCGTAGCTGTCGGCCGGGCGCTCGCCATTGGCATGGAAGGCGTTGGGGTGCAGCACTTTTTTGTTGGCGTTGATGAAGTCGACAAAGCCTTTGACGCCACCTGCGCCCGAGAAGTCGTCTTCTTTGCCGCTGCGCTCGTCTTTCAGGCGAATGCGCACGCCGTTGTTCAAAAACGAGAGTTCGCGCAAACGCTTGGCCAGAATTTCGTAATGGAAATCGGTGTTTTGCGTGAAGATTTCGACGTCGGGCAAAAAGTGCACTTCGGTGCCGCGCTTGTCGGTGGCACCCGATACACGCATGGGCGAGACTTCCACGCCGTCCACGGTCTCGAGCAAACGGTTTTGCACAAAGCCTTTGGCAAAGTCGATCTGGTGCACTTTGCCTTCGCGGCGCACCGTCAGGCGCAGCCATTTGCTCAATGCGTTCACGCACGACACGCCCACGCCGTGCAGGCCGCCCGAGACCTTGTAACTGTTTTGGTTGAACTTGCCGCCCGCGTGCAGTTCGGTCAGGGCGATCTCTGAGGCGCTGCGCTTGGGCTCGTGCTTGTCGTCCATCTTCACGCCGGTGGGGATACCGCGGCCGTTGTCGGTGACCGAGATCGAGTTGTCCGAGTGGATGGTGACCACGATGTCGTCGCAGTGGCCGGCCAGCGCTTCGTCAATCGAGTTGTCCACGACCTCAAAGACCAAGTGGTGCAAGCCGGTGCCGTCCGAGGTGTCGCCGATGTACATGCCGGGGCGTTTGCGCACCGCTTCCAGGCCTTCCAGAATCTGGATCGAGCCTTCGCCGTAGCCTTCGGATGCACCCGCTTGGTGGGCGTCGATCTTGGGTTGTGCGGTGGTGAAAGCGTCTTCGCTGGGCTGGATGGCGTCGGTCATGTGGGTTTTTCTCTGTCGCTTGAATGGCCGAAACCCGCGAGGGGTCGCGGGTTTCGATAAGGTGGGCCAGGAAGGGGCCGTTAGGGCTTTCGCCTTAAATGCGCATGGGCATGACCACGTATTTGAAGTTGTCGTTGTCGGGAATGGTGATCAGCGCCGAGCTGTTGCCATCGGCCAAATCGATGCGCACCATGTCTTGGCCCATGTTGGTCAGCACGTCGATGATGTAGGTCACGTTGAAACCGATTTCGATGCTGTCACCGCCGTAGTCGATGTCGAGTTCGTCCACGGCTTCTTCTTGTTCGGCGTTGGTCGAGGCCACGCGCAAGCTGCCGGGGTCAAGGTTCAGGCGCACGCCTTTGAACTTGTCGCTGGTCAAAATGGCGGTGCGCTGCAAGCACGACAACAGAGCTTGGCGGCCCAGCGTCATGTTGTTGCTGTGGCCTTTGGGGATGACGCGGTTGTAGTCGGGGAACTTGCCCTCCACGAGTTTGGTCACAAACTCCATGCCGTCAAAGCTGAACTTGGCTTGGTTGTTGGCGAACTGCATCTCGATGGCACCATCGGCGTCCGACAACAGGCGCTGCAATTCGATCACGGTCTTGCGCGGCAAGATGACTTCTTGTTTGATGGGCACTTCCACGTCGAGCGTGGCGGAGGTAAACGCCAAGCGGTGACCGTCGGTGGCCACCAGGCTCAGGCGCTTGCCCTCGGCCACAAACAAGATGCCGTTGAGGTAGTAACGGATGTCGTGCACGGCCATCGCAAACGAAACCTGACCGAGCAAAGCCTTGAGGGTTTTTTGCGGCACGCTGAACACGGGGCCAAAGCTGGCGGCCTCTTGCACCAGCGGAAAGTCTTCGGCCGGCAGGGTCTGCAAGGTGAACTTGGACTTGCCACCCTTCAAAATCAACTTGGCCTGCGACGACTCGAGGCTCACGGTCTGGTCGGTCGGCATGGTGCGCAAGATGTCGATGAGTTTGCGCGCGCCCACGGTGGTGGTGAAGTCGCCCGGGTCGCCTTCCATCTCGGCCGTGGTGCGGATCTGGATTTCGAGGTCACTGGTGGTCAGTTGCAGTGCGTGACCGGTTTTGCGGATCAGCACGTTGGCCAGCACGGGCAGGGTGTGCCGACGCTCAACAATGCCGGAGACGGATTGCAGGACAGACAGCAATTTGTCTTGGGTGGCCTTCAGGACGATCATTTGTCTACCTTTGATGGTTTTTTCAAGCACCAACCACCAAGTGGCGGTGGTCGGCGGGGGCAACAGGTGGCATTTTCGCCTGTTTTTGGGTGCTTTCGAGTGGCATTGACTTGATTGAGGCGGTAATGCAGCCAGTGATGGTGACCTGGACGCTGAAATCGAGCCCCAGCAAGCGACCGGGTGCCTGCGCCGCTGGCACGCCCCCGCGTTTGGATGCCACTTGCCCAGTGCCTTGCCATGAACCCAAAACAGCGGCCATCTTGTTCGCTTAGCCCTTGAGGGATTGTTCCAGCACGTGCAATTGCTGGTTGAGCTCGGTCAACTGCTGGCGTTCAGCGCTGATTTTGCGCACCGCATGCAGCACGGTGGTGTGGTCGCGCCCGCCAAACAGCTCACCAATCTCAGGCAGGCTTTTTTGCGTCATTTCTTTGGCCAGGTACATCGCAATTTGGCGCGGCCTGGCGATGCTGGCCGGGCGCTTTTTGCTGTACATGTCGGCCACTTTGATCTTGTAATAGTCGGCCACCGTCTTTTGGATGTTTTCCACACTGATTTGACGGTTTTGGATGGACAGCAGGTCGCGCAGGGCATCGCGGGCCAGCTGGATCGAGATGTCTTTTTGGTTGAAGCGCGAGTAAGCCAAAATTTTGCGCAGCGCACCTTCGAGCTCGCGCACGTTGGAGCGCACATTTTTGGCCACAAAAAACGCCACATCTTCGGGCATTTCGCTGCCCTCGGTGATGGCTTTGTTGATCAAAATGGCGACCCGCATTTCGAGCTCAGGCGGTTCCATGGCCACCGTCAAACCGGAGTCAAAACGCGAGACCAAGCGCTCATGGATGTCGGCCAGACCTTTTGGGTAGGTGTCGCTGGTCATCACGATGTGCGACTTTTTAGCCAACAAGGCCTCGAAAGCGTTAAAAAACTCTTCTTGCGTTCGGTCCTTGTTGGCAAAGAACTGAACGTCATCGATCAGCAGCAAATCGAGCGAGTGGTAGTGGTGTTTGAACTCGTCAAATGTCTTGCGCTGGTAGGCCTTGACCACATCCGAGACAAACTGCTCGGCGTGGATGTACAAAACTTTCGCCTCAGGCCGGTCGACCAAGAGTTGGTTGCCAATCGCGTGCATGAGGTGGGTCTTGCCCAAACCTACACCGCCATAGATGAACAAAGGGTTGTACAAATGCCCCGGCGAGCCGGATACGTGCATCGCCGCAGCACGCGCCATGCGGTTGGCCGTACCTTCGACCAAGTTGTCAAAGTTGAGCGCCGTGTTGAGGCGGCTGCGAAAGCTATTGGCAGCAGGCTCCTCGGCCAAAGGCAGGGCTTCGGCCAGGGATTCCATGGAAGATGGCGTTGAGGCTTTTAAAGGTCTCATGCCGCTTTCGCGCAGAGTGATCGCTAACTCAATTTTGACGGGATGGCCTTGCAAATTTTCCAGAATCACGGCCAGTCGGCTGGTGTATTGGGCGCGAACCCAGTCAAGCTTGAAGCGGTTGGCGACAAAAAGTGTGATGAGTTGCTGGTCCTCTGAGACCACCGCGCTGAGCGGTTTGATCCAAGTGTTGAATTGTTGTTCGGGCAGTTCCCGGGCCAATTCATCAACGCAGGCTTGCCATAGATTTTGGCCTGCATCCATGTGAAATTCTGGGTCTATTCCCTCGGGCATGTGGTTCTTTTTGTTGTGGACAGTGGGCTGATGGCGGGGCGGTGGATGCGGGTTTATCAAGAGCTTATCCACATTCACGCAAGCGGCTAGCCAAGGATCATAAACCACATCGATTCGGTCCAAGTCCGTGCACACCCTGATGGGTAGAAACACAGTTAATTTCCCGCGACGTTGAAAGTTTGCGATAATCTTGGGTTTCGCCCAAAGCCGATCCACGGCATTGGGCACAAAGGAACCGTCATGAAACGCACCTACCAGCCCTCCAAGACACGTCGCGCCCGTACCCACGGCTTTTTGGTCCGCATGAAAACCCGAGGGGGGCGCGCAGTGATCAACGCACGTCGCGCCAAGGGCCGCAAGCGCTTGGCCGTCTGATCCTTTTGTCGATGTCGCATCCGTCGTCTGGCCGTGGTGACACACCACTCTGGGCTACAGGGGTCAGCCTTGTCTTGCCGTGCAGCGTTTAAAAACACGCCCACAATTCCAAGCCGCCTTGGCTGGCAGCACTGTATCGCGGACGCCGCACTTTGCTTTGCACCGCATGACGCTGGACAAGAACGGTTTTTGGGCTAGCTCTGAACCTTTGACTGGACCTAAAGCCCCCGGTTTTGACCTGTTTGAAGGCGGTGATGTTTGGTTGGGTGCCATGGTGCCCAAGCGTTGGGCGCGCCGAGCGGTCACGCGCAATGCCATCAAACGACAAATCTACAGTGTGAGCGAGCAATTTTCAGACCGGTTGTTGATGGCCGCGCATGTGGTTCGTTTGCGCACCGGTTTTGACCGCAAACAATTTCCCAGTGCCACCTCCGAGCCTTTGAAACGGGCGGTGCGGCAAGAGCTTGAGCAACTGTTTGAGCGGGCTGTGCGCCAAGAGGTAAGTCCATGATTTTCCAACGGTTGTTGATGGGTTTGGTGCGCGGCTACCGTATGCTGCTGAGTCCTTGGTTGGGCTCGTCGTGCCGCTTTGAGCCCACTTGTTCTGCTTACGCACTTGGCGCGCTTGCGCAACATGGCGCAGCCATGGGTGCTTACCTCACTTTGCACAGGTTGGTGCGTTGCGGCCCTTGGTGCCAAGGTGGCCACGACCCTGTGCCCGAGCGAGCGCCAAAATTGTTTTCTGGTTTGTTATCCCCAAATTCTTCAAAGAAGACGCCATGACCGATATCCGTCGAACCATCCTTTGGGTGATTTTTGGTTTTTCCCTGGTTTTGATCTGGGACCAATGGCAGTTGTACAACGGCAAAAAGCCCACCTTTTTCCCCAAGCCTGAGCCGGTTGCGACCGCGCCGCTTGCGACACCCTCTGCGCCTGCCAACGAGGTTCCCTTGGTGCTGGCACCGGTGACCGCTACGCCAGGGCAAGTGCCCACGACTTCAGCAGACGCCTTGGCTGCGCGCAGCGAAAAAATCGAGGTGCAAACCGATGTGTTCAAGCTCAGTTTTGACACCGAGGGCGGCTCGCTGGTGCACACCGAATTCACCAAGCACCGGGATCTGGTGGACCCCAACAAGAACATGGTTTTGCTTGACCAAAGCAGCAGCCGGGTTTACATGGCCCAAACCGGCTTGATTGGCGGTGACTTTCCGACCCACAAAGTGCCCATGTCTTTCAGTGGCGAGCGCACACTCCAAGACGGTCAAGACCAGCTGAGGGCGCGCTTTGAATCGGCCGAAATCAATAGCGTGAAGTTGGTCAAAACCTACACACTCAAGCGTGGCAGCTATGTGATCGATGTCCAGCACGAGGTCATCAACAATGGCCAGTCCACCGTTGCACCGCAGCTGTATATGCAACTGGTGCGCGATGGCAACAAGCCGGAGGGCGAGTCGTCGTTTTACTTCACCTTCACTGGCCCCGCGATTTACACCGATGCCAAAAAGTACAACAAAGTGGACTTTGAGGACATCGAAGACAACAGCGCTTTGATCGACAAATCTTCGACCAATGGCTATGTGGCCATGGTGCAGCATTACTTTGCCAGTGCTTGGTTGCTGCCCGATGGCGTGCAACGCGAAAACTTCGTGCGCAAGGTGGACACCAATCTGTATGCCGTTGGCATGATCACCCCCTTGACCGACTTGGCCCCGGGTCAGTCCAAAACCATCAGCAACCAGCTCTACACCGGCCCGCAACTGGAAAAAGTGCTCGAAGCCCTGTCGCCAGGACTTGACTTGGTGAAGGATTACGGTTGGTTGGCCATGCTGTCCAAGCCTTTGTACTGGCTGTTAGACCAACTGCACAGCGTGCTGCAAAACTGGGGCTGGTCGATCGTGGCTTTGGTGCTGTTGCTGAAAATCGCCTTTTATTGGCTCAACGCCAAGGCCTATTCGAGCATGGCCAAAATGAAGGCCATCAACCCCAAGATCATGGAGATGCGTGAGCGCCTCAAAAACAACCCGCAGCAGATGCAGCAAGAGATGATGAGGATTTACCGCGAGGAAAAGGTCAACCCCATGGGTGGTTGTTTTCCGATCATGGTTCAGATTCCGGTCTTCATCGCCTTGTATTGGGTGCTTTTGTCCAGCGTCGAAATGCGCAATGCGCCTTGGGTGGGATGGATTCACGACTTGTCTGCGCCCGATCCCTTTTTCATCTTGCCGGTGGTCATGACTTTGACCACATTGCTGCAGACCGCGCTCAACCCTGCGCCGCCCGATCCGCTGCAAGCCAAGCTGATGTGGATGATGCCGCTGATTTTCTCGGTGATGTTCTTCTTCTTCCCCGCCGGTTTGGTGCTGTACTGGATCACGAACAACATCTTGTCGATTGCGCAGCAGTGGATGATCAACACCCGCATGGGTGTGCCGCCGCAGTTCAACTTGCCCAAGTTCAAGTGAGCCCCCACCCCCTTTAAAAGGCCGCGCAAGCGGCCTTTTTTGACCTCCGCTTTTTTCGCACAAGCCCCCAGCCCATGCTCGCCAGACACCAACAAGCCATTGTTGCCATCGCCACCGCACCTGGTCGCGGCGCAGTGGGCATCGTGCGGGTATCGGGCCGCGATCTGTCGCCGCTGATCGCTGCGCTGTGTCCGCGCCCGCTCAAGCCGCGTGAAGCCACCTACTTGCCTTTTGCCGATGCCGACGGCAGCCCGATTGACCACGGCTTGGCGCTGCACTTTGTGGCGCCGCACTCGTTCACCGGCGAAGACGTGTTGGAATTGCAAGCGCACGGCGGGCCGGTCGTTTTGCAGCTGCTGGTGGCGCGCTGCTTGCAAGCGGCGGCCGAAGTGGACCCGGCCACAGGCCAGCCGCGTTTGGCCGGTTTGCGCGTGGCGCAACCGGGAGAGTTTTCTGAGCGGGCCTTTTTGAACGACAAGATCGACCTGACCCAAGCCGAGGCGATTGCCGACCTGATCGACGCCAGCACCGAAGCCGCCGCACGCAGCGCCAGCCGCTCTTTGGCGGGGGATTTCTCTAAACAAATCCATGAGCTGCGCGACGCACTCATCCACCTGCGCATGCTGGTCGAGGCCACGCTGGACTTTCCCGAGGAAGAAATCGACTTTTTAAAAAAGGCCGATGCACAGGGACAGCTCACGCGTTTGCAAGCGGCCTTGCTGACGGTGCTGGGCAAAGCCAAACAAGGCGCTTTGCTGCGCGAGGGCATCAAGGTGGTGATCGCGGGCCAGCCCAATGCGGGCAAGAGTTCGCTGCTCAATGCGCTGGCCGGGGCCGAGTTGGCCATCGTCACGCCCATAGCCGGCACCACACGCGATGTGGTGCAGCAAACCATCCAAATAGAAGGCGTGCCGCTGCATGTGATCGACACCGCCGGGCTGCGCGAAGGCGAAGGCGTGGACGAGGTCGAGCAAATCGGCATTGCCCGCGCTTGGGGCCAGATTGAGAACGCCGATGCCGTGTTGTTTTTGCACGACCTCACGCGCACCGGCCAAGCCGCCTACGACCAAGCCGATGCCGACATTGCCAAGGCCTTGACACGCCGTCTGCCCGTCAGCGTGGCGGTGCTCGACGTTTGGAACAAAGCCGATGCCGCAGCTGCTGTGCAAGATCGCACAGGCTTGACGCTTTCAGCCCGCACCGGTGAGGGTTTGCAGGCCCTGCGCCAACAGCTGCTGCACCAGGCCGGTTGGCAGCAAACCAGCGAGGGTCTGTTCATTGCCCGTGAGCGCCATGTGCAGGCCCTGCACCGCGTGCGCGAGCACCTGGCGATGGCCAGCGCGCATCTGGCCGCCCAAGCGCAAAACCTCGACCTGCTGGCCGAAGAGCTGCGCCTTGGCCAAAACGCCCTGAACGAGATCACCGGCGCGTTCAGTGCCGACGATTTGTTGGGCGTGATTTTTTCGAGTTTTTGCATCGGCAAATGAATGGCCCACAGCCGGACACACCTGTTCGCTGGTTGGTGAAAGGTGGACTGATGATCCCTGATCAAGTCAGGCGATTGAGCCACGCTGGGTGGGTCACTTGAGTGACCATTTCGTCTGCTGATCCCGCTCAAGATGCGCATTTGAGCAGTGCACGCCAGCCATGACCACCGATCATCCACCCACACTCACTCCCGAGCAAGACGCTTTTTTGCGCGAACGTTCAGACTGGATGGGCGCTTATCTGGTGCTTCACGCTTGGGGCGTGATCGCCTTGGCCATGGCGTTTTTTGTGGCTTGGCCCAACCCTTTGAGCTTCATTGTGGCCGTGCTCGTGATTGGTGGTCGGCAGCTGGGTCTGGCGATTTTGATGCACGACGCAGCGCACCGTGCCTTGTTCAAAAACACCCGCCTCAACGACAGCTTGGGTGCTTTCTTGTGTGGCTGGCCGGTGGGTGCCAGTTTGTCGCTGTACCGCCCCTACCACCTGAGCCATCACCGCCATACCCAGCAAGCCCAAGACCCTGACCTGGGCTTGTCGGCCCCTTTTCCGATCTCAAGGCAAAGCTTTTGGCGCAAGATGCGGCGCGATATTTTGGGCATCACCGGTTACCAGCGGCGCATGGCGTTTTTCCGCATGGAAATGGGTCAAGACGCAGGCCGCTGGCAGCGCTGGAAAAATTTGTGGGCTGCAGAAAAATACTTTGCCCTGACCAACCTGGCCCTCCTCGCCGTCATGGCGGCAGCTGGCGTTTGGTGGGCTTTCTTTGTGTTGTGGCTGCTGCCTCTGTTGACTTGGTACCAAGTCATCAGCCGCATCCGCAACATCGCCGAGCATGCGGTGGTCGGCGACAACAACGACCGTCTGCGCAACACCCGCACCACAAGGGCCAATTGGGCCATGCGTGCGCTGCTGGCACCTTATTGGGTGAACTACCACCTGGAGCACCACCTGTTTGTCTTCACCCCTTGCTGGAAGTTGCCAGCCGCACACCGCATGCTGATCAACCAAGGCATGGCCCCACGCATGGAGTTGGCATCTGGTTACGCGCAGGTGCTGCGCAAAGCCACGGCCCAATCACCCGGCGACCCGCATCGCCCCAGCGACCCTCCGAGACCCCAAGGGCCAGCATTGATTTGAAGGCGTTTGGGTGTGCCGCGTGGGCGCGCCAAGTTCTGACCGTGTGGGTGCATTCTTTTTGCTTCACAAGCACGGGATCAAGCATTCGCGGGAGGGACACTTGCGAGACAAACTTCGGGATAACCATGACATGAAACTGACAAACGACCTGCAGAATCCATCGATTGTTTGAATTGCCTTTTGTTAGCTTGTCGATGAAAGAATCCGAGACACCCACATGAGCCAAGAATTCATTTTGCAAACCCGTGACCTCATCAAAGAGTTCAAAGGATTTGTCGCCGTCAATGGTGTTAATTTGCAAGTCAAGCGCGGCCAAATCCATGCGCTCATTGGCCCCAATGGTGCGGGTAAAACAACGGTCTTCAACTTGCTGACCAAATTTTTGATTCCTACGCGCGGCCAGATCTTGTTCAATGGGCACGACATCACCGGTGAAAAGCCTGCCCAAATTGCCCGTCGTGGCATCGTGCGTTCGTTTCAAATCTCTGCCACTTTTCCCAATCTGAGCGTGGTTGAAAACGTGCGCATCGCTTTGCAGCGCAGCGCTGGGTTTTCAATGCAGTTTTGGCGCTCCGAGCGTATCTTGGACAGTTTGAACGACCGGGCCATGCAGCTGCTGGCCGAAGTTGATTTGCAAGACATGGCCGATTTAATGGCAGTCGAGTTGCCTTATGGTCGCAAGCGTGCGTTGGAGATTGCCACCACACTGGCCATGGAGCCCGAACTCATGTTGCTCGATGAGCCCACCCAAGGCATGGGCCACGAGGATGTGGACCGGGTCACCCAATTGATCAAAAAAGTCAGCGCCAACCGAACCATCTTGATGGTGGAGCACAACATGAATGTGGTGGCCAAAATTGCCGACACCATCAGCGTGTTGCAACGTGGCCAAGTCATTGCAGAAGGGCCTTACGCCGTGGTTTCTCAAGATCCCCAGGTGCTCGAAGCCTACATGGGCACCGCCGACAACCAGCTGGAGGGCGCCCATGGCTGAGCCCAAAGAGT
Organism: Limnohabitans sp.; assembly: GCF_044361645.1. GTDB lineage: Bacteria > Pseudomonadota > Gammaproteobacteria > Burkholderiales > Burkholderiaceae_C > Limnohabitans_A. Next base: position 18,177 of record NZ_JBIKIL010000038.1, on the reverse strand, counting down.
TTTTGCGCATCAGCAATCTGCACGCCTGGTATGGCGAGTCGCACATTTTGCATGGGGTTGAGCTGATGGTGAACGAAGGCGAGGTGGTGACCTTGCTTGGCCGCAACGGCGCTGGACGCACCACCACGCTCAAATCCATTTTGGGCCTGGTGGGCAGACGCACAGGCACCATCACCATCAATGGCACCGAGTCGGTCAATTTGGCCCCGCACCAAATTGCCAAGCTGGGCATCGGTTATTGCCCAGAAGAACGTGGCATTTTCGCTTCGCTCACCTGCGAAGAAAACCTGCTTCTGCCGCCCGTGATCGCCAGCGGTGGCATGGGCTTGGACGAAATCTACGAGATGTTCCCCAACTTGCTCGAGCGCCGCAGCAGCCCTGGCACACGCCTGTCGGGTGGTGAGCAACAAATGTTGGCGGTGGGCCGCATTTTGCGCACAGGGGCGCGCTTTTTGTTGCTCGATGAAATTTCTGAGGGCTTGGCGCCGGTGATTGTTCAGGCGCTGGCCCGGATGATCAAAGCGCTCAAGGCCAAAGGCTACACCATCATCATGGTGGAGCAAAACTTCCGCTTTGCCGCGCCCTTGGCCGACCGCTTTTATGTGATGGAGCACGGTCAAATTGTGCAAGGCTTTACTTCGCAAGAGTTACCCAACAAGATGGGCATGCTCAGCGAATACCTCGGCGTCTGATTTTTTTAACCCGGAGACAAAACCATGAAACGCAAACTTCTCTCGATTGCCGCTGCAGCGGCCTGTGCTTTTGGCGGCGCTGCCCAAGCGCAAATTTCTGACGGCATCGTCAAAATCGGCGTGATGAACGACATGTCCGGCCTGTACTCGGACATCACCGGACCGGGCTCTTTGCTGGCTGCTCGCATGGCTGTCGAAGACTACGTCAAGGCCACAGGCTCCAAGCTGAAAGTCGAAGTGGTGGGCGCTGACCACCAAAACAAACCCGACGTGGGCTCCAACGTCGCGCGCCAGTGGTTCGACACCGACAAGGTGGACATGATCGCCGACGTGCCCACATCGTCTGTGGGCTTGGCTGTTGCCAAAATTGCCAGTGACAAAGGAAAACTGCACGTCAACTCCGGTTCGGCAACGTCCGACCTGTCTGGCAAGGAATGCAATGCCAACACCATCCACTGGGCTTATGACACCTGGATGTTGGCCAACGGTACTGGCAAGGCGATTGTCAAAAGCGGTGGTGACACTTGGTTCTTCTTGACCGCTGACTACGCCTTTGGTCACGCGCTGGAGCGTGACACCGAGGCCGTGGTGCTGAAAAACGGCGGCAAAGTCTTGGGCAAAGTGCGCACGCCTTTCCCAACGCAAGACTTCTCCTCCTTCTTGTTGCAAGCCCAAGCCTCCAAAGCCAAGATCATTGGTTTGGCCAATGCCGGTGGTGACACCACCAACTCGATCAAACAAGCCGCCGAATTTGGCATTGTCAAAGGTGGTCAAAACCTGGCCGGCATGTTGGTATTTTTGCCAGACATCCACTCCTTGGGTTTGAACATCGCCCAGGGCCTCATGCTGACCGAGACCTTCTACTGGGATCTGAACGACCAGACCCGTGCGTGGACCAAGCGCTTTGCTGCCGCCAACAGCGGCAAGCACCCCTCTATGGTGCAAGCCGGTGTGTACTCCAGTGTGATTCACTACCTGAAGGCCGTGGACGCTGCCAAGACCGATGACGGCACCAAAGTGGCCGCCAAAATGAAAGAGCTGCCCACCGATGACGTTTTGTTTGGCAAGGGCAGTGTCCGCGAAGATGGCCGCAAAATTCATCCCGCCTACTTGTTCCAGGTGAAAAAGCCAGCCGAGTCCAAAGGTCCTTACGACTACTACAAACTGGTGGCCACGATACCGGCCAATGAGGCTTTCCGCCCACTGTCCGAGAGCGAATGCCCCTTGGTCAAAAAGTGACCCCCTTGTTTTGAGTTAATGAAAAGTCACCGTCATGGAAATTTTTGGCGTTCCCTCAGGAGCCCTGTTCGGGCAATTGCTGATCGGATTGATCAACGGTTCGTTTTATGCGCTGCTCTCGCTGGGACTGGCGGTGATTTTCGGCCTGCTCAACATCATCAACTTCACCCACGGCGCCCAGTACATGCTGGGCGCCTTTGTGGCCTACCTCGGCATGAACATGCTGGGCATGAACTACTGGGTGGCCTTGATCGTGACGCCTTTGGTGGTGGGCGCAACGGGCATGTTGATTGAGCGCACCATGCTCAAACAACTGTACAAACTTGACCACCTCTATGGTCTGCTGCTCACCTTCGGATTGGCGCTGATCATTCAGGGCTTGTTCCGGCATCAGTTTGGCTCTTCTGGCATGCCTTACCCGGTGCCCGAAGTTTTCCAAGGTGGCTTTAACCTGGGCTTTATGTTCTTGCCCAAGTACAGGGCTTGGGTCATCGTGGCTTCCTTGGTGGTTTGCTTGGCCACTTGGTATGTGATCGAGCGCACCAAATTGGGGGCTTACTTGAGAGCCGCCACGGAAAACCCCAGCCTGGTCCAGTCCTTTGGCATCAACGTGCCGCGCATGATCACCTTGACCTATGGTTTCGGCGTCGGTTTGGCGGCTTTGGCCGGTGTCATGGCTGCGCCCATTTACCAAGTCAACCCCACCATGGGCGCTGACTTGATCATTGTGGTCTTTGCGGTGGTGGTGATTGGGGGTATGGGCTCCATCATGGGTGCCATCTTGACGGGCTTTGGACTGGGGCTGGTTGAGGGCCTGACCAAAGTCTTCTACCCCGAGGCTTCGGCCACCGTGATCTTTGTGATCATGACCATCGTTCTGCTCATCAAGCCCGCCGGCCTGTTCGGTACCCAGAAGTAAATCGCCATGTCGAACTCTGCAATTGCCTCTGCGTCCTCGTCGTCCAAAACGCATTGGATCGCCTTTGCCATCATGGTGCTGGTTTTTGCCATCGCGCCCATTTGGCTTTACCCCATCTTTTTGATGAAGGTGATGTGCTTCGCCTTGTTTGCCTGCGCCTTTAACTTGTTGCTGGGCTTTGGCGGTTTGTTGTCGTTCGGCCATGCCATGTTTTTGGGCACTGCGGGCTATGCATCGGCGCATGCCGCCAAGGTGTGGGGCTTGACCCCTGAGTTGGCGGTTCTGTTTGCCACCCTGTGCTCTATGGTGTTGGCCTATGTGGTGGGTTCGCTGGCCATCCGCCGACAAGGCATTTACTTTGCCATGATCACCCTGGCATTGGCCCAGATGATTTTCTTTTTTGCTTTGCAAGCGCCGTTCACGGGCGGCGAAGACGGCATTCAAGGCGTGCCTCGCGGCCACTTGTTTGGCCTGTTTGACCTGTCCGACAACATGAGCATGTACATGTTTGTGTTTGCCATTTTCATTGCAGGCTTTTTGTTCATTTGGCGCGTCATCCATTCGCCCTTTGGCCAGATCCTCAAAGCCATCCGTGAAAACCAAGACCGTGCCACTTCTTTGGGCTACGACACAGACAAATTCAAACTGATGGCGTTTGTGATTTCGGGTGCCATCGCGGGCACGGCGGGTGCCACCAAGTCCTTGGTGTTCCAACTCGCTTCGTTGACCGATGTGCACTGGTCCATGTCCGGTGAGGTGGTCTTGATGACGCTGGTGGGCGGCATGGGCACCTTGTTTGGCCCTGTGGCTGGCGCGGCGGTCATCGTGAGCATGCAAAACTATTTCGCCCAATTTGGTGCATGGGTCACCATCATGCAAGGCGTGATCTTTGTGATCTGTGTGCTGGCCTTCCGTCGCGGCATCATTGGCGAAATCGCCAATTGGATCAAAAAGCCGCTTTGAGCCTGAGCGCCGCACAAAATAAAAAAACCGCCTTGCAGGGCGGTTTTTTTGTGCTTGATTCAGACTTTCAGCGCATGAAAGTCTTCACGTAATCCGCACCCAGCCCCACGGCCTCGAAATGGCTGCGGTATTTCTCGATGCGGGTGAACACATCGTCGTAGCCGGTGGCGTTGCCTTGCGTGTCCACGTACATCAATGCGCCATGCACGGTGAACATCGTCACCATGTCTTGGCAATCGTCGGGCACCACCAAAGTATGGGTTTCGCCCGGGGGCTCGAACACATAACTGCCTTCTTCGGCCACCCAATCGTGTTCCAGATACAGCCATTTGCCGCGCAGCACATGCGCATGCACCTGGCCCGAGTGGCGGTGGCGCTGCAGCAGGCCCGATCGCTTGACTTTGAGCAGGTGCACGTAAAAGCCACCCGTCACATTCAGGTGCAGTGGGCGCGACCAAATACCCGGGGACATGGGGGCCCACAAGCGTTCATCTTCGGTCTGCACGTTGGGCACCACCATGTCGCAAGCCATGCCCCAAGGTTGAGGTTTGGCGTAGGGCACGCGATCGTCTGTCGCCGCTGCAGGGGTGTGGTTTGAAGTCATGAGGCAATGACAAAAAAGTTGATAAAAGACCAGCATAAAACGGACTGCGTCGAAAGCCAGCGCCGGGGGCGACAGGTCGCCAAGCCATGCCCATCTGGCGGCGCATAAAAAAGCAACGCTCAACCCGCGATTCGCGCACCCATTGCGCACCAACTGCGCACCAACTGCGCGGCGGTGGCGTGAAGTCGAGAATCTGTAGGCATGGGCCAGTGTTGGGGCCTGAGCCGGTCCGCGGCACCAGAAAGGCTGACCAGGCAGGCTGACCAGGCAGCCTGGCTGGGCTGGTTTACAGCACTTGCTCAAAGGGCATGTGCAGGTCAAACCCAACAGGCACCCGGCTGCAAGCGCCCAAGCGCAGCGGCCGGGTGTCGATAAAATGAAAGCCATGATCGCCCACCCGCAACACACCCTTCACTTGGCTCGCGAGACCATGGACATTGAGGCCGCAGCCTTGCTTGGCCTCAAAGAGCGCTTGGACGAACGCTTTGTCAATGCCGTCGATCACATGCTGGCCGTGCAAGGCCGCGTGGTGGTCATGGGCATGGGCAAAAGCGGGCACATTGGCCGCAAGATTGCCGCCACACTGGCCTCAACGGGCACGCCAGCCATGTTTGTGCACCCCGGCGAGGCCAGCCACGGCGACTTGGGCATGATCAAAGCCGTTGACGTGGTGCTGGCCATCTCCAACAGTGGCGAAAGCGTCGAATTGCTGGCCATCTTGCCGGTACTCAAGCGCCAAGGTGTGCCCTTGATCGCATTGACCGGCGGTCTGGACTCTACATTGGCACGCCATGCCCATGTGGTGCTCGATTGCTCGGTCGAAAAAGAGGCCTGCCCCTTGAATCTGGCACCCACTGCCAGCACCACCGCGCAACTGGCCATGGGCGATGCCTTGGCTGTCGCCCTGCTGGACGCCCGGGGATTCAAGCCCGAAGACTTTGCCCGTTCTCACCCCGGTGGTGCTTTGGGCCGAAAACTGCTCACCCATTTGAGCGATGTGATGCGCCAAGGCAAAGACGTGCCGCAGGTCGGCCCCGATGCCGAGTTCACCGTGCTGATGCGCGAAATGAGCAACAAGGGCTTGGGGGCCACCGCGGTCACCGATGCACAAGGACTGGTGTTGGGCGTATTCACCGATGGTGATTTGCGGCGGTTGATTGAAAAGGGCGGTGATCTGCGGGCCTTGAAAGCCAGGGATGTGATGCACCCACACCCCCGCACCATTCGGCAAGACGCCTTGGCGGTTGAGGCTGCTCAGATCATGGAGCTGCACCGCATCACCAGCATCTTGGTGGTGGATGCCTCGGGTGTCTTGTGCGGCGCCCTCAACACCAACGACTTGATGCGCGCCAAGGTGATATGACATGCAAACTTTGACACCTGCGCTGCATTACCCGCCTGAGTTGTTGTTGCAAGCCCAAGGCATACGCGTGGCTTTTTTTGACATCGACGGTGTGCTGACCGATGGCGGGCTTTATTTTTCCGAATCGGGCGAGACCCTCAAACGCTTCAACACCCTGGATGGCCAAGGGCTCAAGCTGCTGCAGCAAGCCGACATCACGCCCGTGGTGATCACGGGGCGTGACTCGGCCCCCCTGCGACTTCGGCTGTCGGCGCTGGGCATCGTTCATGCGCGCTTTGGCACCGAAGACAAGCGCCCGGCGGCCGAGGCCTTTTTGAGCCAACTGAATTTGAGCTGGCACCAAGCCGCCGCGATGGGCGATGACTGGCCTGATTTGCCCGTCATGCAACGCGCGGCCTTTGCCTGCGCACCAGCCAACGCCCACGCCCAAGCCAAAGCAGTGGCCCACCTGACCACCGCCGAGCGCGGCGGTGAGGGTGCTGCGCGGGCCTTTTGCGATGTGCTGTTGGTGGCGGGTGGCCATTACGCCGCACTGCTGGGCCAAGTGGGTGAACCACGCACGGGCGCATCGGCATGAATATGCTCACAACGCTGCGCCGCGGTTTGGACAGCTTGTCGATTTACCTGCCGGTGCTGCTGCTGGCTTTGTTGGCTTTGGGCAGCTGGTGGTTGGAGCGCAGCTTGCCAGACTTGATGTCACCTCAAAACGACGCGCAATTGCGCCAAGACCCGGATTACAAGTTAACGCAATTCACCATGAAATCCTTTGATGCCTCGGGCCGCTTGACGCGCGAGATCGGCGGCCAAAGCGCGGTGCATTTTCCTGCAACGAAAGCCTTGCATATTGAAAGCGTACGGATTTTTTTTGAAAACGATTCTGGCACCCGCTTGAGCGTACAAGCCCAACAAGGCGTGTCTTTAGACGCCGAGCAAACGGTCACCCTCACGGGCGATGTCCAAGCAGTGCGCGCTGCAGACGCCTTGGGGCCGCGCACAAGCTTGCAAGGCCAAGCCTTGACCGCTTTGTTGGACGAAGAACGCTTGGTGTCTTCACTGCCCGTGAAGATCAAGCGGGACGCTGATGTGTTCACCGCGCTGAGCATGGACTTTGACACGCGCAGCGGTCAATACGAATTGCAAGGGCAGGTGAAATCGATTTTGGCACCCGTCAAACGGCAGCCCTAAAAAAACCCGCACAACAAGCAACAAAGCCCTGCACTGCAGGGCTTTGTTGCTTGGCAAGCAGGGGCATCAAGCCCCGCGCAGCTCAGTAGTCGCCGCTGTTGCCGCCACCGTTGCCACCTTCTCCACGGCGACTTCCGCCGCGCGGACCGGCACCATAGGGGCTGCGAAAACCGCCACCCTCACCTCGGCCGCCCTCACGGCCGCCCTCACGGCCACCTTCACGGCCGCCCTCACGGCCACCTTCACGGCCGCCGCCGTAAGCGCCACCGCCACCGTAGCCGCCGCCCTCGCGGCCCCCGCCAGCGTAACCACCGCCAGCCTCACGGTTACCGCCGCCGCCCTCACGGCCACCGCCGCCTTCACGGCCGCCGCCACCATACCCACCGCCGCCGCCGCCATACCCACCGCCGCCGCCGCCATACCCAGCGCCGCCGCCGCCATCACGGCGACCGCCACCAAAGCCACCACCACCGGAGCGGGGGGGGCGTGCCTCCATGGGGCGCGCTTCGTTCACCACGGCATTGCGACCGCCCAAAGGCTTGCCATTCATGCCGTTGATGGCCGCTTGGGCCTCTGCATCGCTGCCCATTTCCACAAAGCCAAAGCCTTTGGAGCGGCCCGTGTCGCGCTCCATCATGACTTTGGCACTGGTCACAGCCCCAAATTCACCGAAAGCTTGTTCTAAATCGTTGTCACGAACCGAATAAGGCAGGTTGCCGACGTAAAGTTTATTGCCCATGAAAGGGACTCCTCAAAACACAGAGATAAAAGCGTTGACCCTGCGCAAGCTGATTCGACAGACCTGTGAACATCGAACAGAAAGCGCAAGCAATCGGGGCAAAGCCAGCATGACTTTGCTGATGGTGACAGCAAAGGAAAATAATTATGAAGATTAAAAAAGGAAAAATTGCAAGGGGGAAATACCCCGAACCCCCCTGAAAATGGGGGCTTGCGTCAAGCGTGTGGGGTTTTACCAACTCGACTCGCGGTCCGGGTTGGCATTGATTTGCTGAACATGCCCATTCGCCCGGTCATATTGTGGTTTGGGGCTGCGTTTCAAACCCAAGGTGATTTTTTAAAACACCATGAATCCCCGCACCGCCTGGTGAAAAAGCACCAATCTCCCGCTCAGCCTTGATGCAGCCCATGGCTTGCGCTGCCAGGCTTGAGCGGCGGGCAGTGTCAAACACGGCCCAATACGGAGCCTGGCGTTCAATTTCTGCCCATTGACCCCGCGCCAAGCACCTCGCCAGCACGGTGAAAAAAACGAGTCCTAACGGATGCTTGCACCGCGCTTTCACCCGCCACCCCTCACGTAAGATCGGGGCTCACCCCACCCATTCGCCATCACTTGGCCCTGCGCCCCCAATGGAAGCTTTCCTCGTCTCTACCGGCATCGTGGCCTTGGCCGAAATGGGTGACAAAACACAGCTTTTGTCACTGGTGCTGGCCGCCCGTTTCCGAAAACCCTGGCCCATCGTGCTGGGCATTTTGGTGGCCACCTTGGCCAACCACGGTTTGGCAAGCGCCGTGGGCAGCTGGCTCACCACCGTCATGGGTCCGAACGTGTTGCGCTGGGTGCTGGGCGCATCCTTCATCGCCATGGCGGTGTGGGTGTTGGTGCCCGATAAACTGGACGACGACAAAGCCAACAATGCCCCGCGCATGGGGGTGTTCTTGACCACCACTGTGGCCTTCTTTTTGGCCGAAATGGGCGACAAAACCCAGATCGCCACCGTCATGCTGGCCGCGCAATACAAAGCCTGGTTCGCCGTGGTGGCGGGCACCACGCTGGGCATGATGCTGGCCAACGCCCCGGTGGTGTGGCTGGGCGAGGCCATCACCCGGCGCGTGCCCCTGCGTCTGGTGCACCAGGTCTCGGCCGGTATTTTTGCGGTGCTGGGGGTGATCGCCTTGACGGGCTGGGGCAGCTGAGCGGTCCATTGACCCGGATGCGGGACTTGCTGGCGCTTGCCCGGCCTTCGGTTGCTCGCCCCTTGCATGTGCATCCAGAGCTTGACGCGCAAAGCCGGGCTCATGAATAATACTTTCGCGTCTACCTGTTTTGCATTCACCCTTCGCTCAGCACTCACCCTGCTGGTTTGGACATGCACGCAAATGCTGCCCCTGCAGCGCTCACGAAAGCGGAACCGGTGACACCCAGGCAGTGACCCACTTGCCAACCCACCCAAGGCCCGCTTACCCAGCAGGCCTTTTTTGTTTGTGCAATCACTTCAACCCAAGGACAAGCAAGCCATGATTCAAAACGACATCCAAATCCGCCGTGTTCGTCCGCAGGATGCTGCCGCCATCACCCAGCTGGTAGCCGAGCCAGAGGTCTTTGGCAATTTGCTGCAAATGCCCTTTCCCAGCGAAGCAAGTTGGAGCCATCGCCTGACGCAAATACCTACAGACCACAGTGTGCAGTTGATCGCAGAACGGCAAGGCCAGGTCGTTGGCAGTGCAGGCCTTCATGCGAACGGCTCGCATGTGCGACGCCATCATGCGATGGGACTGGGGATCTGGGTTGCGGCAAAGGCCCAAGGTCAGGGTGTGGGCAGCGCCTTGATGCAAGCGTTGATCGATTACGCCGACCAGTGGGCGCATGTGCTGCGCATTGAGTTGACTGTGTATACCGACAACACGAGAGCGATTGCGCTGTACGAGCGCTTTGGCTTTGAGTACGAGGGACGGCACCGCGCTTATGCCTTGCGCCAAGGGGTTTACAGCGACGTCTTGGCTATGGCCAGGCTGCATCCGAACCCACCTCGGTGGTCTTGATGTTTGGAACTTCGAGGAGTGAAGATGAAGTCGGTTTATACTGATTTGGCGCCGATTTGCTCCTGCTTGCGGGCGCGTGAACCCACGGGTTCCGAACCACCGCTAAAGAGAGAACCCCTTGACCCGGTTTGGCCTCTTTGGCTTTACCGGGTTTTTTGATTTTTGCGATGACTTTGTTTGCCACACCTTTGTCGATGCGTTTTGAAGCCGCCTTGCCCTTGCAAAGCGGTGCGTCGATCCGCGACTACGCCTTGTCCTACGAGACTTATGGCCAGCTCAATGCCGACAAGTCCAATGCCGTGCTGGTCTGCCACGCGCTCAATGCCTCGCACCATGTGGCGGGGGTGTACGCCGACCAGCCCAAAAACGTGGGCTGGTGGGACAACATGATCGGCCCCGGCAAACCGCTCAACACCGACCATTTCTTTGTGATCGGCGTGAACAACCTGGGCTCTTGCTTTGGCTCGACCGGCCCCATGCATGTGAACCCCGACACCGGCCGCGTGTACGGCGCCGACTTTCCGGTGGTCACCGTGGAAGACTGGGTCAACGCGCAGGCCCGCTTGCTCGATGCACTGGGCATCACCCAACTGGCCGCCGTGATGGGCGGCAGCTTGGGCGGCATGCAGGCGCTGTCTTGGACACTGCAATACCCCGAGCGCGTCAAGCACGCGGTGGTGGTGGCCAGTGCGCCCAACCTGAACGCAGAAAACATCGCCTTCAACGAGGTGGCCCGCCGCGCCATCGTGACCGACCCGGACTTTCACGACGGCCACTTTTACGCGCACGGCGTGTTGCCCAAGCGTGGCCTGAGGATTGCCCGCATGATCGGCCACATCACCTACTTGAGCGACGACGTGATGAACGAAAAGTTTGGCCGAGAGCTGCGCGAGGCGGTCACGCACAACGCCACGGGCTACAAATACTCCACGCAAGAGGTGGAGTTTCAAATTGAAAGTTACCTGCGCTACCAGGGCGATAAATTCAGCGCGTACTTTGACGCCAACACCTATTTGCTGATCACCCGGGCACTCGATTACTTTGACCCGGCGCGAGCCTTTGGCGGAGATTTGTCTAAGGCCTTGGCGCGCGCGCGTTGCCAATTTTTGCTGATCAGCTTCAGCACCGACTGGCGCTTTTCGCCCGCGCGCAGCCGCGAGATGGTCAAGGCCTTGCTGGACAACCGCCGCGACGTGAGCTATGCCGAGATCGACGCGCCGCATGGCCACGACGCCTTCTTGCTCGACGATGCGCGCTACCTGAACGTGGTGCGCTCTTACTTTGCCAACATGGCCAAGGCCCTGACAGAAGGCGGTGGGGCATGAGCGATCCGTTGATCTTGCAAGCCATTGCCCGCTGGGTGCCCCAGGGTGCCCGCGTGCTCGACCTCGGTTGCGGCGATGGGGCTTTGCTGGCCCACCTGCAACAACACAAGGCCTGCACCGGCTATGGCGTGGAGCTGGATGACACCAATGTGCACGCCTGTGTGCAGCGCGGCGTGAACGTGTTGCAGCTGAACTTGGATGAGGGCCTGAGCCTGTTTGCTGACCAGTCGTTTGATGTGGTGCTGCAAATCGACACCTTGCAACACCTGCGCAACGCCGAGACCATGTTGCAAGAGACGGTGCGCGTGGGCCGTGTGGGCATTGTGGCGTTTCCCAACTTTGCGCACTGGTTCAACCGCCTGAGCGTTTTGCGTGGCCGCATGCCGGTGACCAAACGCCTGCCTTACCAGTGGTACGACACGCCCAACATCCGCGTGGGCACTTTTGCCGACTTTGGCGACCTGGCGCGCAAAAACCAGTTGCAAGTGGTGGACGCTTTGGGGCTGCAGCACGGGCAAGAAGTGCGCACTTGGCCCAACTTGATGGCGGGCACGGCGGTCTACAAATTGCAGCGCCGCTGACTTGCCCGCCCCTCGGCCACGCCGGGCACCCGCGTGCCGACTTGTCTTAAGCCCTTGGTGGATGGCCGTGCTGTTGCTGCAAATCCATCATGCTGTTGGGCCATGCTGAGCGCTTATGTCTGCTGACTGCGCGCGCTGCGCTTTTTGCTGGCTGTCGCCACCCGCTGGGTGTGACACCCGCCCAGAGCTTGTTTTTGGCCATGAACAGGTCGACCGGTGGTCGTGTGATGCGGTGCAGCTGAGGCGATTGGCTAAAGCGCTGGGCGTGCAAGGCCTGTAAGAACGGTTGGCCCGTACTCTGGAGGTGGCCAAGCCCATGGCAAAGCGCAGGGCAGGCCCATCAAGCAGTTGACCGTGCCCGCTTGTGGCGGCTTTGCGTGGTTTGGAGTTGCAGACCAGGGCGGGTAAACCATGATGAGCTTAATTTCATAAACAACTATCCTTATCCGTAATTACACATTACCAATCACGGTTTGAGTTTTTGTCGAACGCCTCAGAGCATTGATGATCCCACCCTTCATGACCGACTCATCACCCCCACCGTGTGGTCGGCGTCCTATCGTTGACGCCCACCATCATTTTTGGGATCTGCAGCGCAACCACCACCCATGGCTTTGCGACGATCAGCCCATTGCTTTCCGTTATGGTGACTACAGCGCCTTGAGGCGCAATTATCTGGAAAGCGACTACCTGGCTGATGCTGCCGACTTTGAAGTGCAGGGCACCGTCTATGTGGAGACTGAATGGGATCCGACTGACCCAAGGGGGGAGATGGCTTATGTGAGCGAACTGCGCTCAAGCTCAGGCCTGCCCACTGTTGCGGTGGCGCACACGCAACTGGACTCACCCGACGCAGCGCATCTGCTGGCTTGGCAGGCCAGCTTTCCCTTTGTCCGAAGCATCCGTCACAAACCACGTTCTCATCCTGCCCCCGGTGGCATGGGCCCAGGGGGTATGGCCGACGCCCATTGGCGCGCCGGTTTCGCCCAGTTGGCACCCCTGGGCCTGAGGTTCGACTTGCAAACGCCTTGGTGGCACATGCAGGAGGCCGCTGATTTGGCGCAGACCTTTGCGGACACGCGCATGATTGTCAACCACGCAGGCCTGCCCTCTGACCGCAGCTGCGAGGCCCTGAAGGCTTGGTATTCAGCCATGTCGGTGCTGGCCCAGTGTCCGAACGTCAGCGTCAAAATCTCTGGTATCGGCATGCCCGGGAAAGATTGGACACCGCAGGCCAATCGCGAGATTGTGCTGGGCTTGATCGAACTCTTTGGCGTAGCCAGATGCATGTTTGCAAGCAACTTCCCGGTCGATGGTCTGTGTGCTGGTTTTAACGACATCTTTCGAGGCTTTGAAGCCATCGTGGCCGACTTCAGTAGCGATGAAAAAGATGCGTTGTTTCGCCGCAATGCCATCGTGACCTATGACATGGGCTTGCCCCTGGACCTGCCCCATGGCGTGACCGACGGTCAACAGGCCAAACTGCTGAACCTGTCGGCCCTTACACATCAGGGGATCGGGTGAATCCGCAAGTCTCGACACCGCCAAAATCCCGAATCGCCTACATTGGGCTGGGTTTGATGGGCTTGCCGATGAGCCGGCACCTGGTCAGTCTTGGCTGGGATGTCCATGGTTACGACGTGCGCAGCGAGCAAATGGACTTGGCCAGCGCAGCGGGTGTGCAGGTGCACTCAACGCCGACCGAAGCTGTGCATGGTTGTGCGCTTGTGGTCCTCAATCTGCCCACCACTGAAGCTGTTGAGGCCGTGGTCTTTGGGACGCACGGACTGATCAAAACCATGCGCCAGCCTCAATGCATCGTCGACTTTTCAACCATCTCGGTGGAGTCTGGGCAGGCCTTCTCGGCCAAGTTGCTGGCCCAAACCGGTTGCGGCTGGGTCGATGCACCTGTCTCGGGTGGGCCATCGGCTGCAGGCACAGGTACTTTGACAGTGATGGCGGGCGCGCGAGCTGATGATTTGCCACGCATCCAGGCCTTGATGCGCGATGTGGCTGCGCGCTTTACCGTCTTGGGACCGCCAGGCAGTGGGCTGGTGGCCAAAATGCTCAACCAGCTGATGGTGGGCTGCTTGCATGCGGCTGTGACCGAATTGGTGGTGCTGGCCGAAGCTGCTGGCATCGAAGCTGACCTTGTTCCCAGTGCCCTGGCCGGTGGTCACGCAGACGGTGTTTTGTTGCAGCAGATCTACCCCCGCATGCGCGCTCGAGACTTCGCGCCGCTCGGCTACGCGCGGCAGCTGCTCAAAGACCTTGACATGGTGCTCGCCTATGCGAAGTCGCTGCAAGTGCCCACGCCCATGGCCTCTCAGGCCCAGACCCTCTATCGCATGCTCACGCGCCTCGGTCACGCCGAGCTCGATACATCGGCCCTGCTCAGGCTCTACGAGCCCGGGCATGACCGTTTCGCCCCCCCCGACCTGACTGACGTCAAACCAATAAAAGGAGATACCCCATGAAGATGCTCAAGAACTGGACTCTGATCGGTGCCGCTGCCGCAATGATGCTGGCCGGTACGGCGCAAGCTCAAATAAAGTTGCGCTATGCCCACGTGGGCGTAGCCAACGCCCCGCAGACCCTCTATGCAGACGAAGTCGCTCGCTTGGTCAAGGAGCGCACTCAAGGCCGAGTGGAGATACAGGTCTTTGCAAATTCCCAGCTCGGGGGTGTGGGTGAGATGGTCGATGGCATCAAGTCCGGGTCTATTGCCATGGGTCATCATGACTTTGCCTCGCTGGGCAAAATTTTGCCCAACACGGCCGTCTTTAACGCACCCTTCATCTACCGAGATGCGGCCCATGCCCTGCGCGCCACCGATTCCCGTAACTCCGAAGCCCTGAAGGTCATCAACCAGCAGCTGGTGGACAAGGGCGGTATGCGCATCGTTGGCAGCTTCTTTCAAGGCACGCGACACCTCACATCGAAAGAAAAAGTGTTGTCGCCCGCCGATATGAAGGGTAAAAAATACCGCGGCGTGCCTGTCAAATTGTGGTCGTCCATGCTCACTGGGATGGGTGCCGTGGCTACCCCCGTTGAAGTTTCAGAATTGGCCACCGCACTGGCAACGGGCTTGGTCTTGGGACAGGAAAACCCACTGCCCAACATTTTCAATCTCAAACTTTATGAGGTGCAAAAGTTTGTGATGCTCACGGGTCACATGCAGTCTGTGCTGTCGGTCTTCGTCAACGAACGGGGATGGCAGCGGATTCCTGCGGGTGATCGCAAAATCATGGAAGACACCATGTTTGAGGTTGGCCAAAAGACGCTTCAGTGGGATAACGAGACCTTCGAGCGCTACCGCAAGGACTTGGAGGCCAAAGGCATGACGTTTGTCAGCGAAAAGGAAGGGCTTGATTTGGCCGCGTTTCGCAAAGCAGTCAACGACCAAGTGGTGAAGGATTTCCCGGAGTGGGGCCCGCTGATACAGCAAATCCAGTCTGTCAAGTGACACCCTGACTCTTTGATTCGGAGCCGAGGACGCCGCATGGATGTCCTCGGCCCCTCATAACCTGGCCTCATACCCCATGAACCTTCTGCGCCGAATTCGCTTGTTTGCCTGCTTGGCCATGCTGGCCGCACTGATAGGCGTGCCAGCGCTTCAGATCGTGATGCGCGGCATCTTCAACGTCCCGATGTCAGGTGCAGAGGAAATGGCGCGTTATTTCCTGATCACCTTGACCATGTTGGGTGCAGCATTCGTCACGCAGGGTGGGGGGCAAATCCGCATGGAGGAGATTCAGGTGCTGTTGCCCGATCGGATTCGTTTTGTGCTGCAGGTGCTGATCGAGCTTTGTGCCGTGGTTCTTTTTGCCTTGATGGCCGTTGCATCGATCGACTCCATCGCGAAGAACCTGGACAACCAAACCGCTACGCTAGAAATGCCTTACTGGCTATTCATGGGGCCCTTGACCTTGGGTATGGCGATGTTGACACTGGAGCACTTGCTTTTGCTGGTGGAGACAGTGCGCCGAGGTCGCGCCAGTGAAAAACTCACGACACTGGCCTGAGGAAGGCATCATGAGCGGTTATATCGTTATTTTGGCATTCCTGGTCCTCTTTGTTTTGGGCTTCCCTGTGGTGCTCGCCATTGGAATCCCGAGCGTCATCTATCTGCTGCTCAACGATTTACCCTTGCAGATGATGGCTCAGCGCAGCCTTTATGCGCTGGACTCCTTTCCTTTGGTCGCTGTGCCTGTGTTCATCTTTGTTGGCAGCCTGATGAACGGTGCCGGAATATCCAAGGTCATCTACCGCTTCGCCAATACCGCAGTCGGGCGTCTGCCAGGAGGTCTGGCCCAAGTCAACATCTTTGGCAGCCTTGTGTTTGCAGGCATGTCCGGCTCTGCCCTGGCCGATATCGGCGGCATCGGACGCATCGAAATCGATGCGATGCGATCCAAGGGATTCAAGTCTGGATTTGCGGGCGCAATCACCTCGGCCTCCGCGGTGGTCGGTCCTATTTTTCCACCCAGTATTCCGCTGATCCTCTACGGCACCATCACGGGCGTGTCGGTCATACAGTTGCTTCTGGCTGGAATCGTGCCCGGACTGTTGTGTGTGGTGATGCTGATGGCCATGACCGCCTGGCTGTCGCTGCGACGAGGTTACCCCCGTGCAGCCGCCTGGCCTAGCTTGGCACGCCTTTGGGCCGATTTTCTACCGGCCTTACCTGCCTTGATGGCCCCGGTGATCTTGATCGGTGGCATGTTGTTGGGTTGGTTCACGCCCACTGAGATCGCAGCAGTGACCGTGGCCTACGCATTGTTGATCAGTGCACTTTTTTACCGCGAGCTCACCTGGCTTCGACTGATGGATGCAGCGCTCGAGACCCTTCGCGCATCTACCGCTATCTTGCTGATTGTGGCTGTCGCGGCCATCTTCGGATGGGTTTTGTCGGTCGAGCAAGTGCCTCAATCCATGGCCCGCTGGATGCTGTCGATCTCGACCGAACCGATGATGCTTTTGCTGCTGGCCAACTTACTGCTTTTGCTGGTCGGTATGTTCCTGGACAGCACCACGGCCATACTCGTCATCGCCCCTATTTTGGCCAAGCCTTTGGTCGCTGCGGGCGTTGACCCGGTGCACCTTGGACTGGTGGTGGTCTTTAACTTGATGATCGGTTTGGTCACGCCCCCAATGGGACTGGCGCTTTTCTTGGTTGCAGACATTGCCAAAGTCAGGATGCAGGATGTGTTGCGTGAAATGGTGCCTTACTATGTTCCCCTTTTGCTGACCTTGGCACTGATCACCTTTGTGCCTGCTATTTCCCTGTGGCTGCCCCGCTGGGTCATGGGTTGACGCTCTAGGCGCTGCAGGCGTGGAGGTGCATCGGAGCGGTTTTGCCAAAAAAACGGTGAACACGGCAGGCAGTCGCGTGCTGTCGGTCTTTGGCAGCGCCGCTGGCAGACATTCAAACCTCAGCAGGTCAGTTCAGCCGCAGGCTCAGCCCTTGCCCTGAAGCCGCTGCCATCAAGCCGCTGCCATTCAGTCGTTTTCAGTTGTCCATCGCCGTCGCGTGCATCCAAGCCGCGTGTTTGGGGGCGCGTTTGGTTTGCGCCCATTCGTTGAGCATGTCCCACTTGCACGCGTCGAGCTTGGCGTGCATCTCGGGGGTGCCCACGTCCACGGCCAGTTCCAGACGGTGGCCGTTGGGGTCGAAGAAGTAAATGCTCTGGAAGATGGTGTGGTTGGTCGGGCCCAGCACGTCAACGCCGTTGGCTTGCAGGCGGGCCTTGGCATCTTGCAGGGCTTGCAGGCTGTCGACCTTGAAGGCGATGTGCTGCACCCAAGCGGGGGTGTTGGGGTCGCGGCCCATTTCGGGCGAGTTGGGCAGCTCAAAAAAAGCCAGCACGTTGCCACCGCCTGCGTCCAGAAACACATGCATATAGGGGTCGGGGGCCTTGGTGGAGGGCACCAGGTCTTCGGCAATGGCCAAGACAAAGTCCATGTTCAGGTTTTTCACGTACCACTCGACGGTGGCTTTGGCGTCTTTGCAGCGGTAGGCGACGTGGTGAATGCGGTCGATTTTCATGAAGGTCTCCAATGACAATGGGCGGTGGATCGCGGCCAGAGGCCGCTCCTGCGTGGTGGGTGGTGTGAACGAGTTCAGTCGCTTTGGCGGGCGGCGTGCAGCGCTTCGCGCAGCACGCGCAAGTCGCCAATGTGGTTGGCCAGCAGCAAGATCAGGCGGGCGTTGAGTGCCTCGCTTTGTTCGTCGCTCAGGCCGTTGTGCGCGTTGATCAGCTGTTCATAAAATTCGTCGCCAGGCGAGAAGTCTCGAAAAAATCGGCGTCCGTCTTCATGAAAATTGGGTGCGGTGTTCAGGGTGGTCGGTGTGTCGGTGGGCATATCGGCTTTCTCGTCAGCTCAGGCGTGCGCGCCCGCTTGCCCCAAGGCGCGGGCCATGGCCGCTTGCAGTTGGGCGCTGTCCAGGTTGCGCCAGCGCGCCAGCACATGCTGGTCGGGGCGCAGCAAATAGGTGGTGCCAGGCTGGGCATCGTAGCGCTT
>NZ_JBIKIL010000219.1:0-2542 GCF_044361645.1 Limnohabitans sp. | reverse complement strand
CAGCCAAGGACCTGCGTGACAAACTCGAACAGCAAGGCGTGGAGTTGGCGGCCCCCACTTCACCAGAACAGTTTGCCGCTTTGCTCAACGAAGACATCGTTCGCTGGGCACAAATTGTCAAGTCATCGGGTGCGGCCATTGATTGACCGCCACGCCTGACGTCCTACATTCAATTATTCTGACGACTCCAACCCAGTAGGAGACAACATGAAACACCGCATTGAATTGGCCTTGACCGGGTGACTGTGACTCTACTTTTACAGCGTCTTTGTCAATACTGCTTGTAAGGCAAGAACTTGCCCGACAGCACCACGTTCACGCGGTCGCCTTTGGGGTCGGGCTGGCGCACGATGTCCATGCTGAAGTCGATGGCGCTCATGATGCCGTCGCCAAACTCTTCGTGGATGAGTTCCTTGATGGTGGTGCCGTACACGCTGACGATTTCGTACCAGCGGTAAATCAGCGGGTCGGTGGGCACCTGGCTGGGCAGTGAGCCTTTGTAAGGCACCACTTGCAGCCATTTGATTTCTTCGGCGGTCAGTCCAAATATTTTGCCGATGACTTTGGCTTGCTTGGCGTCAAAGGTCATTTGGCCCAAGCACCCGGCGGTGACCCATTCTTTGGACAGGCCGACTTTCTCGGCAACGTCGCTCCACTTGATGCCTTTGGACACTTTGGCTGTGATGATTTTTTCGGTGATGTCTAAACGGTTCATGAATGACCTCTTAAGGGGAGTTGAAGAAAATTAGGGTTAAAAAATTCAATGGGCTTTGGCGCGGGACACCAAAAAATCGACGATGTGGTTGCGCATGTCGTAATAGCCGGGCAGGTGGTGCAGCTGGGCGCGCGTGCGTTCACGCGGCAGCGGGTTGACCACCACTTCAGCCAGGCCACCAGGCACATAACTGCCGCCCGATTCGTTGCCGTTGCTCATGAGCAAGATGCGGTCCGACAACAAAATCGCTTCGTCCACGTCGTGCGTGATCATGAAAACGGTTTGCTGCGTCTGGCGCACGATGGTCATCAGCTCGTCTTGGATGGTGCCGCGCGTGAGCGCATCCAAGGCGCCAAAGGGCTCGTCGAGCAGCAGCATCTTGGGCTGGATAGCAAACGCACGGGCAATGCCCACGCGCTGCTTCATGCCACCCGACAGCTGGCTGGGCTTTTTGTCGATGGCGTGCAGCAAGCCCACCATGCCGACGTGCTTTTCCACATGCACATTGACCTGTGGTGTTTTCCATTCGGGCCACTTGGACCGCACTGCAAACGCGATGTTTTGCCGCACCGTGAGCCAGGGCATGAGCGCGTGGCTTTGGAAGACCACACCGCGCTCCAGGCTGGGCCCGGCGATTTCGCGACCGTCCATGAATGCGTGGCCCGTGCTGGCTGTGTCCAGACCCGCCAGCACGTTCAAGATGGTGGTCTTGCCGCAACCCGAATGGCCGATGATGCAGACAAACTCGCCCTTGTCGATGGTGAAGGTCACGTCCGAAAACACGGGCTTGTCGCTTTGGTAAGCCTTGCCCAGTTTTTCGATCTTGAGGAAAGCGTTCATGGCTTTGGCCTTGGGTTGGGGTGCATGGGTGTCGGATGACAAAGGAGCGATCAGCTCACGTTCAGTGGTTTCACTCCACATAGGTCACCGCCTTTTGCACTTGGGCAAATGCCAAGTCCAGCAACATGCCCACCACGCCAATCACCAGCACCGCAAAGATCACATTGACCAACGACAGGTTGTTCCACTCGTTCCAGACGAAATAACCGATGCCCGTGCCGCCCACCAACATTTCGGCGGCCACGATCACCAACCAGGCGATGCCCATGCTGATGCGCATGCCGGTGACGATGGTGGGCGCCGCGGCGGGCAAGATGACCAAAAAGGCTTTGCGCAGCGGTTGCACTTCCAGCGTGCTGGCCACGTTGAGCCATTCGCGCTTGACCGCAGCCACACCAAAGGCGGTGTTGATGAGCATGGGCCAGACCGAGCAGATGAAAATCACGAAGATGCCGCTGACTTCCGAATCTTTCAGGGTGTAGAGCGCCAAGGGCATCCAAGCCAGCGGGCTGATGGGCTTGAGCACCTGGATGAAGGGGTCAAACGCTTTGCGCATGAGGGGCGACATGCCAATCATGAACCCCACCGGCAGTGCCACCAGCACCGCCAAGAAAAAGCCCAGCGCCACGCGCCCCAGCGAATGCGCCAGCTGGATGCCGATGCCTTTGTCGTTGGGACCTTTGTCATAGAACGGATTGGCCAGATGACCCAGCATGGCTTTACCCACTTCGAGGGGTGGCGGAAAGCCGGTGGTTTTGACCGCCCCCGGGTCCTTGCCCATCATCTTCTGGTATTCGATGTCTTCCGCCGTCATGCCCGCCTTGGCAGCGCCTGCCACCGACGGCGCGGTAGCTGAGAGTTGCCAGGCCCCCAGAAACACCAGGAACATGAGCAGCGAGACCATGGCCGCGCGCAAATTGAGATGCGTGGTTTTCATGTGCCTTAGCCCATCTTGTTGATCGCAAAGCTCTTGATGTATTCCTCGGG
>NZ_JBIKIL010000140.1:0-9188 GCF_044361645.1 Limnohabitans sp. | reverse complement strand
GCTCTTCGGGTTGGATCTGTTTGTAGTGTTTCAATGGAGTGCTTTGCATCTGCGGACCTTACAGGGTTTGCAGGTGTTGCACTTCACTTTTGAATCCGCCCCATATAACAAAGACAGCCATGCTTGGTCAAAGGCGTGTGGTGCATATATTTGGGATTAGAGCCTAAGCGTCCAACAGAACCTGCACTTGAGCACTCAAGACGGGCAGGCTCGCATCGGCACATGAGAGGGGCGCGCCCACATTCAAGCCCACAGGGTTGAGCCAGCCACGCCGAAAGGGTTGAACCATGGCCGTCGGTTCGCCTTTGCGCTGCTCAATGCGGCTGAAATAAGAACCCCACAAGTTCGTCAGGGCCATGGGAATGACAGGAACGTCTTGCATCCCCTCGGCTTGGGCTTGTTCTAGGATTTTGATGATGCCGCCTTTGAAGGGCTGCAAACTGCCATCCCGGGTGATGCCGCCTTCTGGAAAAATGCCCAGCAAATCACCCTCGCGCAGCACCTGAGCGGCTTCACGAAAGGCCGCTTCATAAGCCTCCGGGTCTTCACTGCGCGGCGCGATCGGTATGGCCTTGGCCAGTTTGAACAGCCCCCCGAACACCGGCACTTTGAAAATGCGGTGATCCATCACAAAACGAATTGGGCGCGGGCTGGCGGCCATGAGCAGCACGGCATCGACAAAGCTGACGTGGTTGCAAACCAGCACCGCCGGGCCTTCGGTGGGGATGTGCTCATCGCCTTGCACCCGAAAGCGGTAGACAAGGTGGGTGAGCACCCAGGCCACAAAACGCAACAGGTATTCGGGCACCAGCATGAAGATGTAAAACGCGACCACCGCATTGAGCAGGCCAATGATCAAGAACAACTCGCTGATGGAAAAACCCGCGCCCAGCAAGGCCCCGGCCAGCACCGAGCTGGCGATCATGAACAGCGCGTTCAGGATGTTGTTGGCGGCGATGATGCGCGCCCGGTGCGTGGGCTGGCTGCGCATTTGAATGAGCGCATACATAGGCACGCTGTAGATGCCCGCAAACAGCGAGAGCAAAGCCAAGTCTGCCAACACACGCCAGTGGGCGATTTGGCCGACAAATTGGGCCAGCGTGAGGGCGGCACTGGCGGGCGGCAAACCACGCGATGCGAAGTACAAATCCACCGAAAACACGGTCATGCCAATCGCGCCCAGCGGCACCAGGCCAATTTCGACATGGCGGCGGCTCAGGACTTCACACAGCAAGGCACCCGCACCAATGCCCACAGAAAACACCACAAGCAACAAAGAGGCCACTTGTTCGTCGCCGTGCAAAACATTCCGCGCAAACGCCGGGAACTGGCTGAGGAAAACAGCCCCAAAAAACCACATCCAACTGATGCCCAGCAATGAACGAAACACCACCACGTTGGTGTGCGCCAATTGCAAGTTGCGCCAGGTTTCGGTAAAGGGGTTCCAGTTGATCTTCAAAGCGGGATCGGTGGCGGGCGAAACCGGCACGGCCTGCGCCAAAACCCGCCCCAACAAGGCCAGCGCCACACAGGCCACACCCACAACCATCGGCCCCATCAGCGGCAGCGCGATCAACAAGCCGCCGGCCACATTGCCCAGCAAGATGGCCACAAAGGTGCCCATCTCGACCATGCCATTGCCGCCGGTGAGCTCTCGCTCGGTCAGGTGCTGCGGCAGATAGGCAAATTTGACCGGGCCAAACAGCGTGCTGTGCAAGCCCATCAAAAACACACAGGCCAGCAGCATGGGCACGTTTTGCTGCACAAAGCCCCACCCGGCCAGCAGCATGATCACAATTTCTGTATTTTTGACCAGCCGGATCAGTATCTCTTTG
This sequence comes from Limnohabitans sp., assembly GCF_044361645.1. Lineage (GTDB taxonomy): Bacteria > Pseudomonadota > Gammaproteobacteria > Burkholderiales > Burkholderiaceae_C > Limnohabitans_A. The sequence goes on along the minus strand of NZ_JBIKIL010000140.1, from coordinate 7,353 downwards.
GGGTACTTGTCGGCCAACTGGCCACTGGTGGCCGAAAACAGCAAAAAGGGAAAGATGAACAGGGCCCCGATGACCAGCCCGGCCATAGAGGCAGGCAACCACTGCACCTGCAACTGGTAAGTCACCAGCACCGTGAAGGCAAACTTGAAGACGTTGTCGTTGCCTGCGCCCAAAAACTGCACCCAGAAAAAAGGGGCAAACCGTTTTTGCTTCAACAGTGCAAATTGGCTTGAGTGATCACGATGGGCTGTGGCGGCAAGTGCATTTGAATTGGACAATGGCGTTCTCCCTGACTTTTTAGATGGCGTTTTTAAGCTGCGCCTTTTGGATCGGCATTTTGACTGCATTTGTAAGCGACAGCACCAAGGGCACCATTGCCAGCGCAGCCGCCAAATGCTTGAGCGTGTGTCCAGAAATCCTTTCACGCGTCCACAAGAAGATCTGCTCATCCTGCACCTCAAGCCACTTCGCCAACACATACAAAACCACCAGCGCCAGCCACTTCACCTTGCACAGGCCCGTTAAAGTCCCCTCACGGACAGTGACCACGGCATGCACCAGCACCAGCGCCAAGCCACCAAATTGCAATACGGCCCAGGGCAGAACGTGGCCGCTCCACAAAGACAAGGCGACCGACACCCCACCGGCCACCATGACGACCAAAGCAAATCGAAAAGCCCAAATCACTTGCAAGCGCTCAGCCACCGCCCAAGCCAACACCCCAGCAAAGGTCACAGCCATGCCCATGCGGTCCAGCGCCAGCGTGGCAGGCACAGGGTGCCAGTGGTACAAGCTTGACCCCAAACAGGTCAGCGCCAAGCCTGCAAAAGCCAGACGAGCGGGCTTTTCATACAAAGCATTGCGTGGGTCGGCACTGGCCATCGCGTCTGAAATCACGCCACGAATGGGCAACAATCGCCACAGACCGATCAGCCCCACCACCAGCATGGGCAGATTACTCAGCACATCGAAGGTGTTGGGAATGCCGAACATGCTGCGCGCATCCACAAACGGATGGCCATGGGCATGCACATGTTGATGGCCATGGGCGTTGAAAGACAGGCCCATTGAGGCCAAGCATTGCGGGTCAATGAGCAAACTCATGCACCACAGCAGCGCCCAAACCAGCAGCGCTTTGGACCCGGCACCGACGACGGCATCCTTAGACGACCCAGACAGCACAGCTGCAGGACTTAAAAAAGTAAAAATGGACATCAATCGGCCTCTAGGCATCACAAACATGGGCGGAAGTTTCAAGCTCGCAAGCTGTGAGAGAGGCGATTTATTCATTAAAGTACAAAGCCTCTGTCCTTCACGTATCAAATTTAAGTACCCATGAGCACTACTGCCGATCTCATCAAAGCGATCAAACAAGAACTCAAAACCACTGGCATGACCTATGGCGACCTGGCCGCCGCCCTGGGCATGGCCGAATCCAGCGTCAAGCGCATGCTGGCCAAGTCAGACATGTCGCTTTCACGCGTGGATGAGGTGTGCCGCGCTTTGAAACTGGACTTCGGCGAACTGGCAAGACGAGTGGCAGACGCGCAGCCTCTGCTGAGCGTGCTGAGTCAAGCGCAAGAGCGGGCCGTGGTGGCCGACAAAAAGCTCATGCTGGTGGCCATTTGCGTGCTAAGCCAGTGGTCTTTGGAGCAAATCACCTCTTATTACCAACTGAGTGAAGCGGACTGCATCCGCTGCATGGTGCAACTTGACCGGATCGGGATCATCGAGTTGCGCCCACTGAACCGATACCGCCTGCAATTGGCCAAGACCTTCCGGTGGCGGCCCCATGGACCGGTCATGCAGTATTTCCGCGAACACGCCTTGTTGGACTATTTTTCAGGCGGCTTTGAAGCGCAAGGCGAAGGGCTCCAGTTGGTGCACGGCTCCATCAGCCGTGCCTTGGCACCGTCATTTCTGGAGCGCTTGCAACGGGTGGCGCAGGACTTTGCGATGCAACACCAGTCTGACCAAAAACTGACCAGCGAACACCGCGAGGGCTACACCCTGCTGCTGGCCATGCGGCGCTGGGAGTTTGAAGCTTTTCATTCACTGCGGCGCTGAAACGGCCAACAACCCACTCAGGTCTGCCATGGGGCCCCAGAGCGCACGCGGCGTCTGAGGTATTTATCCTTACAAATCATGGAATACTTGGACAAGCTGCTCATCCTGGACGAGGTGCACAGAGCACCGGGCTTGTTCCCCGTGCTGCGGGGCTTGATTGACCAAGCCCGGCGCATGGGCCGAGCATCCGGACAGTATTTATTGCTGGGCTCGGCCAGCTTGGATGTGCTGCACCAGTCGGGCGAGACGCTCGCTGGGCGCATCGCTTATCTGGCGCTTGGCCCCTTGAGTGTTCTGGAAACGGGCCCTCAAGCGATGGATGCTTTGTGGCTGCGTGGTGGTTTTCCGCAAAGTCTGAACGCCCCCCTCAGATGCCCGCAGCCTGCGCTGGCGAGAAAATTTCATCCGCACTTATCTGGAGCGGGACATTCCGCAATTCGGTCCCCGCATCGCCGCTGAAACATTGCGCCGCTTCTGGACCATGCTGGCCCACCACCAAGGCGGCATGCTCAATGTCGCGCAATTGGCACGCAACCTGGGTGTGGACGTCAAAACCGCGCAAAGCCACATCGACCTCTTGTGTGATCTGCTGCTGGTGCGCAAACTTGCACCCTGGCACACCAACACAGGAAAACGCTTGGTCAAGGCCCCCAAGGTCTATCTGCGCGACAGTGGTCTGGTGCATGCGCTGCTGAACATCGGGTCCACAGAAAGTTTGCTCTCGCACATGGTTGTGGGTGCCAGTTGGGAAGGCTATTGCATTGAATCCCTTCTGGCCTGTGTGCCTGCGGGCGTTACAGGCTACTTTTACAGAACCAGTGGGGGTGCGCAAATTGATTTGCTGCTGGCCTGGCCAGGCGGCGAACTCTGGGCCATTGACATCAAACGCAGCAGCACGCCCAAAGTGGAGCGCGGCTTTCACAGCGCCTGCGAGGACCTCCAGCCCAGCCAAAAATGGGTGGTCTATCCGGGCCAGGAGACCTACCCACTCGCCGCAGACATCCAGGCCATTTCGCTGTCTGGCCTGTGCAACAAACTGGCCCTCAGTCGGTCGTGAACACCGTGAGCACCCCGGTGTAGCCATACAGCTGCTTGCGCGCAATTTCGCCAGCGGCAAAAAAGCCCACCAGCGGCACATCGCCCAAGGCGTGGCGGATGATTTGCAGCTCGGCACTCGGCCCGCCGAAATGCGGACCACCCCGGCCGGTGCAGCTGACATACACCGCGCCAGCGATGCGTTTGCCCGGTTGCGGCGCGGTGGGCACCGGGTCGTCACTCAAGGCGTTGATGGCCTCGATGGACAGGGTTTCGGGCTCCAGCTCTTCGCGGATTTCGGCGCACACCCGCACCAGGTCGGCGCGTGCGGCCTGCACGTCGCGGCGCACAAAGCTCAGGCGCATGCCGGGCAGCAAGTGCTCGGCAATCGCCACACCTTGGCGCAAAGCGTCCAGGCCAATGATGTGGCGCACGCGCACATCGCTGCCCAAGTGGCCGGTGCGGCCCACGCCCGATTGCCCAGCGGGGCTCAGGCCCACCAAGGTCGAACGCACCACCGCAATGGCTTTTTGCGGCTCGCGCAGGCTGATGCCCAGATCGGCCAACATCACGTCCAAGGCAGGCTCACCGCTCAATTTCAGCAGCACATGACCCTCGGCCTCGGTCACCTCGCGCTCAGGCGACACGGGCTGGCAGCCCTGCGTGACCCGCGACAACAAACCCACCGCCGCAGAAAACGCCACCCCACTCAAGCCGCCTTGCAGCACGCCGCCCCCGGCCAAGCCGTCGTCACCCCCACGGCCCACTTGTGCAGAAAACTGCACCGAGCGCGTGCGGCTGGCCGTCAGGCCGCCGAACAAATAGCTTTGTTGGGTGCGCTGCGCCACCTCGTCGATCAACTCGGCCAAATCGGGCGTGTGCGGGTCGGCGTGCACCAAGGCGGTGTCGGCCCAGCCCGCAGGCAAAGGCGACACGCCAGAAAACAATCTGTAATGCTCGGGCGGCACATCGCACAGCATCAGCGCCATGGCGGGCTCGTCGAAGTACTCGGCACCGTTGACCGCCACCCCAATGCCCACCGTGCCCGCCCAATCGCTCACTCCCGGTAAGGCTTGGCGCAAGTGGTCCAGCACGGCCTGCGCGTGCTCGGCGTAATGGTCGGTGATGTAGAGCAGCGCCAGCCGGGGCGCAGCGGCATAGCCGGGCAAACCCATTTGCGCACGCAACTGCGCCAGCACCAAGCCAGCGGCCATCTGCCACTGCGGGTGGGTGGCATGGCCACAGGGAAACAACTTCATGGGCAGATCACTTGGAAGAAGCTTTGCGCGGTGCAGACTTGGGCATGGCCGCTGCCTTGACCACCGCTTTGGCGGGTGCTTGGTGTGCCGACTTGGCCGGGGCCTTGGTCGAAGCCTTAGCCGCCTGCGGCTTTTTGGCACCCCCTTTGGCCGTCCCTTTAGCGGGTGCTTTGCCCGCCTTGGCAGGTGCAGCAGCCCTTGCAGGTGCAGCCGCCCGGGCACGCGCGGCCTTGGCCGAGACCCCGGCTTTCATGGCTTCGGCGGCCACGTCTTTCAGGGCCGCAGCCGCAATGCCCTGAAACTGCTGCGTGAGTGCGCCCCACCACTGCATCGGGTCCACGGCAGGCTTGGTGTTTGCGGTGTCGGCAGTGGCGTTGGACGGGGCATCGGACGGGGCTTGTGGCCTGTCTTGAGCGGCGTTGGCGGCGCTGCTGGGCTGGGGCTGCGCAGGCTCGGGGGCCACGGGCGCGGCGGCAGGCTTGGGTGTGAACAGCGAAGGTTTGGGGGCAGCGGGTGTTGCTTCTGGCGCTGCCGAAACAGAAGAAGGCGAAGAAGTCCACGCGCTCGAATCGGATGGGGCGCTTGGCGGCTTGGCCGTGAAGGCCTTGGCCAGGTCGGTCATGTTCACGTTCATGCTTTGCAGCGTGGTCAAGGTCATTTTTTGCACCTCCATGGCCTGGATGGTGGCCTTGAGTGCGGTGGTGTTTTGCTCCAGCCAGAACAGCACCGACTTGAGCTCCTGAATGCGTTTGTCGATGTCTTCGATGCTCAGCGTGGGAGCAACCCAACTGGCCATGCCAGGCATGCCCGCAGCCGCAGCGGGCTGGGCTTGTGCGGCGGTTTTCGACAGGTTTTGCAAAAAGTCAAAGCCCGGCACAAATTGGCCAAAGCCAAAGGCGGAAGTGTCGCTCATGGCAGTTCCTTAAAAAAGTGTTCTGCAAAGCTTACCTGAAGACGCTTTCAAATACCCCGTGCGAAAAGATGCGCGTCACATCCACCCCAAGCTTTTGCCGCCTAAGACTCAAAAAGCCTGATCGGCCGTGAAGGTGACCCGGTGCAGTTTGCGCTGCTGTGGGTAAAAGTCGGCCACGGCGTAGTGCTGGGTCGAACGGTTGTCCCACACGGCCAATGAGTGGGGCTGCCAGCGAAATCGGGCTTGCACTTCGGGTGCCGTGATCAGCCCAAACAACTGCGCCAGCAATGCGTCGCTTTGCGGGCGTGGCAAACCATGGATGTGGGTGGTGAAGGTGGGGTTGACGTACAAAATCTTTTTGCCCGTGATGGGGTGCACCCGCACCACCGGGTGCGTCACGGGCGGGTATTTGGCGCGAGCGGCTTGCAGTTGCTCGCCGCTGGCATCTTGGCGCAGCAGGTACTCGGTCCAGCCGGTGACCTCCCAGGTGTGCATGGCACTCAAAGTTTCCAGATAGGCTTTGAGGTCGGTGGGCAAGCCTTCGTAGGCGGTGGTCATGCTCGCCCAGACGGTGTCGCCACCGCTGGCCGGAATGACCTGCGCATACAAGCTGGTGCCTATGGGCGGATGGGCCTGCCAGGTGATGTCGGCGTGCCAGTTGTTGTTGGCAGCCGGGCGCTCGGCGGTGCTTTCCACAATTTCAATCTCGGGCTGGCTATCCACACGGGGAAAGAAGGCTTTGACTTCGTTGACTTGGCCGAAACTGCGGGTGAACGCCACCTGCTGTGCAGGCGTGAGCGTTTGGTCCCGAAAAAAGACCACCTCAAACTGGGCCAAGGCCGCTTTCAGCTCAGTTTGAGCCAACTCGCTCAATGGCTGCGACAAGTCCAAACCATGGAGCGTGGCCCCGATATTGGGGGTGTAGGGTTCGGCTACAAAGCTTTGGTAAACCCTGTGTAAAAGTGCAGAAGAAGACATCTGTTGATCATGCCAGAGCGCGTCTAACAAGGGACAAACAACACTTGAGCGTCGCGGGTACTGGTGCGGGTGCGGGTGGCCCAGTTTTTCTCATCGTCAGGCCCAGGGCGACCCAGATCAATACGAACAATCAACCCACTGCCGCATTGAAGGCCGCTTCAGCGCGGTGAGCGTCAATCGCTACCCAGAGGTGTGCTTGACACCAACGATCCTGACCGTTCCTGGCCATACAGACGCAAAAGGCCAGTTCACTTGCATTGGCAGGAGGCCCAATGACAAGCTGAGGGCCATCACCCTCAGCATGAGGCCCAGCCGCATTCAAATACGACGAACTTGTAGCAACTCGAAATCAGACGCGCCCAGTCACCGCCCAGCGGCTTCGTACCAAGTGCCTCGGCCCACGCCGTGCTTGGCAAGGTGCCCCTGTTTGACGAGTTTGGCCAGGTGCACCTTGATGGTGGCGCGGTTCGCACCGGTTTGTTGTTCGGCTTGCGCTGTGGTCAGTTGGCCATGCGCCCTGACCAAGGCCAGCATATCGACCGAGAGCTTGGGCAACAGTTGTGACATCATTTTTTCGCGTTCCACTTTTTCACCCAAGCGTTTGACTTGCGAGGCCAGCGATGAAAGGAAAAACACCAGCCAGGGTTGCCAGTTGGCTTGCTCGGTGCGCATGCTGCCTTGCGTTTGCCGCAGGGCGATGTCATAGCCGCTTTTATTTTGCTCGATGATGCTTTCGAGTGAGCTGTAGGGCACATAGCTGTAGCCAAACTGGAGCATGAGCAGCGTGGTCAGGATGCGTGACAAGCGGCCGTTGCCGTCTTCAAATGGATGGATCTCCAGAAAGACCACGACGAAGATGGCCACGATCAGCAGCGGGTGCAAGGTTTTGTGATCACGCGCATGGTGCACCCAGTCCACCAGTTCTTGCATCAGGCGTGGCGTGTCAAATGGAGATGCTGTTTCAAGGAGGCCCAATTGGGCCATGGTTTGAGGACATCATTTAGTCGTCCCTGAGAAACCCCTGAAACCCGCATGAATGCTGGCTTTCAGGGTCATTCCCAATGTTCAAAACTCTCACATTGATATTCAATGGAGCCTGTT
>NZ_JBIKIL010000139.1:0-9193 GCF_044361645.1 Limnohabitans sp. | reverse complement strand
ACGGCCACGAAAGATGTCGGCCATGCGTTTCATTTCTTCGCGTTCCTTGCCCACGGCGCGCACTTTCACGAGCATCAGCTCGCGCTCGGTGTAAGCGCCTTCGGTCAAGTCCACCACTTTGACCACCTCGATCAGGCGGTTCAGGTGTTTGGTGATTTGCTCAATCACGTCGTCAGAGCCAGCGGTCTGGATGGTCATGCGCGACAGGCTGGGGTCTTCGGTCGGGGCCACGGTCAAAGACTCGATGTTGTAGCCACGGGCCGAGAACAAACCCACCACACGGGACAAGGCGCCCGCTTCGTTTTCGATCAATACAGCAATGATGTGTTTCATGTGTGATTCCTCTTTTTGCGACGGCATGCAAGCAGGGAAGTTTGCTTGCTGAAAACTGCCGTTTTTCGCCGCCCTCCCCTGCACACGGTCATGCGCAGGTTTGGCGGGCAATAGATTCGTCCAGTGGGAAAAATTTAAAGATCTTCAGAGCCCATCAGCATCTCGGTGATGCCTTTGCCTGCCTGAACCATGGGAAACACGTTCTCCGTGGGGTCGGTACGGAAGTCCATGAACACCGTACGGTCCTTGAGCCTGCGGGATTCGCGCAATGCCGGCTCGACATCTTCTGGACGCTCGATCAACATGCCCACGTGCCCATAAGCCTCGGCCAGCTTCACGAAATCGGGCAGCGCATCCATGTAACTGTGGCTGTAGCGGCCCGAATATTCGATCTCTTGCCACTGACGCACCATGCCCAGATAGCGGTTGTTCAGCGACACAATTTTGATGGGGGTGTTGTATTGCAAACAGGTCGACAGCTCTTGAATGCACATTTGCACCGAGCCTTCACCCGTCACGCAATACACCTCGCTGTCGGGCTTGGCCAGCTTGATGCCCATGGCGTAAGGAATGCCCACGCCCATGGTGCCCAGCCCGCCGGAGTTGATCCAGCGGCGCGGCTCGTTGAACTTGTAGTACTGAGCCGCCCACATCTGGTGCTGACCCACATCGGAGGTGATGTAGGCGTCGGCGTCTTGGGTCATGTCCCACAAGGTCTCGATGACTTTTTGCGGCTTGATGACCAGGCTGTTGCTGTTGTCGTACTTCATGCAGTTGCGGCTGCGCCAGCCTTCGACCGTTGCCCACCACTGCGTCAGCGCTTGGCTGTCGGGCTTGAGGCCCGACTCGCGGATCATGCCCATCAGCTCGATCAGCACGTCTTTCACATCGCCCACGATCGGCACGTCCACCTTGACGCGCTTGGATATGCTGGACGGGTCGATGTCGATGTGGATGATCTTGCGCTCGTTTTGCGCGAAATGCTTCGGGTTGCCAATGACACGGTCGTCAAAGCGTGCACCCACCGCCAGCAAGACGTCGCAGTTTTGCATGGCGTTGTTGGCTTCCAAGGTGCCATGCATGCCCAGCATGCCCAAGAAACGACGGTCATTGGCCGGGAACGCACCCAAACCCATCAAAGTGTTGGTGACCGGGAAGTTCAGCATGTCCACCAGCGCGCGCAACTCGGGGCTGGCATTGCTCAGCAACACACCGCCACCAGTGTAGATGTAGGGGCGCTTGGCCGACATCAACAGCTGCATGGCCTTGCGGATCTGACCGCCATGGCCCTTGCGCACCGGGTTGTACGAGCGCATCTCGATCTTGTCGGGGTAGCCTTTGTAAAGCGTCTTGTTGAAAGACACGTCTTTGGGCACATCCACCACCACCGGACCGGGGCGGCCGGTACGGGCAATGTGGAAGGCTTTTTTCATGACCTCGGCCATGTCTTTGGCGTCTTTGACCAGAAAGTTGTGCTTGACGATAGGGCGGGTGATGCCCACGGTGTCGCACTCTTGGAAGGCATCCAGGCCAATCGCCGCCGTCGGCACTTGACCGCTGATGATGACCATCGGGATGCTGTCCATATAGGCCGTAGCGATGCCCGTGACCGCGTTGGTCAGACCGGGGCCCGAAGTGACCAGGGCCACACCCACCTCACCCGTGGCACGCGCATAGCCATCGGCCGCATGCACCGCCGCTTGCTCGTGGCGTACCAACACGTGTTGGATGGTGTCTTGTTTGTAAAAAGCATCGTAGATGTGGAGCACCGCGCCGCCGGGGTAACCCCAAACGAACTCTACTTTTTCGGCCTGCAATGCTTTGACCAGGATCTCGGCCCCACGCAATTCTTGGGCGGAGGAAGCGGCTGAGACCGCCGATGCCATTTCGGCTTTGTTGATTTCCATATGTTTGACCTTTTCAACCTTTGTGAATTTCTCTAACGAAAAACCTTGGGTGCCCCTGGGCGCGACTCTTGTGAAGTGGCTTTGGGACTTGAGACCACAGACATGGGCACCAAACTGTAAAAGTGCCGGACGGTGATCCGTTTGCTTTTTTTCAATTGCAACCCGGTATTATCACACCGAAGCAGACTGCCCGGACCTGAGGGTCCCAGTTTTTGCGCCAAAGCCAATTCCGGTTTGTCCTGTGCAAGCCGGTCTTATTGCCCTGTTGGGCGTGTCAAATGCCACGCCAAGGGCATGATGCGCTATCTTTTTTTAGTCCTTTGATTGCCTTGCTGCCATGACCCAGCGCGCGCCTGCTTCCACCCTGCCCACCCCAGCGCCTGCTGCGGGGGGCGAGCCTCAAGATTTGTTCAAAACCCCTTCGCTGAAACGCCGCATGGCCTGCTGGATGTACGAAGGCATGTTGCTTTTTGGCGTGGTTTTCATTGCAGGCTACCTGTTCAGCTCGCTGAGTCAAACACGCCACGCCCTGGACAACCGCCTCGGCCTGCAAGCCTTTATATTTTTGACTTTGGGCATTTACTTCACTTGGTTTTGGTTCCGTGGGCAAACCTTGGCCATGAAAACCTGGCACATCCGGGTCGTCTCGGCCCAAGGCCATCGCCTGACCCAGGCTCGCGCCTTGCTGCGCTACGTCTTGAGTTGGCTTTGGTTTTTACCGCCTTTGGTGTTGACCTTGCCCTTGGGTTTGTCACCCGGCGAAGTCGGCTTGTGGACCCTTGTCTGGGTCATTTTTTGGGCTTGGATCAGCCGATTTCAGGCGCAAAAACAATTTTGGCACGATGTCTGGGCAGGCACGCGCTTGGTGTCCGACCCATGAAACCGAAGATTTTGCCGATGCACTCACCTGACCCGACACAGCCGCCGCGCTCTAGCGCTTTTTCAGTCTGCGTTTATTGCGGCTCCAAACCCGGCAACAGCCCTGAATACGCCCGCATCGCGGTGCAAGTGGGCACATGGATTGGTGCGCACGGCGGCCAACTGGTGTACGGCGGTGGGCGCAATGGCCTGATGGGTTTGCTGGCCCAGGCCACTCTGGCTGCTGGCGGCAAGGTGGTGGGCATCATACCCAAAGCCCTGGTTGAAAAGGAATGGGCGCACCACGGCTGCACCGAGCTGTATGTGGTGGACACCATGCACGAACGCAAACGCTTGATGGCGGAAAAGGCCGATGCCTTTTTGGCCTTGCCCGGTGGGATCGGGACTTTTGAAGAGCTGTTTGAAGTCTGGACTTGGCGGCAACTGGGTTACCACGACAAACCTGTGGGCATCCTGAACAGCTTGGGCTACTACGACAGCCTGATGGGCTTCATTGAACAAGTCGTGCAAAAGGGTTTCATGGCCGATTGGCAAACCCAACTGGTGCGCGTGGGCACAGATGCCTCTGATTTGTTGCAGGACTTGGTTGAGGCGGCTGGCTTTTCACCCCCTGCCAAAACCGAACTCATGTAAGCGCGAAAGGCGGCGCTGCTTCAGAGCCTTTTAAATCGCGGTTTCATCTTGTTCACCGGTGCGGATACGCACCACACGCTCCACGCTTGTCACAAAAATCTTGCCGTCACCAATTTTGCCGGTGCGCGCCGCCTTGACGATGGCGTCCACACAGCTGTCCACGTCCTCGTCCTTGACCACCACTTCCACCTTCACCTTGGGCAAAAAGTCGACCACGTACTCGGCACCCCGGTACAACTCGGTGTGGCCTTTTTGGCGTCCAAAACCCTTGACCTCGGTCACCGTCAAACCCGTCACGCCGCACTCAGCCAAAGCCTCCCGCACCTCTTCCAACTTGAAGGGCTTGATGACGGCGGTGATTTGTTTCATGGGAAAGTCCTGCAAAAAAAGGGTTAAGCGCGAAATTTGTTGGTCATAGGATAACGCCAATCCTTGCCAAAACTGCGGTGCGTGACGCGAATGCCCACCGGCGACTGGCGGCGTTTGTACTCGTTGAGCTTGATCAGGCGGGTCACTTTCTCCACATCGGCGCGCTCAAAGCCGTCGGCAATCAGCGCCTCCACGCCCTCGTCGTTTTCCATGTAGCGCTGGATGATGGCGTCCAGCACTTCGTAGGCGGGCAGGCTGTCTTGGTCTTTTTGGTCGGGGCGCAGCTCGGCGCTGGGCGGGCGGGTGATGATGCGCTCGGGGATCGGCTGGCTGCCCGTGCCATACGGGTCGTTTCGGTTGCGCCAGCGCGCCAGGTCAAACACGCGGGTTTTGACCACGTCCTTGATGACCGCAAAACCGCCCGCCATGTCACCGTAAAGTGTGCAGTAACCCGTGGCCAGCTCGCTCTTGTTGCCGGTGGTCAGCACAATCGCCCCGGTCTTGTTGGACAGCGCCATGAGCAGCGTGCCGCGAATGCGGGCCTGGATGTTCTCTTCGGTCGTGTCTTCTTTCAGGCCCTCAAACTGGGCCGACAGCGCTTGTTTGAAGCCGTCAAACAAGGGGGCGATCGAGATCTCGTCATAACGCACATTCAAGCGCTTGACCATCTCGCGCGAATCGATCCAGCTGATGTCGGCCGTGTAGGGCGAGGGCATCATCACCGCGTGAATTTTGTCGGCCCCGATGGCGTCCACCGCAATCGCCAGCACCAGCGCCGAATCGATGCCGCCCGACAGGCCCAAAACCGCCGCTTTGAAACCGTTTTTGCCCAAATAATCGCGCACACCCAGCACCAGCGCGTCCCACAACTCGGCATCCGCGCTGGCCAAAGGCAGCAGTGCATCGGCCGCAGCGCTCAGCGCCACGCCATTCGGGCTAACCGCTGCCTGCACCGCCAAGTCTGCTTCGCGAAAGCCCTCGGCCCGCGCCACGGTTTCGCCATGGGCATTGAGCGCAAACGAGCGCCCTTCAAAAATCACCTCATCCTGGCCGCCCACCAAATGCGCATAAATCAGCGGCAAGCCGCAGTCGGCCACCCGCTCGCGCATGCGCTGCTCGCGCTCCGGGCCCTTGCCCGCGTGGAAAGGCGAGGCGTTGAGCACCGCCAGCATTTGCGCGCCCGCGTCACGTGCCAAGCGGGCCGGTTCGTCAAACCAAGCGTCTTCGCAAATCAGCAAACCCACCCGCACGCCCCCGACCTCGAACACGCCCACCCCGTTGCCGGGCGTGAAGTAACGGCGCTCGTCAAACACCTGGTAGTTGGGCAACTCGCGCTTGTCGTAAGCACACACCACCTGCCCCTCGCACAGCACACTGGCACGGTTGTGGCGGCGCGTCACAGCCACGCTGCGGGTGCGCACACCGCCGCCTTGCGGGTGGCCCACCACGACATGCAAGCCTTTTAAAGCTGCCAGCTCGCTGGCCACGGTTTTCAGGGCATCATCGCAGGCGTCAATGAAGGCCGGGCGCAAAAACAAGTCTTCGGCCGCGTAGCCGCAAATCGACAGCTCGGGCGTGAGCACCAAGCGCGCACCCTCGGCATGCGCCCGGGTGGCGAAATCGATGATTTTGCGGGCATTGCCCTGCATGTCACCGACCACGAAATTGAGCTGGGCCACACAAATTTGGAGAGTCATACAGGTGCAAAAAATAGAGAGCTTGAATTATGTCACCCGGGTGCAAGACGACATGGGTGCCATCGCACCTGAGACTTGGGACGACTTGCTCGCCCAGCAAGATGCCCCTTCCCCCTTCATGCAGCATGCTTATTTGTCGGCCATGCAGACCAGCCAATCGGCCGCGCCCGAGACCGGCTGGACGCTGCAAGTCATCGGCCTGTGGCGCGGCACCCCGCAAGGCGATGTGTTGGCCGCTGCCTGCCCGCTCTACCTCAAGACCCATTCACGCGGCGAATACGTGTTTGACCACGCCTGGGCCGACGCCTACCAGCGCCACGGCCTCGACTATTACCCCAAAGCCCTGGTCGCCTCGCCGTTTACGCCCGTACCCGGTAGCCGCTTGCTGGCCGAATCGGACGCCGCCCGCCAAGCCCTGCTGACCGCCTTGCTGGAACTTTGCCAAAACAACAACATCCCATCCCTGCACATTTTGTTTGGCAGCCCGCAAGACCTGCAGGCCTGCGCGCAAGCCGGGCTGCTGCCGCGCGACCAAGTGCAATTTCACTGGCAAAACCAGGGCTGGCGCGACTTCGACGACTTTTTGGCCAGCATGACGCAAGAAAAGCGCAAAAAAATCCGGCAAGAACGCCGCAAAGTGCGCGACGCCGGCGTCAGCTTTCGCGCTGTGCGCGGCCCCGATATGACGGATGCCGACTGGGCCCTGCTGCTGCGCTGCTACCAGCAAACCTATTGGGAGCACGGCAACGCGCCCTATTTGACCCCGGCGTTTTTTGAGTCCATGCGCACCGACATGGCCGCCAACTGGCTCTTGTTTGTGGCCGAACACGAGGCGCAACCGATTGGCATCAGCCTGATCGGCCTGCACCTGAACGCCCAAGGCCAGCCCGAAGTGGCCTATGGCCGCTATTGGGGCGCGCTGGCGCGGGTGGACTGCCTGCACTTTGAAGCTTGCTATTACCAACCCATCGAATGGTGCATACAGCACGGCCTCAAACGCTTTGAAGGCGGCGCCCAAGGCGAACACAAAATGGCCCGTGCCCTGCTGCCCACCCCCACGCACAGCGCCCACTGGCTGGCGCACCCGGCGTTTTCTGAAGCTGTGGCGCGGTTTTTGGAGCGGGAAAAAGCGGGGGTGGAGAACTACCTCGAAGCGCTCAACCAGCATTCGCCTTTGAAGCAAACTTCCCAGCCCAACTTGTAGGTCGGCGCCTTCAGGTCCGACACCTACCCCACCCCTTCCGGCAGCTTGTGTCGCTTCGCCTCGAACACTGGTTTCTGTCACCCCACAGGAGAGAGTGCTGGGCAAGCTGAGGGGGCATTCAGCATCAGAAGTTCACTTTGAATGGCTGCTCTCTTCGAGGTCATCCATCCGTTCAGAAGCTGTTTCAAAGCGAACGCGGCGTGTGTGAGAAATATCACGCCCCCCAAAGTGTCGACAACGGGGCCGCCCAGATGTTGTCGCCAAGAGGCAGGGTTTCATCGCCGTCATAAAGCAACACGCCCATTTTGAAATCAGACCCTGCCAATCCGGCGAGTTTTCGCAGTCCGCGCAGATCGCTTTCTTTGACAGTGGCCGAAGCCTTGATTTCCACCCCAACCACCTGACCTGCGGCGTTTTCAATCACCATATCGACTTCTACCTGGTCGGCATCCCGGTAGTACAGCAGTTGGTAGTCGCCCTCGGCCGTGCTGGCGTGCTTGAGCAATTCTGCATAGACAAAGGTTTCCAGCACATGACCAAAGCGTGTTTTGTCTTTTTGGGTTTCTTCAGCGGTCAAGTCCATCAGCGTGGCCAGCAAACCCGCATCGATGAATTGGAGTTTGGGCATTTTGACCATTCGCTTGAGGCGATTGCGCGCCCAAACATCGACGCGTTTGAGCAAATACATTTGCTCAAAGATGCCGAGATATTTGGCGGCGGTCTTGTGATCGATGCCCACTTGGCCGCCGAGCTGAGAGTGGTTGCACATTTGCCCAGCCATCTGAGCCAGGGCACGCAAAAACCGTGGCAATTGATCCAGTTTGTCAATGTTGGCGATGTCGCGGACATCGTGCTCCACCATGGCCGCGAGGTACTGACGCGCCCAAGCTGTGCGACGCCTGTCGGTGGATCGCGTCAACGCCTCCGGGTAGCCGCCTCGCAGCACACGGGCCACCAAGTCATCGTCGCGGACGGTTGAGCCTGCATTCGGTAGGCGATCCGCAAACACGCGGTCTAGCCAGTTGGCGGTCTGCCCAAAAATTTCGCTTTGTGACAAAGGCAGGAGTGACAAAGTCTCCATTCGCCCGGCCAAAGAGTCGGCCACGGCAGGCAGTGCCATCAAGTTGGCTGAGCCTGTGAGCAAAAAACGCCCTGGACGACGGTCTTCGTCCACGCTTTTCTTGATGGCCAACAACAAGCCTGGGGCGCGTTGAATCTCATCGATCACCGCACGGTCCAAACTGCGGATCATGCCCACCGGATCTTCTTGGGCCGACAAGAGGGTGAGCGCGTCATCCAGGGTCAGATAACGGAATTCGCCGCTGCGGCCAGCGATCTGCTTGACCAGCGTCGTTTTGCCCGCTTGCCGTGGACCCGCCAAAAGAACCACCGGGGTGTCGCTCATGGCTTCAAGGACATGAGGCGCAATGAGTCGCGGGAACATTTCAGGATCAGTCATGCCCTGATGCTATTGTAAATTTGGGAAAATTAACACATGAATTTGGGAATTTTTAGGCATTAATTTGGGAAAATTCAGGCGTTCACGGCTTGGCTTAAGTTGATTAATTCGAAAGAATATTGAATAAAAAACCTTGAAATATATCCAGGAGATACAAATGCTGGACATCAACGATGCAATCATTCTGAACTGTGCGCCCCAAGGCGGTGCCATGGCGACCGCAGCGACCGAGCACACGGGCTTGACGCGGGTGGCGGTTTCGCGGCGCATCAAGAAGCTGGCCGATGCGGGCTATCTGCAGCGCCATGGCACGGGCACCCGGCAAACCTACAGTTTGGGCGACAAGCGGTTTTGGTTGCGGTTGGAACCCCTTGCCGACATCGTGCGACGCGGCGGTGAGCTGGTGTCACGCTCGCAAGCCAAATGGGTGATGAACCGCGCCACCCAGTTCAAGACCGTGATCCTCGACTTTGAAGGCGTGGTCCATGTGAGCCAGGCTTTTGTGGACGAGGTGTGAAGTGGACCCCAAAGTCAGGACAGACTTGATGGCAGTTTAAGTTGCACTCAACTTCTCGCAGCTGGACGGCGCTGCCCCGGTTTTTGCCTTTTGTATTGCAGGCTCAATCTCAATCCTGACTTCCTCGTTCGCAGTCCCGCTGGAGCAAAGCGCAACTGGGTGTCTTTCTTGGCTCCGGTATTTGTCCACGATCAT
>NZ_JBIKIL010000037.1:0-30299 GCF_044361645.1 Limnohabitans sp. | reverse complement strand
GCCGGGTCCAGCACAAAGGTCTGGGCCAGTTGTTGGTAGACCCAGGGCTGCACTTGGCCCGTGGTGGCCGACCAGCCCATGGTGTTGGTGAGGTGCGCTTCGATTTGGCGCACGCCCTCGTAGCCGTGTTGCAGCATGCTTTCGTGCCACTTGGGGTTGAGCATGCGGCTGCGGGTTTCCAGCGCCACTTGTTCGGTCAGGCTGCGCACCACGCCCTCGCCTTGGGTCTGGTCGCCAATGAACACCGGCGGGGCTTCGGCCGCGTTGCCGTCGCGTTGGTGCTTGGCCTGCAGCACGGCGCGGCTGATGCCGCCCAGCGTGTCAAAGTAGGTGTCGATGCTGGTCACGCCCAGCTCGACCGAGTCGAGGTTTTGGTAGGTGAGTGACACGCTGGCCAGCGCGCTTTGCAGCACGGCGGTGTTGCGCACCGGGCGGCCTTCGCGGCCGTAGGCAAAGCCTTTGCGCTGGGTGAAGGCGTCGCCCAGCTCGTTTTCGTTTTCCCAGCAGCTGCTGTCGATCAGGTGGTTCACATTCGCGCCGTACGCGCCTTCGGTGTTGCCAAACACCCGCAGCGAGGCGCATTCGAGGTCGCTGCCCGGGTGCTCGGCCATGAAGGCCAGGGCGTGTTGGCGGATGAAGTTTTGCTCAGCCGGTTCGTCGGCGCTGGCGGCCAGAAACGAGGCCTCGGCCAGCAGGCGAATTTGCATGGGCAGCAGGTCGCGGAAGATGCCCGACAAGGTGATGACCACGTCGATGCGCGGGCGGCCAAGTTCAGCCAAGGGAATGAGCTGCGCACCGGCCAAGCGGCCATAGCTGTCAAAGCGCGGTGCGGCGCCCATCAAAGCCAGGGCTTGGGCCATGGGGCTGCCTTCGGTCTTGAGGTTGTCGGTGCCCCACAGCACCATGGCCACGGTCTCGGGCAGGGCCTGGTGGTCTTGCTGGTAGCGGGCCAACAGTTTCTCGGCCTGGCGCTGGCCGTCGCGCACGGCAAAGGCAGAGGGCATGCGAAACGGGTCCAGGCCGTGCAGGTTGCGCCCGGTGGGCAGCACGTTGGCGTTGCGGATCAAATCGCCACCGGGGGCGGGCTGCAAATAGCGGCCATCGAGGGCGCGCATCAGGCCTTGCATTTCGTGGTCTTCACCCAGCAGGCGGTTGCTGCGCACCAGTTGACGCAGTGTCTCGGCCTGGGCTTTGTCGTCGCTCATCACATCGGCACTGAACTGCGCGTTCAGCTGGGCCTGACTGGCACCGTCGACCAGGGCTTGCATCAAGGCCTCGTTTTGCGCGGCCTTCAAACCCATGGCATCGGCCATGACTTTGAGTGTGCCCAAGCGCTGCTCACGGGAAGGGGCTTGACCCATCACGTGCAGGCCTTCGGGGATGAGGGCGTATTCGAGTTCGAGCAATTGGTTTTGCAGCTGCTCTATCCAGGGGGTGGCATCGCCTTGGGTGCTGGGCACGGCCAGGTCGATGCTCTGGGCTTGCTCGCGGATCAGGCTCGTGAGGCTTTCGCGGTCTTGCGCTTGATCGGGGCCCATTTGCTGCCAGCGCTCGATCGATTGCTGCAAGCTGACCAATTCTTTGTACAGGCCCGAATGGGTGAGCGATGGCGTGAGGTAGCTCACCAGCGTGGCCGCGCCACGGCGCTTGGCCAGTGCGCCTTCGGATGGGTTGTTGGCGGCGTACAGGTAAATATTGGGCAGCGCGCCGATCAGGCGGTCGGGCCAGCACTGGGCCGACAGGCCGGTTTGTTTGCCGGGCATGAATTCGAGCGCGCCGTGCGTGCCAAAGTGCAGCACCGCGTCGGCGGCGTAGTCCTCGCGCAGGTAGCGGTAAAACGCGCTGAAGGCATGGGTGGGGGCGCAGCCGGTTTCAAACAACAGGCGCATCGGGTCGCCTTCGTAGCCAAAGCCCGGTTGCACCGTGACCACCACCTGGCCAAAGTCTGCGCCGAGCACAAAGATCGACTGGCCATTGGTCAGGTGCTTGCCGGGGGCGGGGCCCCACTGCGCTTCGATTTCGTTCAACCAGCGTTCGTTTTGCACATGGTGGCCGGTGTCGATGGCGTGCAGCACATTGGCCTGGGTGCCGTACTGGCTGGCGTTGCCGTGCAGCAAACGTGTGCGCAGGTCGTCCACGCTGTCTGGCAATTCGACGCGGTAGCCTTCGAGCGACAGGCGCTGCAAGGTGTTGAACAGCGACTGGAACACCGACAAATACGCGGCCGTGCCCACACTGCCCGCGTTGGGCGGGAAGTTGAACAACACGATGGCCAGCTTGCGATCGGCGCGGGGCTTGTCGCGCAGGCGCACCAGGCGCTCCACACGCGCTGTCAGCATTTCGGTGCGCTCGGTGCAGGTGAACATGTCTTGGCTGCGCGGGCCACTGGGGAAGGTGCAGCCTTTGTCGCAGCCGGTGCAGGTTTGTCCGGCAGGGCCGGGGCGGCCGCCATAGACCATGGGCAAGATCGAGCCGTCGAGTTCGGGGATGGCCACCATGATGGTGTTCTCGACCGGCAACAGCCCGCGGGTGGAGCCACCCCATTGTTCGATGGACTGGAACTCGAGTGGGTGCGCGGCGATGTAGGGCACATCGAGTTCGCTGAGCGCCACTTCGGCCGCGCTGGCGTCGTTGTAAGCCGGTCCGCCGACCAAGGAAAAACCAGTCAGCGAGATCAGCGACTGGATCTTGGATTCGCCGCTGTTTTTGAAGAAACGGTCCATTGCCGGACGGGCATCGAGGCCGCTGGCAAAGGCCGGGATGACGCGCAGGCCGCGCGCTTGCAGCGAGTGGATGACGGCGTCGTAATGCGCGGTGTTGCCCGCCAGCAAATACGAGCGCAGCAGCAACAAGCCCACGGCCGGCTGGTCTTGGCGGCCGTGACCGGGCAGCTCGCTCAGCTCTTCGCTGATGCGGTTTTTCATTTGCGGGTGGTACAGGCCCACCTCGGGGTATTCGATCGGGTCTTCCGGCTGGGCCAGGGCGCGCAGGGGTTCGCGGGGGCCTTGGGCGTAGCGGTGCACCAGGGTTTTGACCAGGTGCTCGATGTTGTGCTCAGACCCGGCCAACCAGTAGCGCATGGTCAAAAAGAACAGGCGCAGGTCTTGCGCGGTGCCGGGGATGAAACGCAGCAGCTTGGGCAGGCGGCGCAGCATGGCCATTTGCTTGGCCCCCGCGCTCGAGGGTGCACCGGTTTCAGAACCCGTGTCTTTGTTTTTGGCGCTGGGGCGCAGCTTTTTCAGCAAAGCCATCAGGCCGCTGGATTCGCGGCCCATGACCAGTTTGCCCATGCGGGTGAGCTGGGTGACCTGCGGCGCGGACATGATGCAGACCATGGCGTCGCAATGTTCGCGGCGCGCCTGCAATGCGTCGAGCACCGGCAGGAAGTGGTCTTCCATGAAGAGCATGGTGACGATGACCAGGTCGGCTTGCGCCACGGCGGCCAGGCAGTTGGCCAGGGCGCTTTCGCTGTCGCGCCAGGCCGAGGCGCTGTGGGTTTGCAGGTGCAGGCCCGGCAGGTCGCGCGCCAAGCGTTCGGCCGCGCTCTCGGCGGCGCTGGCCAGGTGGCTGTCCATGGTCAGTAGCACCACGCTCATGCGCGGTGCTTGGGTCTTGCTGGACTTAGCGGCTGAAATGGGCTTTGGCATCGTAGAGCGTCTCCACGGTGATGGTCGCCACGCCCAGGTCTTGGGCAAATCGCTCGGTGTTGCGGCGTGCTTTGCCGCGCACAAAGAACGGGATCTTGCCCAGCTCCTTTTCGGCTTCGGCGCTCCAGGTGGCCTGGTTCGAAGCGGCTTGGGCTGGGGCGGCGACGGCTTTCACGCCGTCGCTTGTCAAGCCTTTGGCTTGGATGCTGTCGGTCACCAATGAGGGCGCAGGGGCTGCGACGGGTGCGGCAGGTGCAGCAGCGGCCGATGCAGGTGCCAGGTTCTCAGCCGCCGGCCGTGTGCTGCCCAAATGCGAAGGCGCAGCACCGGCGTGGAACTCGAAATCTTCGCGGAACATGCCGATCAGGTGTTCTTCCAGACCCATCATCAGCGGGTGCACCCAGGTGTCGAACAGCACGTTCGCGCCTTCAAAACCCATTTGCGGCGCGTAGCGTGCCGGGAAATCTTGCACATGCACCGGGGCTGAAATGACGGCGCAGGGGATGCCTTGGCGCTTGGCAATGTGGCGCTCCATTTGGGTGCCCAAAATCAGCTCGGGTTGCAGGGCGTTGATCTGGTCTTCGACTTCCAGGTAGTCGTCGGTGATCAGGGCTTCAACACCGTAACGCTTGGCGCAGTCGCGCACTTCGCGGGCAAATTCGCGGCTGTAGCTGCCCAGGCCCACCACCTCAAAACCCATCTCTTGGCTGGCGATGCGGGCGGCGGCCACCACATGCGTGGCGTCGCCAAAAATATAAACCCGCTTGCCGGTCAGGTAGGTCGAGTCGACCGACTTGGCGTACCAAGGCGCATGCGCGTGCTCGGGGTCTTGGCCAGGCACTGGCAGGCCGGTCAGTGCGCAGACTTCGGCAATGAAGTCGCGGGTGGCGTGGCTACCGAGTGGCACGGTCTTGGTGTAGGGCTGGTCAAACTGGCGCTGCAACCACTGCGCGGCGGCCAGGCCAATTTCGGGGTAGAGCACCACGTTGAAGTCGGCCTCGGCCAGTTTTTGCACATCGGCCACACTGGCACTCAGGGGCGCGACCACGGCCACGTCCACACAGAGTTGCTTCAAGAGCTGGGTGATTTCCTTGACGTCGTCGCGGTGGCGAAAGCCCAAGGCGCTGGGGCCGAGGATGTTGCAAGTGGGGCGTGCCTTGGCCGGTTTTTCTGAGGCGGGTTTGTGCACCAGGTGGCGGCACAGTTGGTAAAAGGTCTCGCTTGCGCCCCAGTTTTCTTTGCGCTGGTAAGAAGGCAAATCCAGGGCCACCACCGGAATGGGTAACTTCAGGGCTTGGGCCAGGCCACCGGGGTCGTCCTGGATCAATTCGGCAGTGCAGGACGAACCCACCAGCATGGCCGCAGGATTGAAGCGCGCCATGGCTTGGCGGGCCGCGTCCTTGAACAGTTCGGCCGTGTCGCCGCCCAGATCGCGCGCCTGAAAAGTGGTGTAGGTGACGGGCGGGCGGCGCGGCAGGCGCTCGATCATGGTGAACAACAAGTCGGCATAGGTGTCGCCTTGCGGTGCGTGCAGCACGTAGTGCACATCCGTCATGGCGGTGGCCACCCGCATCGCGCCCACATGGGGCGGTCCTTCGTAAGTCCAGAGCGTCAGTTGCATGGGGTGTTCCTGCGCTTTATGCGGCCAGCTTCAGGCGGCGCTTGAGGGGGCGGCTGAACAGACCGGCCAGATCGGCCGCTTGTTCGTAGCCCTGAATGGGGGTGAAGACCAACTCGATGGCCCACTTGGTGGTGATGCCTTGCGCCTCGAGTGGGTTGGCCAGGCCCAGGCCGCACACCACCAAATCGGGGGCGTCGGCGATGCAGCGGTCCAGCTGCAGGTCCACGTCTTGGCCTTCGCTGATGCGGGTGCCTGCGGGCAAGAGCGCGAGTTCTTCGGCCATGTGCTGGCGGTGCAAGTAGGGTGTGCCCACTTCCACCAGGTCCATGCCCAGTTCGCGGTGCACAAAGCGGGCCAGCGGGATTTCGAGCTGCGAGTCGGGGAAGAAAAAGATGCGCTGGCCTTGCAGCATCTGGCGCTGCACGGCCAGGGCTTTTTCGGCGCGCTGGCGGGGTGCGGCGGTGGCTTGTTCAAACACCTCGGGGACCACACCAAATTCGGTGGCGGCCGCTTGCAGCCAAGTGGTGGTGCCTTCCACGCCCAGAGGGAAGGGCGCGGCCAGGTGCTGCGCGCCACGCGATTGCAGGGCGCGGGCGGTGTCGGCCAAGAAGGGCTGGGCCAACAAATAGCGGGTGCCCGGGCCGACCACCGGCATGGCTTGGCTGTGGCGTGGCGGGAAGAAATTGACTTGCAGGCCCATGCGCTCAAGCAGGCTGCGCAGCTGGTCTTCCACCACGTCGGCCAAGGTGCCCACCACCATCAGGGCGGGTGCGGTGTCGGTGCTGGCAGGCAGGCCGGGGACCATGGCCGCGAGGCATGCGTCTTCGCCCTGGGTGAAAGTGGTTTCGATGCCGCTGCCCGAGTAGTTGAGCACGCGCACCTTGGGGTGGTGAATTTGGTTTTGGCGTTCGGCTGCGCGTGACAAATCCAGCTTGATGACTTCAGAGGGGCAAGAGCCCACCAAGAACAACAAACGGATATCAGGGCGGCGCGCCAGCAGCTGGCCCACCACGCGGTCGAGTTCTTCGTGCACATCGGCCAGGCCCGCCAAGTCGCGCTCGTCGATGATGGCGGTGCCAAAACGGGGCTCGGCAAAGATCATCACACCGGCGGCGGACTGGATCAGGTGGGCACAGGTGCGCGAGCCCACCACCAAAAAGAAAGCGTCTTGAATTTTGCGGTGCAGCCAGATGATGCCGGTCAGGCCACAAAACACCTCGCGCTGGCCGCGCTCGACCAAGGGCACAACGTCGGTACAACCGGCGCTTGCAGCGGAGGTTTCTGCGCGGATGGGGATGACGGTGCTCATGTGCTGGCCTGTGCACCCGATGTGGGCAAAGAAGTTGGGTCGGGGAAGGTGGTTTTTTGCAGCCGCGCCATGCGCAGCTTGCGGATGTATTGCGCGGCGTTGATGGCGTAGCTCACATACGCAGCCAAGGCCAGCAGCAGCTGGTCGGTGGGGCTCCACAGGCCTTGCCACCAGACCCAAAGGTAGGCGGTGTGCAGGGCCAAAACCCCCATGCTGACCACGTCTTCCCAGTAGAAGGCCGGGGCAAACAGGTATTGGCCAAAGACCACTTTTTCCCAGATGGCGCCGGTGAGCATGATGGCGTAGAGCACCAAGGTCTTGAGCACCACCGAGGCCAATGCCCAGTCGGTGTGCTCGCCGGTGTGCAAGCTGCCCAGCACCAAATACAAGCTGATGCCAAAAATCAGGAACTGCACCGGGGCCAGCACGCCTTGCACCAGCGTCCAAGCGGTCGCGTCACGCCGGGCGCGTTGCGCTGGCGTGTACAAAACCGGGGGGCTGGAGGTGCGCATGGGGTCCTTGTGTGTGCGGGGCTTGGCTTTGACTGTAAGTCTGGACCTACAGTGTGTCAACACAAATTGACATATATTTGTTTTGTCAGGGTTTACACTAAATGCAAGACCTCAAAATCAAATCACACTTGGCGCTGTGTTGTGTGGGGGCTTTCACCGGGTCTCACACCACGCATTTCTTGCGACGAGCACGCCGGCCCTCCGGAGCCTGCCGCTGGTGTATCCCTCCTGATGATTGGTGCTTGTTATGGCGCAATTCAACCTCGAAACCGCACACTCTGCACCCCATGCCGAGCTGCCTCGCCATGCCTTGCCTGAGGCCTTGCGCCAAGGTGCGCCGGTCGGGCCCCGTTTGGTGGGCGGCACCAGCTTCACCGGCAAATCTGCGCTCGATTTGGCGCAAATTCAGATCCTGGCGCAGGCCTGCCTGCAGGGGCTGGACGCGGCGCGGCAAGTGGTGTTTGGCTGGCAGCGCCAGGGGCAGTCGCTGGAAGACATTTACATGCAAGGCATCACGCCTTGTGCCCGCATGCTGGGCGATTGGTGGTGCGCTGACCGCTTGGACTTTGCCATGACCACCATCGCCTCGGCCCATTTGCAGCAGCTGCTGCACGATTTCAGCAGCGAGTTTTTGCAGGAAACGCCCACGCAGCGCCAAGCCTGGAGCCTGCTCTTGTTGACCGAGCCCGGGGCGCAGCACAGCATGGGTTTGTTCATGCTGAGCGAATTTTTCAAACGCGCAGGCTGGCTCGTGACCGTGGGCGTGCCGCAGGATGTGACCGAGTTCAAACGCTTGTTCCAGTCGGACTGGTTTGACGCGGTGGGCATCTCGGTGAGCACCGACCGCCACCTGGACACCCTGGCCGCCTTGTTGCCCAAGCTGCGCGAGGGTTCGGACAACTTGGGGCTGCATGTGTTTGTGGGCGGCCCCATGGCTTTTGTCGCGCCCGAGCGCCTGCAGGGCCTGGCCGCCGAGGTGCTGGCCGAAGACGCGCCGGCCACCGTGGCGCGCATCACCCGGGCCATGCCGATTGCCGCTGACAAGCTGGGCTGATATGGCCAGCTTGATATGCCATTTGACATTGAAATTCCAAGGCCATCTGTTTTTATTGGCATATAAGCCTATACTTCTATGACAAATTCAAGTGTCAACTTCCTGATGCTCAAACCCGTTTGGTTTACAACATGAAGCTTCCCTCTCTGGACCCCTCCACCTTTTCCCAATTGTTGGGGGTGGTGTCTGATGTCACCTTGGTCATGGACCCGCAGGGGGTGATCGATGACGTGTCAACCGGGCGCGACACTTTGGCCGCTTTGGGCTGCCAGGCCTGGGTGGGCCGCCGCTGGGTCGACACCGTCACCAGCGAAAGCCGCAACAAGATTCAAGAAATGCTGTCTTCTCAGGGGGTCCCCGATGTGCTGCGCTGGCGGCATGTGAACCACCTCTCGCCCGTGGGCAACGAAGTGGCCATTCAGTACGTGGTGCTGCCCCTGGGTGGCGGCAAGTTGCTGGCCATGGGCCGCGATCTGGAAAGCCTGGCCGAGTTGCAACGGCGTTTGGTCGAAACACAGCAGTCCATGGAGCGCGATTATTTGCGCCTGCGCCACATTGAGGCGCGTTACCGTGTGCTGTTTGACACCTCGTCCGAGGCGGTGCTGATGGTGGACGCCAGCAGCCAGCGCGTGCTGGAGGCCAATGTGGGCGCGCAGTCTTTGCTCAAGGATGCGGGCAAACGCTTGGTGGGCCGCGATGTGCGCGAATGTTTTGAAGGGGAAAGCCAAGGCGAAGTGCAGTCCTTGTTGCGCACGGCGCTGGCCACCGGCCGCATCGAGATGTGCGCGGCCCGCGTGGCGGGCTTGCCCTCGGCCTGGACGGTGTCGGCCACGGTGTTTCGCCAAGAGGGCGGGGCGCAGTTTTTGGTGCGTTTGGTCACCCGCGAAACCGCGGCAGCGACTTTGCACGATGCCGGGTCTTCGGCGGCTTTGAGCGAAGCCATGGAGCGCTTCCCGGACGGCTGGCTGCTCACCGACACCTCGGGCCTGATCAAGAGTGTGAACGAAGAGGGCATGGCCTTGCTGGGTCTGACGGCCTCGTCGCAAGTGGTGGGCCAGAGTCTCGAGCGCTGGCTGCTGCGCGGTGCGGTGGACTGGGGCGTGCTCAACACCAGCTTGCGCCAGCAGTTGCCGGTGCGCAATTTCGCCACCGAGGTGCGCACCCTCTCGGGCATGACTTTGCCGGTCGAGGTCTCGGCCGTGTGTTTGGCCCGCCCGCAGCCCATGTACGCCTTTTTTGTACGCGACATGGACCGCCGCCTGCAAGGCGGTTCCTCGCTCTCCTCAAGCCAGGCCAACCCCTTTGCCGACTTGTCACAGTTGGTGGGGCGCCGCCCGATCAAAGACATTGTGGGCGAGACGGTGGACACCATTGAGCGCATGTGCATCGAGGCGGCTTTGGAGTTGACCCACAACAACCGCGCTTCGGCTGCGGAAATGCTGGGTTTGTCGCGCCAAAGCCTGTACGTCAAACTGCGCCGCTTTGGCATGGTGGCCGAGGCCGAAGCCGACGCGGGCTGAATGACTTGTCGGATTTGGTTGACACACAGTGTCAATCCCAGTTGACATTCTCAAAAGTCTCTTCACAATGGGGCCATGGACTGTCCGCCCCTCGCCCTCACGCCCCCCTTGACCCGGCCCAAGCTGGGCACGGTGGCTGAACTCCTCAAACCGATCACCTGGTTCCCGCCCATGTGGGCCTTTGCCTGCGGTGTGGTGGCCTCGGGCCAAGACATCGGCGCGAACTGGGTTTTGCTGCTCTTGGGTCTGGTGCTGACCGGCCCCCTGGTGTGCGCCAGCAGCCAGGCGGTGAACGACTGGTTTGACCGGCATGTGGATGCCATCAACGAACCCAAGCGCCCCATCCCCTCAGGCCGCATGCCTGGGCGCTGGGGTTTGGGCATTGCGATTGCCTGGACCGTGCTGTCGCTGGTCTGGGCCACGCTCATGGGGCCTTGGGGCTTTGCGGCCTGTGCCTTGGCCATTGCCTTGTCGTGGGCCTACAGCGCACCACCCGTGCGCCTGAAAAACAACGGCTGGTGGGGCAACTCGGCCTGTGCGCTCAGTTACGAAGGTTTGGCTTGGCTGACCGGCACGGCGGTGATGCTCGGCGGGGCTTGGCCCGGCCCGCATTCGGTGGCCCTGGCCCTGCTGTACAGCGTGGGGGCGCACGGCATCATGACGCTCAACGATTTCAAGGCCATCGAGGGCGACCGCCGCATGGGCGTGGCTTCGCTGCCGGTGCAGCTGGGCGCACACGGTGCGGCGCGCATGGCTTGCTTGTTCATGGGGGTGCCACAGCTGCTGGTGGCTTGGTTGTTGGCCTACTGGCAGCTGCCATGGCACGCTGCAGCCGTGTTGGCTTTGGCTGTGCTGCAAGGGCCCTTGATGCTCAAATTTTTGCGCCAACCGGTAGCGCGTGCTTTGCATGTGTCGGCCTTTGGCGTGCCGCTGTTCGTCAGCGGCATGATGGTCAGCGCTTGGGGCTTGCGCCAGCTCAGCCCGCTTCAACTGTCGGTGGGGGTGGCATGAGCACGGCCTCGAATTCAGGCCTGTTTGGCTGGCCCCAAATCGTCCGCTTGGGTTTGATCCAGGCCTGTTTGGGGGCGGTGGTGGTGGTGACCACGTCCACGCTCAACCGCATCATGGTGGTCGAGTTGGCGCTGCCCGCCTTGTTGCCGGGCTTTTTGGTGGCCTGGCATTACGCGGTGCAAATGGTGCGCCCGCGCATGGGTTTTGGCGCCGACAAGGGCCGCCGCAGCACGCCTTGGATGATGGGCGGCATGCTGGTGTTGGGCCTGGGCGGCGTGATGGCCGCAGCCGCCACGGTGTGGATGGCCGCCGAGCCGCTTTACGGGGCATTGTTGGCCTGGTTCTCCTTCAGTTTGATTGGCCTGGGCGTCAGTGCCTGCGGCACGTCGCTGTTGACCCTGATGGCCAAGCGCGTGCCCGACGAGCGCCGCGCTCCGGCTGCCACCACCGTGTGGCTGATGATGATCGTGGGCTTTGCCGTCACAGCCGGTGTGGTGGGCAAGTTGATCGACCCCTACAGCCCACAGGTGCTGCTTCAGGTCTCAGTGGGTTTGAGTGTGGTCACCGCGATCATCACAGCCCTGTGTTTGTGGGGTTTAGAAACGCCCATGGACGCCGCCGCAGAGCAGTTGTACTCAGACAAGCTGACCAAAGCGCGCTTGCAAAAACAAAATTTCAAAGAAGCCTTCCAAGAAGTGTGGGCCGAGCCTGCGGCGCGCACCTTCACCGTGTTCGTGTTCATGTCCATGCTGGCCTACAGCGCGCAAGATTTGATTTTGGAGCCCTTTGCAGGCGCGGTGCATGGCTTCACGCCGGGGCAGACCACGCAGTTGTCGGGCTGGCACCACACGGGGGTGTTGATCGGCATGCTGGCGGTCGCCGGTGCGGGCTCGCGCTGGGTGGCTGGGCGCCTGGGCTCGGTGCAGGCCTGGATGGTGGGCGGCTGCCTGGTCTCGGCGCTGGCCACCGTGGGCTTGGTCAGCTCGGCCTTGTCGGCCGTTTGGCCGCTCAAGGCCAATGTGGTGTTTTTGGGCGTGGCCAATGGCGCGTTTTCCATCGCGGCCATCGCCACCATGATGCGCCTGGCCGGCGAGGGCAAGGGCGGCAGCGGTAAGGGCCGCGAAGGCACGCGCATGGGTTTGTGGGGCGCGGCGCAAGCGGCGGCCTTTGGCTTGGGTGGTTTGCTGGGCACTGCCGCCAGCGACTTGGCCCACGCCCTGTTGGGGGAACAAGGCACGGCCTATGCAGCCGTGTTTGGCATGCAAGCGCTCATGTTTGCGGTTTCGGCTGCGGTGGCGGTGCGCCTGCGCGGCGGGCCTGTGCAACGGCAGCCCTTGCTTTTTGATGGTCCCGTATTGCTCAAAGGTGGGTCAAGCTCATGAACCAAACCGATTACGACTTTGTGGTGGTGGGCGGAGGGCCTTCGGGCGCCACCGCGGCACACGACCTGGTGCGCCAAGGCTGGCGTGTTTTGTTGTTGGACCGTCAAGGCCGCACCAAACCCTGCGGCGGGGCGATACCGCCGCGCCTGATCAAGGACTTTGACATTCCCGACCACCTGCTGGTGGCCAAGGTGCGTTGCGCACGCATGATCTCACCGGCCGACAACAAGGTCGACATCCCGATTGACAACGGTTATGTGGGCATGGTGGACCGCGACGAGTTCGACGAGTATTTGCGCGAACGTGCAGCCCAGTCGGGCGCGGTGCGCTGCCAGGCGATTTTTGACAAGCTGCAGCACGACGACAGCGGCCAGCTGTGGGTGCACTACACCCCGGTCACGGCCAAAGAGCATGCGGCTGCTGAGCACGCCCAGCCCGTCAAGGTGTCCACCCGCATGGTGGTGGGGGCCGACGGCGCGCGCTCAGAAGTCGCGCGCCAGGCCATTCCCAACGCGCACAAAACCAAATACGTGTTCGCGTACCACGAGATCATTGCTGCGCCGGTGGGTCAGCCCGGTTACGACGCGGCGCGCTGCGACGTGTACTACCAAGGCGAGGTCTCGCCCGACTTTTATGGCTGGGTGTTTCCGCACGGCAAAACCATGAGCGTGGGCATGGGCAGCGCCGACAAGGGTTACTCGCTGCGCAGTGCCACGGCGCGCTTGCGCGAGATTGCTGGCCTGACCCATGCCCCCACTTTGCGCCGCGAAGGCGCACCCATCCCGCTCAAACCGCTGCCCCAATGGGACAACGGCCGCGATGTGGTGGTGATTGGCGACGCCGCAGGCGTGGTCGCCCCATCGTCGGGCGAGGGCATTTACTACGCCATGGACTGCGCCCGGCGCGTCTCCCAAGCGGCGCACCTGGCCCTCAAAACCGGCAACAGCGCTTGCCTGAAGCAAGGCCGCAAAAGCTTCATGAAGCAGCACGGTAAGGTGTTCTGGATTTTGGGCGTGATGCAGTACTTCTGGTACCAAAACGACAAACGCCGGGAAAAGTTCGTCAAGATCTGCGAAGACCGCGACGTGCAGCGCCTGACCTTTGAGTCCTACATGAACAAAGAGTTGGCGCGCAAGGACCCGATGGCGCACGTGCGCATCTTCTTGAAGGACATGGCGCACCTGTTGGGGCTGGCACGCACATGAGGCCTGCGTGAACCCGCATCCAGAACGCGGCCTGCTGATGGCCAGCCTGGGGCGCATGCGCCATGCGTCTGTGCGCGCCCTGCTTGTGGCCTTTGTGCTCAGCTTCGCCACGGCAGGCATTGGCGCGGCCCTGACCGAGCTGGGGCCATGGTACTTTGCGCTCAAGCACCCACCTTGGAAGCCACCGGATGCCGCTTTTGGTGTGATTTGGAGCACCATCTTCACGCTGTGTGCCATCAGCGGCTGGCTGGCCTGGCAGGCGGCGAACACGCCAGCCTTGCGCCGCCGTGTGCTGCTGCTGTTTGGTGTGAATGCCGTGCTCAACATCGTGTGGAGTGCGCTGTATTTCAAGCTGCAGCGCCCGGACTGGGCGCTGTTGGAGGTGGTGTTTTTGTGGCTGTCCGTCTTGGCGCTGATCTTGGGTCTGTGGCGTTTGTCGCGCTGGGCCAGTTTGCTGCTCATCAGCTACTGGGTCTGGGTCAGCATCGCCGCCGTGCTGAACCTGCAAACTGTGATGCTCAACGGGCCTTTTGCTGCGCCATCCGGGACGGGTGTTTTGCGTTGAGTGTTCAGCGTTGAGTGTTCTGCGATAACACCCAAATACCCCAATAACGCTCGGCTTTGCACGCCAACGCCCAACGCCCAACGCCCAACGCCCAACGCCCAACGCCCAACGCCCAACGCTCAACGCTCAACGCTCAACGCCAACGCTCAACTTCATCCACTCCAGGAGCCCGCCCATGCCTCTTTCTCTCATGGCCACGATTTTCTTGCTGATGACCGGTCTGTGCGGCGCGGCCTGTTGGTGGCTGGACCGCAAGGTGCAGCGCCTGTCCGATACGCTGCGCGACGCCTACAAACTGGGCCTGATGATGGTCTACGGCCTGCAGATGGTCTTGCTGCTGATGTTCGCCATTGCGCCGTGACACGGTTTTCACGCGCGGCTTGCGCCGCATGAACAGGCTGTGGCTGATGTTGACGCTGACTGTTTTGACCTTGTTGTCCTGGTGGCTGTGGACTCCCGATGTGCCGCGCGCCACTTTGGAGGCGCGCTATTTGGCGGCCCCGGCTGACCTGCGCCAAGTGGGGCCGTGGCACTTGCATGTGCGCGACAGCGGACCGCCTGGTGCCGCGTCAGGTGCGCGGTCTGATGCCTCATCGGGTGCCTCATCGGATGCCCCGGCGGTGGTTTTGCTGCACGGCTTTGGCGCGAGTTTGCAGACCTGGGACGGCTGGGCCGAGGGTTTGGCCGCCACGCACAGGGTGGTGCGCATCGACCTGCCCGGCAGCGGCCTGAGCCCGCCCGACCCGGAGCGCAATTACACCGACGCACGCAGTGTGCAGATGTTGCTGCACTTGCTGGACGACTTGGGCCTGCCGCGCGCCAGCTTGGTGGGCCACTCCATGGGCGGGCGCATCGCCTGGACTTTGGCTTCCCAGTTCCCCGAGCGCATCGACAAACTGGTGCTGGTGGCCCCAGATGGCTTTGCCAGCTTCGGCTTTGAGTACGGCAAGGCCATGGAGGTGCCCGCGACCTTGAGCCTGCTGCGCCATGTGCTGCCCAAGACCTTGCTGCGCATGAACCTGCAAGCGGCCTATGCGCGACCCGAGTCCCTCACCGATGCCGTCACCACGCGTTACCACGATCTGCTGCTGGCCCCCGGTGCACGCCAAGCCATGCTCGACCGTCTGGCGCAAACCGTGCTGCAAGAGCCCGAACCTTTGCTGCGCCAAATCAAAGCCCCCACCTTGCTGCTTTGGGGGGAGGCCGACGGCATGATCCCTTTCAGCAACGCACGCGACTACCTGCAGGCCATACCGGGCAGCCGTCTGGTGTCGTGGCCACAGGTGGGGCATTTGCCGCAGGAAGAAGCGGCTGGGCTGTCCTTGAACGCGGTGGCCGATTTTTTGCGCTGAAACGCCGACAGGGCCGCTTTGCAAGCGCCTCAGGTGATGCGGATGCCGACCTGGGTGATGCGGTTGCCTTGGGTGGCGCGAACGCTGATTTCGGCTTGGCCCAGGTGCACCATGTCACCTTCTACCGGGGGGCGATGCAAGCTTTCGGCCAGCCATTGGCCCACGCTTTTGCTGGCTTCGCAGGGCAAATTCAGGCCGTAAAACAGGCACAACTCGACCATGGGGGTGGTGGCCGCCAGCACGAAGTCGCCAAACACCAGGCGGGCGTGTTCGGTGTCGTCCGGGTCGGGCAGCACCATGTTCAGGCGTCGCGCGCTCCAGGCAATCGTCGAGCCTTGCAGCACCAGCGAGGTCAGCACCACGATGAAGGCCACATTGAAGTAAATGCTGGCCCCTTGCACCCCGGCCATGACCGGGAAAACGGCCAGCACAATCGGCACCGCGCCGCGCAGACCCACCCAGGAGATGAAAGCGATCTCGCGCCCGGAAAAGTGCAAGGGCTTGAGGCACAGCCAGACCGACAGCGGGCGCGCCACAAACATGAGGACCAGCGATACGCCCAGGGCAGGCCACAAGCTGCGCATCAATTCGCTGGGCGTGACCAGCAGACCCAGCAACAAGAACATGCCCGCTTGCGACAGCCAGGCATAGCCGTCCATGGCCGACAGCGAGGCGCGCACCTGACGGCGCGCCCGATTGCCGATGACCACGCCCATCAAGTAAACCGCTAAAAAACCCGAGCCACCCCACCAGGTGGTGAAGGCAAACACCGTGAGGCCGCCCGACACAATCAGCAAAGCGCGGATGCCGCCGCCGCCGTCCTCGCCTCGGCCCAGGCGTTTGAGCAACTCGGCCAGTGCCCAGCCACAGCCCAGGCCCAGCACGCTGCCCCAGCCCAATTGCCGCAGCAGCGACAGCAGTACATCCGGCAACCCCAGTAACGCGTGGCCGGGGCCTGCTGCGGCCAGGGCGATGGCAATGAAGGTGAGCGTCAGGTACACGGCCATCGGGTCGTTCATGCCCGACTCGATCTCCAGCGTGGCGGCCACACGTTCATTGAGTTGCACGCCGGAGGACTTGAGCAGGGAAAACACCGCAGCCGCATCGGTCGAGCCGACAATGGCGCCCACCAGCAAGGCCAAGGGCCAGGACAAATCCAGCAGCAAATAAGCCGCCGCACCCGTGATGCCCGTGCAGATCACCACGCCCAGCGTGGCCAGCAAAAGTGACGGCCGCAAGCCGGTGCGGAAAGTGCGCATTTGGGTGCGCAATCCGCCGTCCAGCAAGATCACGGCCAAGGCCACGTTGCCCACCCAAAAGCTCAAACGGAAATCGTCAAAGACCAGCCCACCCGGGCCATCCACCCCGGCCAAAATGCCCGTGACCAAAAAAATCAACAGAAAAGAAAACCCGATGCGGGCTGAAAACACGCCGGCCAGCACGCTGATAAAAACCAGCGCTGCGGCTGCCAACAGGGGCAAGGAGAGAAAATCGAGCGATAAAACCATGCCTCGAAAATACCACAGGACCCAAGCCAATGGCCCCAGCGCTCAGCGGGCCAAACGCGCTGGCGTTTTAACCGCCGTAGGACTTCATCATGGCTTCAAAGCTGCCTTTGAGGCCCTCGCGCATGCTGTTGCTGCTGCCCACAATGCTCTCCATGACGCTGAATTGGTTCATGTAGCGGGTCATGAGTTTTTCCATGCGCTCTTCGAGCACCGTCATCTCGGCTTTGAATTTGACAATCTGCGCGGTGGCAGTCTTGCTCTGGGTGTCGATCAGGCCTGTGGAGAGCAGCATTTTTTCGATGCTGTTGACCGCCCCACCTGCCAGACCGGCTGGGGCAGGGCTGTAAATGCTTTGGTTGTTGGTGCCCGCGCTGAACATGGTGGAGACTTCGCCAAAGTTGTTTTGCAAGGCGGTGTCGAGTTTGCTTTCGTCCAAGGTGAGTTTGCCAAAGCGGTCGATGCTCAGGCCCACGTCGCGCGCGGCCTTGATCGTGGTGCCGGGCGTGGACGAGTTGTTGGTGACCATGCCGCGCACTTGGTTGCGCACGCTTTGCAGCAGATTGTCGCCCGCCAACACGCCGCCAAATTCTTCCACTTCGCTGGCGCGGTCACCCAAGATTTTGAGGGTTTCTTCAAAATCGTTGTAAGCCGTGACCAGGCCGCGTATGTTGTCTTTGATGCCCGTGCTGTCGCGGTTCAAGTCGATGCGGGCCGCGCCTGTGGTGTTGGTGTACAGGTCGAGCGTCACGCCGTCGATGACATCGTTGATGGTGTTGCTGTTTCGGGTGACCGTAAGACCGTTGACCTTGATGCTGGCATCGGTGGCGGACTGCAGGGTGGTTGGAAAGCTCACGCCGGACACCGGTACTTTGGGCAGAGGATCAATGGCCGTGCCGTCGTCGCTGCTCAGGCTGAAATTTTGCGCCTCGCCTGTTTCACCCGTCACAACCACGTTGAAGCCGTTGCCGGTGTTGATGAGTTGTGCCGTCACGCCCAGCTTGGCCCCATTGATGGCGCTGACCATGCCAGCTGGGGTGGCGGTGGTGACGTTGATGTCGCCTTTGCTCACGCCGCCCACGCTCAGGTTGAGCTTGAAAGCTGATCCACCGTTCAAAGGGGTGGCTCGGTCTGCGAAGCTGGCACTGGCCGTGCGCTGCGCCAGCGCTGTTTGCAGCACCTCGATGCTGTAGCTGCCCGCTTCTGCAGAGGTGCTGGCGCTGATGCCAAAGGCGGCGGGCTGGGTGTTGGCGGGTTTGATCGAGCTGAAGTCGCTGGCGTCGTTGAGCTTGCCAAAGGCATTTTTCAGCTCGGACAGGGCGTATTTGACGGCGCTGTAGCCGGTGATCTTGGCTTCGGACTTGGCAATCTTGGCTTCGATGCGCTCTTTTTTGGGCGTTTTTTCGGCATCCACCAGGCTTTGTGCCAAGCTTTTCACGTCGATGCCGGAGCCGGCCCCGAGGGTGTTGACAATGCTGCTGGTGGACATGTGGACGGTGTTTCGTTGTGTGGGTGCAAGTGGACTTGTCAAGGGTATCGGCGCGAGGCGCGAACACTTGAGTCAAGCCTGCGGGCTTGGCGTGCGTTCAGCCCCGGATGTAGTCAAAAAGACTCAGGCCTGAAATCTTGGCAAAGCTGCCCATGGCCGCTTCCAGGCCCATCATTTCTTTGTTCATGCGGGTCACGGCTTCGGCGTAGTCCAAGTCTTCGATTTCGGACAAGGTCGATTGGATGCGCAGTGTGGTTTCTTGCAACACATCAAGTTGCGACTGCACCACCGTTTGGTCCGAGCCGTTTTGCGCTTGCGACAAGGTCAAGCTGTTGTGCATTTGGGAGATGTCGGCAATGCCTTGCTGAACCTTGCCTGAGCGGCTGCTGTTGATGCCGTCGATCATCTGGTCCAGCGCGTCAAAAAAGCCCACCGCTTGGCCGTCTTCACGCACCACACGGCTGAACACATCGGTGCCTGCGCGGGTGAATTGCACCGTGCGCTCGACCCCAGCCGGAATGCGGGTTTGCGTCTGGTCACCTTGGTAGACCACCTTGCCATTGGCGTCTTCGGCAAAGGCCGGGGTGTTGACCCGGGTGCCCGAAAATAAAAAGTTGCCACTGTCGTCGCGGGTGTTGCCCAGGCTCAGCAATTGATCGCGCAAGGCCTTCATTTCGACCCCGATGGCTTTGCGGTCATCGGGGGCCAAGGTGTCGTTGGCGGCTTGGATGCCCAGCTCTTTCATGCGAACCAACAAGTCGTTGGAGGCAGAAAGCGCGGTTTCCTCGGCGGTGTAGCGGCGCATGGCCACATCCAGCGTGCGCATGTGGCTTTCTTGGCGCTGCACCTCGCCCTTGAGGCGTTGGATGGCGGCGGCTTGGTCGGGCGCTGCGCTGGGCGACAAAATTTGTTTGCCTACGGCCATTTGCGCTTGTGTGGTGGCCAGCTTGTTTTGGATGGTGCTCATGCGCTCGGTGGCGCGGTCAAACAAGAACGAGGTGGAGATTTTCATGCGTCAGGCCTTTCAGCGCACTTGCAAAATGGCATCGAACAAAGCCATGGCGGTTTGCATGACTTTGGCGTTGGCTTGGTAGGCCTGTTGAAAGCGCACCAAGGCCGAGGCCTCTTCGTCCAAACTCACGCCCGAAATGCTGTCGCGCGATTCTTGGGCTTGGCGGTACACCACCTGCAGCGCTTGATCGGCAATGGCCGCTTGGCGGGCGACGTTGCCCACTTGGTTCACGCGCTCGATGTAGGCCTCGGTGATGGTCAGCCCGCCGGGCATGAGTCGCTGGTCTTCCAGTGCCACCAAGCGCAGCATGGTCTCGTTGTTGCCAATGCCGTCGCGGTTGCCGTCGATGGTGAATTGGTCGCCCGCTTTGGGGGCGGTGGAAAAAGCCAGCTTCAGGCCCCGGTAGCTCAAGCTGGGCGTGGCCGACAAGGGGTCGGGGATCAGGCTGCGTTCGGCCAACACGGTCAGCGAGCGGGTGTCGATGATCTGGTAGTCCTGGTCGCTGGTGAATTTGACCTGCAAAGCCGAGGCCCGCAAGCTTTGTTTCATGTCGCCTTGGATGTCGGCAAACTGGGCGGTGAGCTGCACCTTGCTGGCCGCGTCGCCCGGGCTCAGTGCGTTGTCGGTCACAAACAGCAGCAAATCGTCTGCCGCTTGGCCCCGAATGCGCAGCGTGGTGTCAAAGCCCAAACGCAGCAAATCGGCGGGTGTGCCCGTGCCCTTGCCCAGTCGGATGTCGTCGGTGGTGTTACCCGCCGGACGGCTGAGCACCAATTTGCCGTCCACAGCGCTGGCGGTGATGCGGCTGCTGGCCGGCTCCAAAGCGGTGGCGGTGTTCAGCCAGTTCACCACTGAGCTCAGTGTCAAAGGGCCTGCCAAGGCGGGCAGGTTTTGGCCGTTCAGGGTCAGCGCCCCTTCGGCCAAGCCGTCCGCTGAGCCGACAAAGGTCTGGCCTGTGAGCGTGGCCGTGGTTTTCAGGGGGGCCAAAGCTTTGCCCGAAGTCGAGTCAAATTGTTGCTCCAGACCGACTTCGGCCATGGCACCCAAAAACACGTCCATGCTCAGATAGGTGTTGGGGCTCACGCCGTTGATTTGAGTTGCGCTGTAGCGGGCACCTTCTTCCATGCCGTTGGCGGTTTTGAGCAGCAGGGTTTGCTGCGATGCGCTGAGCGGGCTGCCCAGCAGGTGGCGGCCATCGCGCGAGAGCACTTGCAGGCTTTGCCCCGGGCCCGGCGCGTGCAGCGTGAGCGAGAGGTTTTGCATGCCAATGGGCACCAAGCCCAAGGAGGCCACGCCTTGGCTGGCTTCGATGTTGACTTCGATCGAGGCAATTTGCGGGGCCTTGGCCTGGGCCAAATCGCCGCGCAAGTGGCTGGGCCCTTCAAAGCGTTCGGCGCTGTAAGCGATGCGGGCTTGCGCGGTGCCGCTGTTGAGCGGGTTATCGATCACGCGAAACTGTCCGGCCGCAGCGATGCGGTTGGCGTCTTGCACCAGCAAGGTCATGCCGGCGGCTTTGCCACTGGGGGCGGGCACAAAGCCAAACAAATCGCCACCGAGTTGGCCCTCGGCGTCCAGCCCGTCGCGGTGCACTTGGTTGATTTGCGTGACCAGTGTGCTGGCCAAATCGTTCATGGCGTAAGCCGCTGGGCTGAGCACTTGCTCGCGAAAATTCATCACCCCGCCGATTTTGCCGCTGCTGATGCTGCTCATGGTCTCGGGGGTGCCGTAGGCGTCGAGCGTGAACTCGAGTTTGCCCGGCTCTATCGCCGACTCGGACACGCTGATTGCACGCGCCGTGGCTTTGCTGACCAAGATGCCTTGGTCCAGGGTGTCGCCCACGCTCACGGTGACCGCACCATTGGGCTCAAAGCGGGTCTTGATGGCCACCAAGCCCGACAGGTCGCGCAGCAACAGGTCGCGTTGGTCGAGCAGCTCTGAGGGCTGGCGGTCGGCCGAGGTGTGTTTGGCCAGTTGTTTGTTCATCAAGGCCAATTGGCTGGTCAGGGCATTGACTTGGCCCACATCGGTTTCTACCGACTGCCGGGTCTCGTTGTCCATGATCTCGAACTGACCCGCCAATTGCCGAAAACGGGCGGCCAAGCCATCGGCGTCGCGCAGAAAAATGCTGCGCGAGACCACCGAGGCGGGGTCGCTGGACAGGTCGCGGGCCGATTCAAAAAAGCGGTTCATGGCCGTGGTCAGGCCAATGCTCTCGTCGCCCATCACGTCGATCAGGCGGTTCACGTAAGACAGCAAGGGCTTTTGACTTTGCAGATCGCTGTTGCTGTTGCGCAGGTTGGACTCGACAAAGGCGTCGTATTGGCGCTGCACCGCATCAAAGCGGGCTCCCGTGCCCAGGTAGCTGCCCCCGAGTTGGCGTGGTTGGTTGGACGCCAGCGAGACGTCTTGCCGGGTGTAACCATCGGTGTTGACGTTGGCAATGTTGTTGGACACCGTGGCCAGCGCCCGCTGGTAGGCGGTGACGCCCGAGCTGCCGATGCTGAGCAAGTCACTCATGGCTTATTGACCAGTTTGAAACCGTTGGGGCGCTCTAAGCGGTAGGCCTCGGCGGCTGCTGGCTGCATCGCCATGGGCTCTCGCACCGGGTTCAGGGGCAGGGCGGGAGCGCTCGGACCCATGGCTTGGCGTTGGCGCAGCGCGTCTTGTGTGCTCAGGGCCTGCGACTGGTTCATTTGGCGCTCCAGCATGTCGGCCAAACCCATGCCGCCGCGTTGGGCCATGCTCAGGGAGACTTCTTTGTCCATCAGGTCTTGGTACATCTCGGTGCTGCCGGTGTCGACCAAGTCGCTTTTCTCCACCGAGTCGCGCATGGTCTTCATCATTTGCTGGATGAAGTAGGCCTCAAACTGTTCGGCGGTCTTGCGCACCGCTTTGCTCGGGTCGCGCGCGGCATCGCCCTTCAACTGCGCCAAGGCGTTGAAGTCCAGGTAGGAACCGGCGGGGGTGATGTCGCTCATGGCTTTTTGAGACGTTGGTGTGGGTCAGATGATGATCAGCTCGGCGCGCAAGCTGCCGGTGCTTTTCAAGGCTTCAAGGATGGCGATCAAGGCTGAGGGCGTGGCCCCGACTTGGTTGACCGCGTCCACCACTTGGCGCAAATCAACGCCTGGCTGGAACAAAAACATGGGTTTGTTGGGCTCGGTCACTGCGATCTCGGCGTTTTGCACGCCCACAGTTTGGCCTTGTGCAAAGGCGTTGGGCTGCGACACCTCGTTGGTGGCGGCGATGGCCACCGAGATGGTGCCGTGCGAGACGGCCGAGGCACTGACCCGCACGTTGCGGCTGATCACCACCGTGCCGGTGCGCGAGTTGACCACCACGCGGGCCGGGGGTTCGCCGGGCACCACATCGAGGTTTTCGACCAAGCTCATGAAGGCCACGCGCTGCGACATGTCGGTGGGTGCGCGCACGGCAAAGGACATGCCATCAAGGGCGCGGGCAGTGCCTTCGCCAAAACTTTTGTTGACCGCGTTGACGATGGCGGTGGTGGTGGTGAAGTCCGACTCGCGCACGTTCATGACCACGTGGTCTGAGCTCTCAAATGGGGTGTCGACCATGCGCTCGACGGTGGCACCGTTGGGAATGCGGCCCGATGTGGGCACGCCAATGCTGACCTTGGAGCCCGCAGCGCTGGTGTCAATGCCGGTGACCGTCAGCGCCCCTTGGGCCAGGCCGTAGACCTCGCCGTCCACACCGCGCAGGCTGGTCAACAGCAAATTGCCGCCGCGCAAACTGGTGGCTTTGCCGATGGCCGAGACGTTGATGTCGATTTTTTGACCCGGTTTGGCAAAGGCGGGCAGCTCGGC
The DNA here is from genome assembly GCF_044361645.1 of Limnohabitans sp. Lineage (GTDB taxonomy): Bacteria > Pseudomonadota > Gammaproteobacteria > Burkholderiales > Burkholderiaceae_C > Limnohabitans_A. Next base: position 7,288 of record NZ_JBIKIL010000037.1, on the reverse strand, counting down.
CGTGATCATCACAGCGGCGACGTTTTTGATGTCGATGGAGCCAGAGCCTTGGTCTTTTTCGAAGTCCGACAAAGGGCCCTCTAGGCTCACGCCCATGCGGCTGAGCATGGACTTCATGCTTTGCGCAGTGAAGGACACATCGGCACCATCGCCCGAGCCTTGCAAGCCCACCACCAAACCGTAACCGATGAGCTGGTTGGTGCGACCTGCCGCCACGCTGGCCAGGTCTTTCACGCGGTCGGCCCAAGCGCTGGCGTTCAAACCAAGCAGCAGCATCAGGGCAATCAAGGTGGTTTTCATGGCGGGTCTTTGGCTAAGAGGTCTTGGGCTGATTTGGCTGTGCGGGCTCAGAACGGCCACAGAGAGAGCAAGGCGCGGGTGCCCCAGCCGGCTTTGGCGGCGTTGGCCAGTTCGCCGGTGCCACGGTAGGCAATCTGGGCATTGGCCAGGCGGCGCGACAGCACGGTGTTGTTGGGCGAGACGTCGTCGGGTCGGATGATGCCGCTGACCTGGATGATTTCAGTGCCTTCGGTCAAGGCCAGTTGCTTTTCGCCGCGCACCATCAGGTTGCCGTTGGCCAGCACCTCGGTCACGGTCACCGACACATCGCCCTCCAAGCTGGCATTTTGGGTGGCTTCACCACCACCATTGCTTTCGATGTTGGCTCTGCTCAGGTCCACACCCCCCATGATGCCGCGCAGGCGTGTGCCCAAGATTTTGTTGGGCAGGCTGGCGCCTTGCACCCGGGCATTCAGGCCATTGGGTGCGTTGGCAACCGAGGGGATGACGTCGTTTTTGGCGTTCCGCGTGACCTCGCCGGTTTGTTTGCGACCGGCTTGGGTGGACTCATCGAGCAACACGGTGATCACATCGCCCACACGGTAGTTGCGGCTGCGGCCAAAAAAATTGTCGCTTTGGCGGCCGTTGTAGATGGCCCCTGTGGCCATGCGGGGCTTTTCGGTCAGCACCGGCATGACCGGCGCGAACGCGGGCGAATGGGCCATGGGCGCGGGTGCGCTGGCGCAGCCTGCCAAGCCCAAGGCCAGCAAAGCGGGGGCCAAGGCGCGGGTGACCAAAGTCAAGCGGACAGGGCTCGCGCCGACAGGGGTGGAGCGGACAAGATGGGCGTGTGTCATGGGGCGCTCACATGTTGTTGTTCAAGAAGCGCAGCATGCCGTCCACGGCAGAGATGGCTTTGGAGTTGATTTCATAGGCGCGTTGCGTCTCGATCATGTTGACCATTTCTTCGACCACGTTGACGTTCGAGGCCTCCAGGGCACCCTGCATCAGTTGGCCCGCGCCGCCTTGGCCCGCTTGGCCCACGATGGCGGCACCACTGGCACCGGTTTCTTTCAATAAATTTTGACCAATGGCTTGCAGGCCAGCCGGGTTGGCAAAGCGGGCGATTTGAATCTGGCCCAGCACCTGGGCGCCGCCGCCGCCTGCGGTCTCGACCGAGACGGTGCCGTCTTGGCCAATCGAGATGCTCGCCACGTTGGGCGGGATGGTGATGGCCGGCTGCAGCGCTGCGCCATTGGAGGTGACCAATTGCCCGGTCGCCGAGAGCTTGAAACCCCCGTCGCGGCTGTAAGCGATGGTGCCATCGGCTTGGGCGATTTGGAAAAAGCCCTCGCCTTGCACCGCCAGGTCCAAGGCGTTTTTGGTGGTCACCAAGCTGCCTTGGGTGTGGGTTTTTTCGGTGGCCACGATGCGCACACCGGTGCCCAGCATCAGGCCCGTGGGTGCTTGCGCATCGGCCCCAATTTGGGCACCGGGTTGGCGCAGGTTTTGGTAGAGCATGTCCTCGAAGCTGGCGCGGTCGCGCTTGAAGCCCGTCGTGTTGACGTTGGCCAGGTTGTTCGAGATGACCGACATGCGCGTTTGCTGCGCATCCAGGCCGGTCTTGGCAATCCACATTGAGGCATCCATGGGGTGCTCCTGTCAGGGGTTAAGCGGCTTTCATCATGGAAGCGCCGGACTCGTCGAGCCCTTTCATTTCCTTGATGACGCGAATTTGCATTTCGAAACTGCGCGAGTGGTCAATCAAGCGGGTCATGGCCTCCACGGCACTGACGTTGCTCCCCTCCAGGGCCTGAGGAATCACTTTGGGCAGTGTTTCTCCTAAAGCAATGTCTGTGCCATTTGGTTTTTCCGACACCCTGAACAAACCGTCTTCGCGGCGTGCCAGAACAACGCTGGAGGCATCGCGCAGCCGAAGCTGGCCCAGCAGCACATCGGGCGCAGGCCCGACCTGGGCCGGGTCGCGGGCGTAAATGCTGCCATCGGGGTTGATGCTGACCAACAATCCCGGTGGAATGGCGATCGGGCCGTCTTCGCCCAGCACCAAATGGCCTGAGCCGTTTTCGAGCTGGCCCTGGATGTTGACTTTCAGGTCACCTCGGCGGGTGAAAGCGGTGTCCCCGTTGGGGGCCTGCACCGTGAGCACGGCCCGCTCGGCCATGGCCACGTCCATCGGGCGACCTGTGGCCATGACGGGGCCCGGGTCCATGCGCACCAAGTCTCGGGCCAAGCTTTGGGCTTGGTAGCGGGTGTCAAAACCAGCACCCTCGACTTTGATGGACTGCAAAGCCACGTCGTAACTGCTTTTGAAGCCCACGGTGGACACGTTGGCCAGGTCGTTGACCAGCACCTGGCGTCCAGTGGCCTGCTCTTTGATGGTGGCGTTGGAGGTGAAGACGAGGCGGTCCATGGTGCTGTTTTCGGGGTGTCAGTTGTTTGGGTCAGTGGCTCGGTGTCAGGACATCAAGAACGGATGTTGATGATGGCGCTGGTCATGGTGGAGCTGGTCTCAATCGCCTTGGCGTTGGCCTGGAAGTTACGCTGTGCGGTGATCAAGTCCACCAGCTCTTGCGTCAAGTCCACGTTGGCACGCTCGGTGGCACCGGCGCGGATCGAGCCGAAACCGGCCGAACCGGCCTCGCCCACTTTGGCCACTCCCGAAGTGGCCGAGGCCAGGTAACTGGCGTCACCCACTTGGCGCAGGCCAGAGGGGCTGGAGAAGTTGGCCAGCACGATCTTACCCAGCGAATTTTGCGAGCCGTTGGAGTAGGTGGCGTTGACCAGACCGTCCACGCCAATGTCCAGGCCCATCAACTCGCCTTCGGGCGCGCCGTCTTGCGCTTGCGACAGCACGGCAAAGGAGCTGGAGTATTGGGTGGACTGGGTGAAGTCGATCGACATGGTCAGCGCGCCCTTGCCGCCGGCCAAGAAGGCGGTTTCAAAAGCCATGGGTTTGATGGGCGAGACGGGTTTGCCGGTCAGGTCAAAGGTCAGCTCGCCGCGGTCCAAGAACACCGGCCACCAGTCGTTTTTGGTGTTCAGGTCCGAGATGTCTTCGGTCTGCCTGCCGTTGCGCACGTACTGCAAGGCACCGTTGTCGGCGTATTGGGCCAATTTGATCCACTGCGTGGTTTGTCCAAAGCGCATTTCGGTGTTGGCCAAACCCCAGTCGGGGTGGCCTGTGACCTGCAGCGATGCAGCGTCGCCGGTGGTGCCGGTTGAGAAAATCAACTGCTTGGCCTTGCTGTCCCATTTCACCTCAACGCCTGCGATTTCGCGCCGTGTCACCGGGTCCTCGATGTCGTTGATCTTTTCCTTCAACTTGGCGGCCAGCGTCTCCATGGAGTAGCTGCCGGTGTCGATGCTGATGCGGGCGGTGATGCCGTCCACCGACACCGTGAAGTCGTTGTTCGCCTCGACCACCGAGATGTTGCCCGCAGTGTTGATGGTGAGTGATTCGCTGGACAACACGGCTGGAAAGCTGGGTTTGCCGCGCTGCGCCTCGTCCAACGCGCTGGGCGTTTCCAACAGGCCCAGACCCGAAGCGTCGGGCGTCACACCCAACAAGTTGCTGGCCAGGATCTCGGCATCGGTGGCCAATGCCGCGGTGCCGACGGGGGTGGTTTCCAGGCGGATGTTGGAGGCATCGCCGGTGGTGCCCGAGTTGAATGAGAAGCGGCCCGAATCGGGGTTGAAATTCACGGTGATGCCATAACGCGAATTGACCTTGGGGTCGTTTTCGGGTGTTGATGGGTTGTCTGGCGAGTCGTCTAAGTTGCCCATCACGTTGTTGATTGAAATTTGTAAATTTCGCGCCAAGGTGGCCGGGTCTTTGTCGGCTGAGGTCAAGCTGTAGTTGATGCGGGTCAGCGGGGAGTCGTCCACCGAGAGCCAGAAGGACAGGGGGTTGTCGACTTTGAAATCGGTGGCGGTGGCGTCAGGGCTGGTTTTGTAAAAGCCCGAGGCGATGTCAAAAAAATTGGAGTTGATGGCATCGCCCACTGCCGGAGCCGGTGTGGAGTTGCGCACATCGGTCAGTTGGTCCAAGGTGTACATGGCCACCGTGCCGCTGGGCGGGGTGACCGAGGGGTCGGACTTGGGGCGGATGTCACCGTACTTGTTGACGAACAGTTCGGAGCCGGTGTTGTTGGAGGCTTGCTGCAAAGCGGGCTTGACTTGGGTGTCACCCACAAAAAACTCGGTCTGCCATTTCGAAAAAGGGCTGCCTGGGCTGGCGTTTTGGGTCTTGGTGTAGTAGACGGTGGCCAAGTAACCGTTGCCGCCGCTGTCGTACACGGTCAGGGCGGTGCTCTTGTTGTAGGTGATGGGGTTGCTGCGGTCAAAGTCGGCCAGGATCACGGGCGAATCTGCGGGCAAGTTCAGGCCCAACTGGATCTTGGTCGTTTCTTTGGCTTCGCCCGAGGTCTTGGGCGGAATCACCAGGGGCGCCAAACGCTCCAAGTCGGCCTTGCCGGACGAGTCCACCGAGGCGGCCAGCAGGCGTTGCCCGGTGGAGTTGACCACGTTGTTTTGGTCGTTCAGGGTGAAGGAACCGTTGCGGGTGTAGATGTCTTGCAGGCCGTCGGGCGTTTTGAGCGGAAAGAAACCGTCGCCTGTGATGGCCAAGTCGAGCGAGTTGCCCGAGGTGGAGATGTTGCCCTGGCTGAATTCTTGACTCACTTGCTTGAGTGAGACGCCCTGGCCGATGTTGCTGGATGACTTTTGCAAGGGCGATGTCGAGAAAATGTCCCCAAAGTCTGCGCGTGAGCGCTTGAAGCCCGAGGTGCCGACGTTGGCGATGTTGTTGGAGGTGACGGCCAACTGGGCGGTGGCCGAGTTCAGGCCGGTGAGCGAGGTGTAGAACGACATGCTGGGGGGCTCCTGAGGAACTTGAGGTTTGGGGGTGTTGGGCTTGACGCTTCAGCAGGGCTCAGATGCCCACGCGCTTGACGTCGGTCAGCAGCATGGTTTTGCCGCCGTCGAGTTCGACGCTGACGCTGCCGTCTGCGGGGTTGGTGGCAATGGCCCGCACGGTAGACAAAGTGCTGACCGGTACGTTGGTGGTTTGGCCATTCACCACGGCGCTGGCGCTCAGGCGGTAAAGACCCGAGGGCACAGGGTTGTTGGCCGCGTCTTTGCCGTTCCAGGTGATGGGGGCGGTGCCAGGCATTTGCGGGCCAGCGCTCAGCGCTTGCACCAAACGGCCCTGGCTGTCGAAGACGCTCAGCTGCACGCCACTGGCACCCATGGGCAAGTCGATGCTGGCGTCCATGCTGTCACCCGATGCGAGTTGGGTGGGGGTGTCCACGGTGGCCACTTTTTTGCCAATCAGCGAGGCGCTGTTGAGCATGCGTTCGCCCGACATGGCGGTGACAAAGGTGTCGAGCGAGCCCTGCATATTGGTCAGCGCTTCGAGCTGCGAGAACTGCGCCAGCTGCGCCACAAAAGCCTCGTTTTTGACGGGCTCCAGCGGGTTTTGGTTTTGCAGTTGGGCGGTGAACAAGGTCAGGAAATCCTGTTTGCCCATGTCCTCGTTGGTTTTTTTGGCGGCATCTTTCACGTCTTCGTAGCGCGAGACGTTTTGCAGCAAGCTCGATGAACTGATGGAGTCGGTGGCCATAGGGTGCTTTCGGGTCAGGCCTTGGTGATGTCCAGCGTGCGCATCATGAGTTGACGCGCCGTGTTGATCACCTCGACGTTGTTTTGGTAAGAGCGTGCAGCGGCCATCATTTCAACCATCTCGGTGACTTCGCTCACGTTCGATTGGTAGACATAACCGTCTTCGTTGGCCAAGGGGTTGCGCGGGTCTGAGACGCGGCGCGGTGGCACCGAATCGTCGGCCATTCGATCGACCTTGACACCACCCACATAGGGCGCGCCCTGGTGCGTCATCTGGGCATCGACCAAGGCCTTGAAAACCGGGCGCTTGGCGCGAAAGGCGTCTTGTTCGTTGGTGGACACCGTGCCCGCGTTGGCCAGGTTCGAGGCCGTGGCGTTCATGCGGGTGAGCTGCGCGTTGAGCGCTGAGCCCGCAATGCCAAAAATATTGTCCATGGCCATGCTTTAGTCTCCCCTCAAGGCTTTTCGCACGCCGCTCACGCGGTTTTCTAAAAAGCTCAGCGTGGCTTGGTAATCGGCGGCGGCTTTGCCGTATTGCGCTTGTTCCACGCTCATCTCCACGGTGTTGCCGTCAAACGAGGTGTTGAAAGGTGTGCGAAAGCGCATGCCATCGGCGTCCAAGCCCTGGCCCATGGCAAAGTGGCCACTGCTGGTGGTGTGCATGGCGGTACTTTGTTGCTGTGTTTCGCTCATCACGGCCTTGAAGTCGATGTCGCGCGCTTTGTAGTGCGGGGTGTCCGCGTTGGCAATGTTTTGTGCCAACACCTCTAGGCGACGGCTTTTGACTTGCAAGGCCTGCTCGTGCACGCCGAGTGCTTGGTTTAACAAATTCATCTGGACTCCTGGGTCGTGGGTTCGATGTTCACAGTCCGTCAATCTTTTGACGAAGGGTGCTCAAGTTGAGCCGCTTGCTGTCGAGGCATGCAAGACCTGTGCCAATGCGTTTTGAAACCTTTGGCGCTCGCCCAGCTGACCCTTGCCGGTGGCAGCGGCAATTTGCCGTCAGGGCTTGGGCCATGCGGCAAGGGCTTGCCGCATGGCTTGCCCTGCGCTGCTGAACCGGCCCCCCTCGTCATGGCGAACGCAGCGCGGCCATCCATTCCCCCCGTCATGGCGAGCGCAGCGTGGCCATCCATTCCCCGCCGTCATGGCGAGCGCAGCGTGGCCATCCATCTTTTGTCACCTTGGGCGGAAGGCGCACAAATGCATGGATCGCTTCGTGCCTCGCGATGACGGTTTTGGTGGTGACTGTCACTGCGATGGCATCACCCAGTCCACCGTCATGGCGAGCGCAGCGTGGCCATCCATCTCTTGTCACCTTGGGCGGAAGGCGCACAAATGCATGGATCGCTTCGTGCCTCGCGATGAC
>NZ_JBIKIL010000036.1:0-31147 GCF_044361645.1 Limnohabitans sp. | reverse complement strand
CGCAAACGGAGAGCAACTTCGCTGGCTACTCGTCCGAGGACCTTGTTGGTCGCGTCAATCACAAACCACTCGTGCACGACCTCAGCGGGTTTAGCGCTGAAAGTTGTTGTCATGAGTTTTCTCTTAAAAGAAAGGTTTGTCGGGCCCTTTTCCACGGTCGGTGTTCCTCTGTTGGGAACCTCTTAGGTGGGAGATTGCCAGAGCCTTTACAGGATCAAGCGTCTTCGTCGCGGGGCCACAAAATCGCTGCGAAGCCCACTATTATACGAAAAATCAAGGGCTTGCAGAAGTAATTGGTTACCATCCAAGCATGTTCAGTTACCGACACGCTTTTCATGCGGGCAACCATGCCGATGTGCTCAAACACATCACCTTGCTCGCCACCCTGCGCCACCTCATGCAAAAAGAGGCCGGCATCACCCTGATTGACACCCATGCTGGTGCGGGCTTGTACCGTTTGGACGGCGATTACTCGCAAAAAGGCGGCGAAGCCGAAGACGGCTTGTTCAAACTTCTGGCAGCTGCCGAAAAGCTCGATGCCTTGCCCGACCCCGTCCAAGACTACCTCGAGCAAATTGCCAGCTTCAACCCCAACGGGCAAGCCAAGATTTACCCCGGCTCGCCGTTTTTGATGCACAAGTTGATGCGCCACGCCTCGCGTGACCGTTTGCGTTTGTTTGAGTTGCACCCCACGGACAGCAAATCCTTGACCGCCAACATCGCGCAACTGGAAGCCGGTAGGACAGTCACCGTCAGCCGCGAAGACGGCTTTGAGGCGCTCAAAAAGATCTTGCCGCCCCCGCCCTCGGCCACAGGCTCCAAACGGGCCATGGTCTTGATCGACCCCAGCTACGAGATCAAATCGGACTACAGCAAGGTGGCCAGCGTCATTCAGGAATACCTCAAACGCTTTTCAACCGGCACTTACCTGGTTTGGTACCCCATCATTCCAAGGCCTGAAGCGCACGACTTGCCCAAACGCCTGCGCACCCTGTCCAACCAATCGCAAAAGCCTTGGCTCAACGCCACTTTGGCGATTGGCCGAGGCGAGGGCGATGAGGGCGGCTTGGTGGCCAGCGGCATGTTTGTCATCAACCCACCCTTCACCCTCAAGGACCAGATTCGCCAAGCGCTGGACATGGTGGGCCCGGCTTTGGCGCGTGGGTCAGGCAAAAACTGGGCGGTTGAATCGTCTTGAGGGGTGTTCTGAGTTGGGCGTTTAGCGTTGGGCGTTTAGCGGTTGGCGGTTGGCGTTTAGCGGTTGGCGCTTGGCGCTTGGCGCTTGGCGCTTGGCGCTTGGCGCTTGGCGCTTGGCGCTTGGCGGTTGGCGGTTGGCTTTGAGCAAGGTAAGCGTGTGCAGCACCAATGTCTCTTCCGCCCAACGCTCAACGCTCAACCCAAAACCCATAACCCACAACGCCCAACGCCCAACGCCCAACGCCCAACGCTCAACCCACAACCCACAACCCACAACCCACAACCCACAACCCACAACGCAAAACACCCACCGCATCAAGTTAACCGACCGCACGGTCGGTTAATGGGTATACTGGCAACCGCGCCAAGATCATTCCATCCTGTTTGGCGCAGGAGACCCGCCATGTACACGCAATCTTTCAGCGTCCCGGACAGCACCGAGGACGTCAAGTCGGCCAACCTGAAGGCCGTGCCCAAAGCCCTGAGTGCGCAAGATGCTGCCCTGCAGGCGGCATTTGACGCGCGCATCGACGCCGACGGCCGCATCGAGCCGCGCGAATGGATGCCTGAGGCTTACCGCAAAACCTTGGTGCGCCAAATCAGCCAGCACGCCAACAGCGAAATCGTGGGCATGCTGCCTGAGGCCAACTGGATCAGCCGTGCGCCCAGCCTGAAACGCAAAGCCATCTTGATCGCCAAGGTGCAAGACGAAGGCGGCCACGGTCTTTACCTGTACAGCGCCGCCGAGACCCTGGGCACCAGCCGCGACCAAATGCTGGATGCGCTGCACAGTGGCAAAGCCAAATACAGCTCCATCTTCAACTACCCCACGCTCAACTGGGCCGATGTGGGTGTGGTCGGCTGGCTGGTTGATGGCGCGGCCATCATGAACCAGGTGCCCCTGTGCCGCTGCTCGTATGGCCCCTATGCGCGTGCCATGGTGCGTGTGTGCAAAGAAGAATCCTTCCACCAACGCCAAGGCTATGAAGCGCTCTTGGTCATGATGCAAGGCACGGCCGAGCAAAAAGCCATGGTGCAAGACGCCGTCAACCGCTGGTGGTGGAAGTGCCTGGCCATGTTCGGCCCACCCGACGCCGACAGCCCCAACAGCGCGCAGGGCATGCGCTGGGGCATCAAGCGCATCAGCAACGACGACCTGCGCCAAAAATTTGTGGACGCCACCGTGCCTCAAGCCAAGGTGCTGGGCGTGAACTTGCCCGACCCCGATTTGAAATGGAACGAGGCCCGCCAGGCCCACGACTTTGGTGCCATCGACTGGGACGAGTTCTGGGCCACGGTGAACGGCAACGGACCTTGCAACAAGGAACGCTTGGGTGCCCGCGTCAAGGCCTGGAACGACGGCGCTTGGGTGCGCGAAGCTGCCCTGGCCCACGCCCGCAAACAACAAGCGCGCCAAATGAAGGAGGCCGCATGAACACCACTGCCAACACCGCCGCACTCAAAGAATGGCCCCTGTGGGAAGTGTTCGTGCGCAGCAAACAAGGCCTGGAACACAAGCACTGCGGCAGCCTGCACGCATCGGATTCGGAGCACGCGCTGCAAATGGCACGCGATGTCTACACCCGCCGCCAAGAAGGCGTGAGCATCTGGGTCGTGCCCTCGGCCAGCATTTCGGCCAGCGAGCCCAATGACAAGAGTGAGTTCTTCGACCCGGCCAGCGACAAGGTGTACCGGCACCCAACTTTTTACCAAATCCCCGACGAAGTGGGACACATGTGAAGGCATTCGGCGTTCAGCGATCGGCGTTGAGCGTCAAGCACACGACCCGTCCAATATGAACACGCTCAACTCTCAACCCTCAACGCACAACGCGCCAGTCGACTACCTTTTGCACCTGGCCGATAACGCGCTGATCCTCGGGCAGCGCAATGCCGAATGGTGTGGCCACGGCCCCATCCTCGAAGAAGACATCGCGCTGTCCAACAACAGCCTGGACCTGATTGGCCAAGCCCGCATGCTCTACCAACACGCGGCCGCGCTGCAAGGTGGCGGCGCGACCGAAGACACGCTGGCGTATTTCCGCGACGTGCCCGACTTCAAAAACTACACCCTGTGCGAATTGCCACACACGCCATTGATGGCGGCCACGTCTGCGGGCGACCGCGACTTTGCCAGCACCATCGTGCGCAACTTTTTGTACAGCAGCCTGATGGTGCTGGTGTGGGACCAGTTGCAAAGCTCGCAAGACACGCAACTGGCCGCGATTGCCGCCAAGTCACTCAAAGAGGTGCGCTACCACCTGCGCCACTCGCGCGATTGGCTGGTGCGCTTGGGTGATGGCACCGACGAGTCCCACACCAAAGCGCAAGCGGCGCTCGACCAATGGCTGCCCTACACCCAAGAGTTTTGGAGCCCCAGCGCGCACGAAGCAGCGGCATTGACCAATGGCACAGGCACCGACATGGCCGCTTTGCAAAACGACTGGAACCAGATCGTGAACACGGCGCTGCAAGAGGCCACCTTGCAGCGCCCAGCCGATGGCGGCTTTGTGCCTACGGGCAAACAAGGCATCCACGCCGAGCACCTGGGTTTTGTGCTGGCCGAAATGCAAAGCCTGGCCCGGGCGCACCCGCAAGCCACTTGGTAAGCCCAGCATGAAGACCGCCCAAGCGGCAGCGAGCACCGGCTCAGCCACGGCGAGCCTCAGCGCCGTCGCCGCGAACCCGCCCTCTGTCACTGCGAGCACAACCGCCGTCACTGCGAGCACAACCGCCGTCACTGCGAGCGAAGCGAAGCAGTCCATGGACCCCACTGGATCGCCACCTCGCTTCGCTCCTCGCGATGACGAACAAGACCTGGCCCGCGCCTGGACCCTGCTGGACAGCTTGACCGACCCGGAAATTCCGGTCGTGTCATTGCGCGAGCTGGGCATCTTGCGCGACGTGCGCTCGGGAGATGCGGGACTGGAGGTGGTGATCACGCCCACCTACAGCGGCTGCCCGGCCATGGGCGCGATCGAAGACGATGTGAAAGCCCTGTTGGCGGCTAACGGCCTGCAAGGCCGCGTGGTCACTCAGCTGGCCCCGGCCTGGACCACCGACTGGATGACAGAAGCGGCCAAAGACAAGCTGCGCGCCTACGGCATTGCGCCGCCGCACGCCTGCGCCAGCGAAAAAACAGGCTCGGCCAACGTGGTGCAGTTTGCATCGCGCAGCGCCAAGCCCGAAGTGGTGCACTGCCCGCAATGCGGCTCGGCCAACACCACCGAAACCTCCCACTTTGGCTCGACTGCCTGCAAAGCCCTTTACCGGTGCCTGGCCTGCATGGAGCCCTTCGATTACTTCAAACCTTACTGAGCGGCCTTGCCGCCGTGAAGCACCATGTCCGCACCCCGATTTCATGACCTCCAGATCGCCCGCATCCACCCCGAGGCGGCCGGTGCCGTGGCGATTGCGCTGCATGTGCCACCCGAGCTGCGCAGCGGCTTTGACTTCCAGCCCGGCCAGTTCTTGACCCTGCGCGCCGACATCGACGGCGCTGACGTGCGCCGCAGCTACTCGATCAGCTCGGCCCGCAGCCAATTGCAAAAACAGGGTGTGCTCGAGGTGGGCATTCGCCCCGTGGAAGGTGGCATTTTTTCCAACTGGGCCGCCACCCAACTCAAGGCGGGCGACAGCCTGCGCGTGATGCCGCCCGACGGCCGCTTTGGGGTGAGACGGCCCCGCGCCATCCACCGTGTGGGCTTTGCGGCGGGCTCGGGCATCACGCCCATCCTGTCGATCCTGTCCAGCACCCTCGAAGAGCAGCCGGACAGCAAATTCACCCTGGTCTATGGCAACCGCCGCATGGACAGCGTGATGTTCAACGAAGCCCTGCAAGACCTGAAAGACCGCTACCCTGCCCGCCTGACGCTGATCCACATCCTGTCGCGCCAAGCGCAAGAAGTGCCCTTGCTCGAAGGCCGCATCGATGCGGCCAAAGTGCAGGCCATCATCGACGCGTTTTTGCCGGTGGGCAGCATGGACGAGGTCTTCGTCTGCGGCCCCGAGGCCATGATCGAAGCCACCGAACAAGCCCTGCTCACGGCGGGTGTGAAAGCCGAGCGCATCCACACCGAGCGCTTCAGCTCGCCCACGCTCGATGCGCTGCCGCCCGAAGTCCGCGCCAAAGCCGTGCTGGGCCACCCGGCCACGCGCGAGACGGGCGAAGTGCAGCTGACGGTGGTGCTGGACGGCAAGCCTTACAACATGCCGATGAACCGCAACGAGAAGATCCTGGACATCGCTTTGTCACTGGGCCTGGATTTGCCCTATTCGTGCAAGGCCGGGGTGTGCTGCACCTGCCGCTGCAAAGTGATGCAAGGCACAACCGAGATGGAGAAAAACTTCACCCTCGAAAAGCCCGAAGTTGAACAAGGCTTCATCCTGTCCTGCCAAGCCCGCCCCACCAGCGATCGGGTGGTGATCAGTTTCGACGAACGCTGAAGCTTTCTCGTTTCACTCGCTCGACTGCTGCAGCGCCCACATGCTGGCGTACCGGCCTTGCTTGGCGAGCAGTTCGGCGTGGCTGCCGCGCTCGATGATCTGACCGGCGTCCATCACCAAAATCTCGTGCGCATCGACCACCGTGGACAGACGGTGCGCAATCACCAGCGTGGTCTTGTTTTGCGCCACATTGGCCAACTCGGATTGGATCGCGCGTTCGTTGGCCGAGTCGAGCGCCGAGGTGGCTTCGTCGAACACCAAAATCGGCGGGTTTTTGAGCAAGGTGCGGGCAATGGCCACGCGCTGCTTTTCTCCCCCTGAGAGCTTGAGCCCGCGCTCGCCCACCGATGTCGCATAGCCCTTGGGGGTGGAGGCGATGAAGTCATGAATGCGGGCCGAACGCGCTGCACCCTCGATCTCGTCTTGGCTGGCACCCGGGCGACCATAGGCGATGTTGTAGGCCACGCTGTCGTTGAACAGCACCGTGTCTTGCGGCACGATGCCCATCGCGCCGCGCACGCTGGACTGGGTGACCTGCCGAATGTCCTGCCCTGCAATGCGAATAAAACCATGCTGCACATCGTAAAAGCGAAACATCAAACGCGCCAGTGTGGACTTGCCCGAACCCGAAGGCCCGACCACGGCCACCGTCTTGCCCGCAGGGATGGTGAAGCTGATGTCCTGCAAGATGGGGCGGTCCATCTCGTAAGCAAAGGACACGCGGTCAAACACCACATCGGGTGCGCCTTGCAAAGCCAGCGGCGGGGCGCCCGGCAGATCGGCCACTTCACGCTCGCGGTCCATCAGCACAAACATCTTGTCCAGGTCGGTCAGGCTTTGTTTGATCTCGCGGTACAGCACACCCAAAAAATTGAGCGGAATATAAAGCTGGATCATGAAGGCATTGACCATGACCAAATCGCCCAAAGTCATGCGCCCGGCCACCACACCCTCGGTGGCCCGCCAAAGCATGGTCACCAAGGCAATGGCAATGATCAGCTGCTGCCCCGTGTTGAGCACCGACAAGGTGGTTTGCGCCTTCAGGCGCGCCACGCGCAAACGCTCCAGACTTTCGTCATAGCGGCCAGCCTCAAAGCGCTCGTTGCCAAAGTATTTGACGGTTTCGTAGTTGAGCAGCGAGTCGATGGCGCGCGTGTGCGCGGCCGAGTCGAACTCGTTGGCCTGTTTGCGAAACTGGGTGCGCCACTCGGTGACATAAACGGTGAAGACAATGTAGAGCACCAGCGCAAACAAAGTGATGCCCGCAAACCAAGCGTCAAACTTGACGGCCAAAATGGCCAACACCAAACCCACCTCGAACAAGGTGGGAATGACGCTGTACAGCGAATAAGAAATCAGCGACTCGATGCCGCGCACACCGCGCTCGATGTCGCGCGTCATGCCGCCGGTTTGCCGCGCCAGGTGAAAGCGCAAACTCAATGCATGCAAGTGCTCAAAGGTTTGCAGGGCAATGCTGCGCGAGGCCCCTTGCGTGGCTTTGGCAAAGACCAGTTCGCGCAACTCGGTGAATGCCGAGGTCAGCAAACGCAAAGCGCCGTAACCCAACAGCAGCGCCACCGGCACCACCAGCACCGCCCGTGGATCGCTGGGCTTGAGGCTCATGGCATCGACCAACTCCTTGAGCAGCAAAGGCACGCTGACGTTGGCCAATTTGGCGCAGACCATCAAGCTCAGCGCGATGACCACACGCCATTTGTATTGCCACAAATAGGGCCAAAGACGGGACAGGGTTTTCCAGTCACTGACCGGCGGCGTTTGAGCTGCAGCGTTTACAGGGGCACCCGGCAGGGGGGCTTGGTTCAAGGGAGATGCCGCAGAAGCAGCAGAGGTGGCTGCAGCAGAGGCAGCGGTTTCGCCGTGTGGGCGCATAAGACACAATCCAGTTCAACATAAACCATCAACGACCACCGATTGTGCCCATGTCTGAACCCCAACGCCCCGATACCGTGTCTTTGCCCACTGACCAAGAGCTGGTGCTCAAAGTCATCCCCATGCCGGCTGACTGCAATGCCAGCGGCGATATTTTTGGTGGCTGGGTCATGGCCCAGGTCGACTTGGCCGGAGCCGTGTTGCCCGCCCGGCGCGTGCGCGGCCGCATGGTGACCGTGGCGGTGAACGAGTTCATCTTCAAACAGCCGGTCAAAGTGGGCGACATCTTGTCGTTTTTCTCGCGCATCGTGCGCGTGGGCCGCACCTCGGTCACCGTCAAGGTCGAGGTGTTTGCCGAGCGCTTTCAGCTGCAAGGCCAGTACATCAAAGTGACCGAAGCGAACCTGACCTATGTGGCGGTGGACGACCAAGGCAAACCCAGGCCGGTGCCCGCCGAGTGAAGCCTCTGGCGACCCTCAGGACACGATGTAAGCCGCAGCGCCTGTGGACATCAAGCTTCCGTCGGGCCCGCAAAACTCCATGCGCGACGAGCCCACACGCGAGCCCACGCGCAAGGCCTTGGCGGTGATGGTGAAGTGCTCACCGATGCCGGGGCGCAAATAGTCGACCCGCAAGTCGATGGTGCCCAGCTTGGCAAAGCGCTCCAAGCGCTTGGCGGGCGGCTCGTCCATGTGTTTGGCTGCCAGCGCCGCCATCACGGCAGCGCTGCCGATGGCGTCGAGCACCGCGCTGATGACACCGCCGTGGATGCGGTTGTAGGCAAAGTGACCCACCAACTCGGGCCGCATGTCGATGCGGGCCTCCACACCTTCAGGGGTGACCTTGAGCAGCTTCAGGCCCAAGGTTTTATTGAAAACGATTTTTTCTTCGTAGATCTGGCGAAAACCCTCGATGTATTCGGGTTCAAGGACAACGGGGTCAAGGGTGCGGTGGGTCATCTGAGGATTTTATCGATGGCCACTCAACCGGGGTGATCAGCGGCTGTACAGGTTCCCAATTGCATTTGGGGCTTGCAAAAATCACCCTCACCAAACGTTGTAGAAGCGGTCTCTGACCGCGATCGAGTTCTTCGCGGTCAGAGACCGCTCCTACGGGGGCAGGCTTTGGGGTTCTTCGCGGTCAGAGACCGCTCCTACAAATCCAACGCCCATGGTCCCACTGTGGGAGCGGTCTCTGACCGCGATGGGCTTCGCTGGTACATCCTTCGCGGTCAGAGACCGATCCTTCGGGGGTAGGCTTTGGGGTTCTTCGCGGTCAGAGACCGCTCCTTCGGGGGTAGGCTTTGGGGTTCTTCGCGGTCAGAGACCGCTCCTACGGGGGCAGACTTTAGAGCTTGGAAAAGTCCGGCTTGCGCTTTGCCATAAAAGCCCCAAAGGCTTCTTTGGCGGCGGGTTCGCGCAGCATGCGGCCAAAGCTTTGGCCTTCTTCGTCCATCTTTTGCAAGACCTCTTGCTGGCCAGCGCCTTTCATCAGGCGCTTGGTGGCGATCAGCGAGGTCAATGGCTTGGCAGCCAATTTACGCGCTTGCGCTTGGGTGTAATCGTTCACCTCGGTAGGCGGCACCACCCGGTTGACCAGGCCGACTTCTTGCGCGGCTTCGGCGAAGAAGGGCTCACCCATGAGCAAGGCTTCGGCGGCGCGGTGGTAGCCAAACATGCACGGCACCAGCAGGCTCGACGCCGCTTCGGGGCACAGGCCCAGGTTGACAAAAGGCATGGAAAACGCCGCATTGTCACCGGCATACACCAAGTCGCAATGGAACAGCATGGTGGTGCCAATGCCCACCGCAGGCCCGGCCACAGCGGCCAACAAGGGCTTTTCAAAGGTGGCGATGCCGCGCAAGAAACGGAACACCGGCGACTCTTGCGTGGTGGGCGGTTGGCTCAAAAAGTCACCAATGTCATTGCCCGCGCTGAAGATGCTTTCATGCCCCTGAAACACCACCACGCGCACGCTGGGGTCAGCCCCGGCCTGCGCCACCGCGTCGGCCATAGCCGCGTACATGGTCGAGGTGATGGCGTTCTTTTTGTCCAAGCGGTTGAAGGTGATGGTCATCACCCCCGCGTCGGTGTGGGTCAAGATGTCAGGCATGGCGGTCCTTGTGCTGTGTTGTGTTGTGCGGAAGAAGGCGGCTCACTGCACCCGAATCCAGGTTTGCGTGCGGCCCAAAATGGGGGCCCCAATGAAACCACGGACTTCGAGTTTTTGGCCACCTTCAATCAGGGTCAATCGCAGGCTGTAGTTTTTGCCATTCTCAGGATCTAAGATTTTCCCACCCTCCCACACCGCCTTGCCGTCACTTGCTTGACCGCCCCGGATGATTTCCATGCCGATTTTGGGCTGACCCTTGCGGTCGTCGGTGCACAGGGTGCAGTTGGGCTCGGGGCTGGGGGTGCTGGCCAAAGAACGCTCCACCACACCCGACAAGCCCCCGTTGGGGTTGAGGCTGATGCGGATTTCGGCTTTGGGCTGTTGGGTGGCATCGTCGATGCTGCGCCACAGGCCCACCGGGCTCATTTGGGCGTGAGCGGTCAGGCTCAGCAGACCCAAGCTCAGGGTCATGGTCAGGGTTAAAACGGTTTTGATCATGGGGTGAGTCCTTCGGAGTGGTTTGCAGGGATGAGATTTCCGTGGCGTGTCAGGCCAAGGCCGCGTCGGTGTCCATCAGCACCTCGCTGCCGGCGCGGATGCGGCGCATCAGGCTGGAGGTTTCGGGCATCAGGCGGGTGAAGTAAAAACGCGCCGTTTGCAGCTTGGCTTGGTAGAAGGGGTCGGGGCGCTGGGCCTCTTCTTCGGCCTCGGCCAATTTGACCAAAGCAATTTGTGCCGAACGGGCCCAGAAGTAACCCAGCACCAGGTGCCCCACCACGCGCAAATAGTCCACCGCCGCAGCGCCCACTTCGTCGGCATTGCTCATGGCTTTCATGCCCACTTCGCCGGTCAGTTGCGTCAGTTTTTGGCCCAGGTCGGCCAAGGGCTTGATGAACTCACCCATGGCCTCGTTGGCCATTTCGGCCTTGACCAGTTGTTCCACCAGCTTGCCAAATTTCTTGAGCGTAGCGCCTTGGTTGCCCAGCACCTTGCGGCCCAGCAAGTCGAGCGACTGTATGGTGTTGGTGCCTTCGTAAATCATGTTGATGCGGGCGTCGCGCACAAACTGCTCCATGCCCCACTCTTTGATGTAGCCGTGGCCACCAAAGACTTGTTGGCAGGCCGAGGTGGCTTCCCACGCGTTGTCGGTGGTGAAGGCTTTGACGATGGGTGTGAGCAAGGCCACGATTTCAGCGGCCTCGGCGCGCACCGCCTCGTCGGGGTGGTGGAGTTCTTTGTCCAGCAGCAAGGCGCAATAACAAGCCAAGGCGCGGCCCCCTTCGGCATAAGCCTTGGCGGTCATGAGCATGCGCCGCACATCGGCGTGCACGATGATGGGATCGGCCGGTTTGCCCGGGGCTTTGACACCCGTGAGCGAGCGCATTTGCACGCGGTCCTTGGCATAAGCCAGCGCGTTTTGGTAAGCCACTTCGGTCAAGCCCAAGGACTGGTTGCCCACGCCCAAACGGGCAGCATTCATCATGACAAACATCGCGGCCAAACCTTTGTGGGGCTGTCCCACCAGCGTGCCCACGGCTTCGTCGAGCACCATCTGGCAAGTGGCGTTGCCGTGGATGCCCATTTTGTGCTCCAGGCCGCCGCAGTAGATGCCGTTGCGCTCGCCCATGCTGCCGTCGTCCGACACCTTGAATTTGGGCACCAAAAACAAACTGATGCCCTTGCTACCGGGGGGCGCGTCGGGCAAGCGGGCCAACACCAAGTGCACGATGTTGGCGGCCAGGTCGTGTTCACCTGCGCTGATGAATATCTTTTGCCCAGTGAGTCGGTAGCTGCCATCAACTTGCGGCTCGGCTTTGCTGCGCAAGAGCCCCAGGTCGGTGCCGCAATGCGGCTCGGTCAAGCACATGGTGCCGGTCCACTCACCGCTGGTGAGTTTGGGCAGGTACAGGGCTTTTTGCTCGGCCGTACCGTGTGCGTGCAGGCACTCGTAGGCGCCGTGGCTCAAACCAGGGTACATGGTCCAGGCTTGGTTGGACGAGTTGAGCATTTCGTAAAAACACTGGTTCACCACAAAAGGCAAACCTTGGCCGCCGTATTCGGGATCGCAACTGAGCGAAGGCCAACCACCGGCCACATACTGGGCATAGGCCTCTTTGAAACCGTCCGGTGCTTTGACTTCGTGCGTGTCGCGGTCAAGTTGGCAGCCCTGGGTGTCACCCGAGATGTTGATCGGGAACACCACTTCGGCTGCAAACTTGCCGCCCTCTTCGAGCACGGCGTTGATGGTTTCGGCATCGGTGTCAGCATGCTTGGGCAAGGCCTTGAGCTCGGCACTGACCTTGAGCAACTCGTGCAAGACAAACTGCATGTCGCGCAGCGGGGGGGTGTAAATAGGCATGAAAGCTCCTGTGTGTAAAAGGTGTGGAGGGTAAAAAACTCAGGCCTTGCTCGCATAGCGGTCCAAGATGTGCGCAAAACCTCGGCGAGCGTGTTCGGTGGCACCCGGGTTGCGCAAAAAGCGCGCCTCGTAGTGCAAGGCCAAAATGAGGCCATGGATTTCAAAGGCAATCTGGTACGCGTCGGCTTCGCGCATGAGTTGGCCTTCGGTTTGGGCCAGCTCCACAGCGCGTCGCAAGGCGGTCTGCCAACTGGACACCGAGCGCGCCAGGGCGTCCCGCACCGGGCCACTGCGGTCGTCAAACTCCACCGCGCCACTGATGTAAATGCAGCCCGAATCGATTTCGGCCGAGGTCTGCACCATCCAGTTGTCGAACAAGGCCCTCAAGCGCGGCAAGCCCCTGTTTTTCTGCATCGCGGCGTAAAACACCTCGTTCTCAAAGCGGTCGTGGTACTCGCGGATGACGGAAATTTGCAACTCTTCGCGCGAGCCAAAGTGTGCGAACACGCCCGACTTGCTCATGCCAGTGACCTCGGCCACTGCGCCAATCGACAAGCCTTCCAAACCAATTTGCGAGGCCAGGCCCAATGCCGCGTCGATGATGACGGCTTTGGTCTGTTGGCCTTTGATGAGCACGCGGCGACCCGCATCTGCAGCGCCAGGGGTGTCGTTTTTGGGGTTCAGTTTGGTATCGGACATGGGCATTAAAAAAGAACGATCGTTCTATTTTGCACCAGTTTGCCCCCGCATGCACAAAAAACATGGGAAATCCGGGCTTGAGTTTGCGTCTGTGTGTGGGCTCAAAGTGAGCCTCGAGCTGGCCTGAAAACCACATCCCGGTCCGCCATGCTGTGCCAAATGCTTTGAACGCGGGCGTCTTCAAGGGCCAGCGAAACCGGCCCCCGCATTCAACACGGAGGCGGGGGAATGCCCCGCCAACTCCAGTTGCATGACGATCATGTTGACCAACATGGCAACCGAAGGGCGGCCCGTTTCGATGACAAAGTGTGCGGCATCGCGGTACAAAGGATCACGCAACTCGTACAAGCTGCGCAAACGCTGCAGGGGATCGTCCACCTGCAACAACGGACGCGTTGTGTCATGGCGCAAGCGGCGAAACACATCCTCGGGGCTGGAATGCAGATAAATCACCTGACCGCGTTCGCGCATGTGCCGCCGATTGGCTTCGCGCAAAACAGCGCCGCCCCCTGTAGCGATCACCCCGCCTTGGCTGCGCGTCACATCGTCCATCACCTGTTGCTCCAGATCGCGAAAACTGTCTTCGCCTTCGCGGGCAAAAAACTCACGAATGGCGCAACCCAAAGCTTGCTCGATGACATGGTCGGTGTCGACAAAAGTCAAACCCCAGCGGCGTGCTAACTGCCGACCGATGGTGGTCTTGCCCGAGCCAGGTAGGCCCACAAAAATGATGCTCAAAAAAGTCTCACACAGAAAAAACAGTGAACGCACCCAAACACTGGGGCAGGTTTTACGCATGCGTTCAGTGTATTCGACCCCTGTGTTCAGGCGCTTGTGTGCCCAGCACCGCCTGCTCCCGCCGCGTGCAGCGCCATCAAGGCGACACAGACAGCGTGCCGTCTGCCATGATGCGGGGGGTCAAAAAAATCAACAGCTCGCTTTTGCGCTGCGCCTGATCGCGGTTTTTGAACAACCAGCCCAAGCCCGGTACATCGCCCAAACCCGGCACCTTGGCTTCGTTGTTGCGGTCGGTTTCTTCGTAAATACCGCCCAACACCACCGTGCCGCCGTCCTCTACCCGAACCTGTGTTTTGACGTGCTTGGTGTTGATGGCAAAACCTGCCGGGGTGATTTGGCCCACACTGTCGCGGCTGACATCCACATCCAGAATCACCGAGCCATCGGGGGTGATGTGGGGCGTCACCTCCAGTTTGAGGTTGGCTTTGCGAAAAGCAATCGATGTGGCACCACTGGCAGAGGCGATTTGGTAAGGCAACTCGGTGCCTTGCTCGATCAAAGCTTTGGTTTGGTCTGAGGTCACCACCCGAGGGCGTGAGACCACTTTTCCTCGGCCATCGGCCTCCAAGGCCGAAAGCTCGACATTGATGAACCGGTCCGCCGCAGCATTGAACAAAGACACCGCAAATTGGGCCGGCGTTTCAAGGCTTTGACCGGCCGTACCTGCAGGAAAGTCCACTTGGTTGCCCGTCACCACACCGGCGCCTGTGGCCATATTTCTGGCACCCAAGGCCATGGTGTTGGCACGCTGGTTCAATTGAAACGGCACGGCCATGCCAACGCCCAGACGCACCCCCAGCGACTCGCCAAACAAGTGATCGGCCTCGACGATGCGCGCCTCAATCAGCACCTGCCGCACCGGAATGTCCAATTGTGTCAACAAGCTTCGCACCTGCTGCAGGCGATCGGGCAAATCAGAGATGAACAACTGGTTTGTGCGCGGCTCGGCCAAGACACTGCCCCGCCTGCTCAACCAGCCCGCTGTGCCCGTCCCCTGTCCGCCTTGCAAACGCTGCGCCATGTCACTGGCGCGGGCATATTGCAAACGCATGACCATGGTTTGCAAGGGGCTGACGGCATCCAAAGCCATTTGCGCTTCGAGTTGCTTTTGCGCGCGCGCCAGCCACTCATTTTGGGGGGCGATCCACAGCACCCGCCCCTCTTGACGCATGGCCAAACCTTGGGACTGCAACACAATGTGCAGGGCCTGCCGCCAAGGCAACTCGGTCAGGCGCACCGTCACCTGGCCTTTCACCGCATCGGTGGCCACCAAGTTCAATCCGGTGAAATCAGCAAAAACCTTCAGCAGTGTGCTGATCTCGGTATTTTGAAAATTCAGACTGATGAAGGCATCACTGTGTGCAAGGGCATGGGCGTCGGGGTCGGCGACAGTGTCAGTGTCAGTGTCGCTGGCCGAAACCCCTGGCCTGCGGGCCGGGGTGTGCGTTGGCGCACTGTCGACTGGATGGGTCGTCCCGCCAAAATCAAGTTGGAATGGCGCACCCATGCGTTCGTTCTTTGCCTGCCCAGTCAACACTTGCGCCTGGGACCAAGACAAGCCGCCGCAAGCTCCGATGAACAGCACCAGACGGACAGCTTTGGCCCATGCCGCGCCACACAGCACGACCTGCGCCAAGGACTGAACCCCGGCCTGAGCGGTTGGCAAAGCGAGTCGAGCCCGCGTCATGGCGATGCCTCGCCCACGCCCAGCACTTTCAAGCCGCCTTGGTTTGTCCGCAGATGCACCTCGTGGGGGTAGATGGTCTCTACCTGGTGGCCCTCAGCACCAATTCGCTGCCCCACGCGGGCCGGGGCCCAATGCGGTCCAGCCGCAAAAAGAGCGTGCGCATCCTGCGCGTGCTGCCAAACGCCCAGCAAACGAATCTGTGCCAAAGGCCATTGCGCCGGATCGGCAGACCCATGGCCTGCCCCGGCCAAGGCGCCCTCAGGGCCTGTCAGGGCCGACCGAAAGCTTTCGTCGTTGGCCTCGAGCTTGCCCTGCAAGTCTGAGCCCCTGGCACTCAAAGACTCGGTCAGCGGTGCACTTGCGGCCCCATCGGGAACTTGCCAAAAAACCGCTGTCCTGACGCGCTTGATTGGGCTTTCTTGCGGCAGTTCAGAGCGGGGCTGATACGGCGCAGGTCGGCCAAGGTCAATGCCGAGACCATCGCCAAACCAGACCCTGAGCACGGCTTCGATGTCAACCCCTTGCGCTTGCGGCGCGATGCGCAAGCGGTCAATGCTCCACACGGGGCCATGGGCATTCAGGGCCGACCACACGGCGGTCCAATCGTCAAACTGTGCGTGCAAACGCACCGCCACGGCCTGGCTGCTCAAAGGTGCCGCCGCGCCATCAGGCATGGGGCGCAAAGACTGCAACTGCACCGCGTGTTGTGCCAGCAATTGCGAAAATTGCAACCAGATCACGGCCTGCCGGTCGCGGGTTGGTAACTGCGCCAGCAAGGCGGGGGGGCTTTGTGGGGCGTCCGATGGCGTTTGTGCTTTGCGCAACTGCGCCTGCAGCGTGGCCAGCTTCCCTTGCATGCTGGGCACAGGGTCATCCTGAGCCCCAAGCGCACCCAGCGTGGGTGGATGCACGCATGACACCCCCAACATCCCAAGGGCAAAACCAGCCCACACAAAAACCCAGCGCCCTGTCAACCCATGCCAAGCGCTGCCCCCAAGCTGCCTGCCCGCCAGCCAGCCCAAACCGGATACCGGCGAACGCAACAAGCCACTGGAAAACCAGGACATGCCCCGCTTCATGGCTTTGCCTGCCCGCTTGGCGCAGTCTGCGCTGGGCCGCCCCGCGTGGGGGCCAAGCGCTGAACAGGCCAACCACTTCGCCACACAAACTCCAAGGCAGCGTCTGATTGGGGGGTGTGGGGCCCGCTGCGCAAAGCCGCTGGCGAGGTCAGAGGCGCGCCTGCGGTGCTGGCCATTGGCGACGCGAACACCCAACTGCTCAAGACCAACAC
This sequence comes from Limnohabitans sp., assembly GCF_044361645.1. Lineage (GTDB taxonomy): Bacteria > Pseudomonadota > Gammaproteobacteria > Burkholderiales > Burkholderiaceae_C > Limnohabitans_A. Next base: position 14,669 of record NZ_JBIKIL010000036.1, on the reverse strand, counting down.
CGGCTCGAGGTGCTCCGCCAAAGCGGCGGTCAAGGCTTGATGCGCCCTGTCCATGTGCTGGGCGTTTGCTGCGCTGCCATGCATTTCCAAGGTTTCAGCCTCCAGTTGCAAGCGCAAAAACTGAACTGACGCCGGACCAGACGCCTCTTTTAAAGCTTGGTGCAAGGCCTGCCATGCGGCGTGCTGCTGCGCCACATGCGCCAAATGCGCCGCCTGAGACTGCCATTTTTTTTGCCTCGCCTGCTGGTGCTGAAGACTTTGCCATTGCGCTTGGTGATCCGTCACTTGGGCTTGCAGCAAACTGCGCTCTCGCTGGATTTGCGCTGCGCTTTGCTGCGCCAATTGGCCCACACCCCAAGCCACCGCACAACCTGCGGCCAAACCAGCGAAAAAAGACCCGCTTTGGTCACGCCTTCTGCGCTGACTGGCCAAAGCTGGATAACGCAGCAGATTGAAAGCGTTCATCCAAGCCACGCTTTCAATGCCAAACCCGAGGCCACCAAGCGTGGCCCAGCGCTCGAATGCATGGCCTGCCGAAGTGCCAAACCGGGGCCGAACTCTTGTTGCACAGGCAGCAAGGGCAAAGTGTCTGGAGCGTTCGGACTCAAATCGAATTGCCAGTCCTGTGGCGACTGCGTCAACAAACTGGACAAGCCACCCCGCAAATGGCATGCGGCCCGGTGTGCGGCGTGCCAAGCGGGCTCGACACTGTGCAACTGCCAACCGGCGGCACGTGCATGGGCTTGGAGCTTTTGAATCAGGCCCAAATCACAGCCCACCCAGTGCACACGGGACAAAAGCCCCTCAGTCAGTGGATCGCGCTGAAAGTCAAAACTCACCTCATCGGGGCCAAGACCGAGCAGTTGCGACACCTCTGTCTGCACCTCTGCTGCCCAATCTTGAGGCCGCAGATGCGCTGGCAACTCCAACATACCGGCCACCGTGTCGTTGGCATCCAAAGCCACGTTCAGCCGTTGGCCTGCCCGCACAGACTGTGCGGCCAATGGCCTCAAACCCTCGCTGAAATTGCCCGCCGATGGCCCAGATGCAGCTGTCTCAATGCGCTCCATGGCCAACACCCGAACACCCACGGCACGCTCAAGCGTCAAACCCACCAAGGCCCAACCGTCCCCATCCGAAGCCATGCCCCATGCTTGACGTGCAGCACGGTTTTTCAGCCGTTGCCAAAAACGAAACCCCGCTTGCATCAAGTGCCTTGCGGTCCCGTCACGGCACCAAGCCGTGCAACGGCCAGCCATCTCATGCCCAGTTCCGGTGAAGTTTGCAAACAACGGGGCCAATTTCTGATGTGTTTCATTTTGAACCTTTGGTTTTCTCATGCCGGACGTGGCCCGGCACCCATTGCGAACAACTGGCTTTGAAGGTGGACAGGGGCCGTTTTTTCAGCGCAACATCGACCAAACATCTCTGTTGGAAAAGTTTTGTAACATGATTCAAGGCTTCGAACAAGACATTTTGAACACCAAGGTATGAAATTTAAACTTCACCAAGACACTGCCGCGGGCTTAAGATTTTTATAATGCGTAGCGTTCGGTCAACCCTTGGTCGCGCCCTCACACTGCCTTATGCCCACCCAAGACAACGCCTCGAACACCCTGCAACGCAACGCGCTGACCGACTCCGCCAAACGCATTGGTGCCTTAGTGCTCAAAATCGGGCTAGGGTTGCTGGGATTGGCTGCAGCGGGTTTGTTGGCCTTGTTGATGTTGGTGGCCATGGCCATGGTGGTGGCTTACCCCAACTTGCCCGATGTCTCGGATTTGGTGGACTACAAACCCAAACTGCCTTTGCGGGTCTACACCGCCGATGGACAATTGATCGGCGAGTTTGGCGAAGAGCGTCGCAACCTGACCCCCATCAAAGACATTCCGCAAATTCTCAAAGACGCTGTTTTGGCGGTCGAAGACCACCGTTTTTACCAGCACGGCGGGGTGGACTACGTGGGCATCTTGCGCGCGGGCATGGCCAACTTGAGTCGACTCAAAAGCCAAGGGGCCTCCACCATCACCATGCAAGTGGCACGCAATGTTTACTTGACGTCTGAGAAAACCTACACACGCAAAATTTACGAAATTTTGCTGACCTACAAATTGGAATTTTTACTCAGCAAAGACGAAATTCTGGAAATCTACATGAACCAGATTTTTCTGGGCAATCGGTCTTACGGTTTTGCTTCTGCCGCAGAGGCTTACTTTGACAAGCCGCTGAAAAACATCACCATCGCTGAGGCTGCCATGTTGGCGGGTTTGCCCAAAGCGCCATCGGCCTTCAACCCCATCAACAACCCCAACCGAGCGCGTTCACGCCAACTGCACATCATCGACCGAATGGTGCTGGTTGGCTACATCACCCCCGAGCAAGCCCAACAAGCCAAAGTCGAAAAATTGGTACTCAAATCAAACAACGGCAAAAAAACCCTGAACGCAGAGTTTGCAGCCGAGACCGTGCGCCAAATGGTCTTTGCCCAATACGGTGCTGACACTTACACGCGCGGGTTAAACGTGTACACCACCATCGAATCGGTCGACCAAATGGCCGCCTACAGCGCCTTGCGCCAAGGTTTGATGAATTTTGAGCGCCGGCAAGTCTACCGAGGGCCCGAAAAATTCATCAACTTGCCCTCTGACCCCAAACAAACCGAAGAAGCCATTGACGATGCGCTGGAGGACCACCCTGACAATGGCGACGTGATGTCTGCGGTGGTGCTGCAAGCCCTGCCCAACAAAGTGGTGGCGGTCCGGCAAAACAACGAAGAAATCACCATCACGGGCGCTGGACTGGTGCCTGCCCAATCGGGACTCGCTGCCACTGCGCCTGCGGCAAAAAAAATCCGCAAAGGGGCGGTGATCAGGGTCATGCGGCTGCCCAGCGGAGCTTGGCAGATCACCCAACTGCCCGAGGTTGAAGGTGGCCTTGTCTCGATGACACCGCAAACCGGTGCCATACGGGCGCTGGTGGGGGGCTTTGATTTCACCAAAAACCAATTCAACCACGTCACGCAAGCTTGGCGGCAACCGGGCTCGAGCTTCAAGCCCTTCATTTATTCGGCCGGACTCGAACACGGGCTTTCTGCCAACACACTGATCAACGACTCGCCCTTGTTTTTTGCTGGTGGCGTGACCGGTGGGCAACCTTGGGAGCCCAAAAACTACGACGGCAAATTTGACGGCCCCATGAGCTTGAGCACCGGCTTGGCAAGGTCAAAAAACATGGTCTCGATCCGGGTTTTGGAATCCGTCGGTGCACGCAACGCCCAGCAATGGACGGGCTTGTTCGGCTTTGACATGGACAAACACCCCCCCTACCTGACCATGGCCTTGGGTGCTGGCTCGGTCACCGTGATGCAAATGGCCACCGCCTATTCGGTGTTTGCCAACGGTGGCCTGTTGGTGCCGCCTCAACTCATCACCCGCATCAGCGATCACAAGGGCCGCATCTTGGTCGATGCGCCCGTCCAATTTGACAAACCCAACGCACGCCGGGTCATTCCCGAGCGCAACGCCTTTGTCATGTCCCAGTTGCTGCAAGAAGTGACGCGATCGGGCACAGCGGCACGGGCCCAATCCACTTTAAAACGCCCAGACCTGTACGGCAAAACAGGCACCACCAACGATGCGATCGACGCTTGGTTTGCCGGCTATCACCCACAGCTGACGGCTGTGGTTTGGATTGGTTATGACACCCCCCGCAACCTGGGTGCCCGAGAAACAGGTGGAGGTCTTAGCTTGCCCGTTTGGATCGACTACATGAAAACGGCTCTGCGCAATACCCCGGTGACAGAACTCTCAGTGCCTGAAGGCTTGATCCAAGTCGACGGTCAATGGCTTTACCCGGAAAACGCCAACGGCAACGGCATCAGCTCACTCGGCATGGACGGCGACGGCGACGGCAACGGCGACACCCCAGTCACACCGCTGCCACCGAACGAAGAGCGCAGCCGCATTCTTGACCTTTTCAGAAACTGAGCGCATTTTCTTTGCGCTGCATGCGCCGTGCGCAGGCAAGCTGCCCCAAGACCGGCAAACCACGAAAGTGCCTCGGGCGATGACAAACCCTCAGGCTTGGAACACCAGTGGCTGACCAGACTGCTCTGAGGCGAAACGCGACAAACTCTGCCAGAACTCGCCCTGCCCCTTGGTGTCTTGCCAATGCTTACCGTCAAACTTGTAGTGAAAGCCACCGCAGCGGGCAGCCAACCACACCTCGTGCAAGGGCTTTTGCAGGTTGACCACGATTTGACTGCGGTTGGGAAAAGTCAGCGTGACCATGCCCCCCACGCGCTGGTTGTCGATGTCGGCATCGGTGTGGTCGTTCAAGCGGTCGCTGCAGTTTTCGATGCCCGACAACAGGCGCTCAGCTTGGTCAAGAAATTCAAGGTCAGTCATTACAATCGCAGCATGTTGAAGTTAACCCGGATTCTAGTCACGGCCCATGCCCTTGTTGGGGGTGCGGCGATGTTGACGGCGTGTGGCCAAACAGGTCCGTTGGTTTTGCCCGACTCGCCCGCATCGGCCAAGCGCGCCACACTGCCCCAAAGCCTCAACCCTTGGCACACTGCACCCGCTGCCCGCCCGGCTACGGCCCCGCTGACCCAGACCGAGCCCCCCTCACCGACCGCTCCCTCGGCACCTGCTGCCACACCGCCATGAACACCCTCACCGCCCACGACCTGCCAGGCCAGCCCCACATCGCTTATGCCGACCAGCAACTCATGGTCGAAGGCCAGCGGCTGTCCGATTTGGCGCGCGCGCACGGCACGCCTTTGTTTGTGTATTCCAAGGCCGCGATGTTGTCAGCCTTGGCCGCCTACCAGCGCGGCTTTGCCGGACGCCAAGTGCAAATTTGCTACGCCATGAAGGCCAATTCGAACTTGGCTATTTTGCAAATTTTTGCCCATGCAGGCTGCGGCTTTGACATCGTCTCCGGTGGCGAACTGACCCGCGTACTGGCCGCTGGCGGCGACCCTGCAAAAATTATTTTTTCGGGGGTTGGTAAAAGCCGATTGGAGATGCAGCAAGCCCTGCGTGCGGGCATTGGCTGCTTCAACGTCGAAAGCCTGGCCGAACTGGACGTGCTCCATCAAGTGGCGCTCAGCATGGGCCAACAGGCGGCTGTCAGCCTGCGCGTCAACCCCAATGTGGACCCGAAAACACACCCCTATATTTCCACCGGCCTCAAAGGCAACAAATTTGGCATCGCCCATGAAGAAACGCTGCACGCCTACCGCCACGCGGCCAGCCTGTCAGGGCTGAAGGTGGTGGGCATTGACTGCCACATCGGCTCACAAATCACCGAAACCACACCGTTTTTGGACACCATGGACCGCATGCTCGACTTGGTCGGCGAGATCGAGGCGGCAGGCATTGCCCTGCAGCACATCGACTTTGGCGGCGGCTTGGGCATCAATTACAACGGCGACACGCCGCCACAAGCCGACGCGCTGTGGGCGAAGTTGCTGGCCAAACTGGATGCCCGCGGCTATGGTCAACGCCAGCTCATGATCGAGCCGGGCCGATCCTTGGTGGGCAATGCAGGCGTGTGCCTGACCGAGGTCATGTACCTCAAACCCAGCGAGCAAAAGAATTTTTGCATTGTGGACGCGGCCATGAACGACCTGCCCCGCCCCGCCATGTACCAAGCCTTTCACCAGATTGTGCCGGTAAGCCCCCGATCTGCCGTTGGCACAGACAAAGGAGATGGCGTTGGCCTTGGCGCGGTCTACGACGTGGTGGGACCGGTCTGCGAAAGTGGTGACTGGATCGGCCGCGACCGAGCATTGCAGGTCCAAGCCGGTGACGTGCTGGCTGTGCTGTCGGCCGGAGCCTACTGCATGAGCATGGCCAGCAACTACAACAGCCGTGGCCGCGCCGCCGAAATTTTGGTGGACGGTACGCAGGCCCACTTGATCCGCCAGCGTGAATCGTCGTTTGACACCTTTGCACTGGAGCAACTGGTCTGAGTCCAGTGCTGCGTCTGGTTCTGAGCTCAAGCTCAAGCTCAGCCCCAAGCGAGCGGCCGAAACTGACCCTCCATTTCAGCGCCCAGAGCGCCCTGCACCGGCCAGTGCCTGGCCAGCTTGCCTTGCCAGCCAACGCCTCCTGACACGCCAGCCCAACAAAATCAACACAATGCCCGCATAAACCGACACCTCGGCAAAGTCTTGCTTGCCCGCACGCATCCACCAAAAATGCAAAATGGCCAGCACCGCCACTGCGTAAACACCTCGGTGCAGCATTTGCCAGCGCTGGCCGCCCAGCCAGCGCACGGCGCGGTTAAAGGACGTTGCTGCCAGCGCCAGCAAAACCACAAAGGCACTGAAGCCCAACCAGATGAAGGGGCGTTTGGCGATGTCTTGCAGCGTGTCGGCCAAGTCAAAACCCATGTCGAACCAGGCGTAACACAGCAAGTGCACGCTGGCATAGCCAAAAACCAGCAAACCCAGCATGCGCCGAAAACGCAGCAATTCCGGCCAAGCCAAGAGCTGGCGCAGGGGCGACACGGCCAACACCAGGCACAGGCTGCGCAAGGTCCAGTCGCCAGTGGCACGGATCAGCGCCTCGGCGGGGTTGGCACCCAACTGGTCTTGCAGGGCTTGCAGCACCAGCCAAGTCAGTGGAGACAGGCCCAGGCCCAGCAACAGCCACCAAGCGGCCGGGTGGCGCAAAGCGGCCCTCATGCGCGATGCCCTTTGCAGCCGCAGATCAGAAGAATTTCTTCAGGTCCATGCCCGCGTAGAGCTGGCCCACTTGGGCTTCGTAGCCGTTGAACATCAGGGTTTTGCGCTTCTTGGCCAGCAGGCCGTCCTCGCCAATGCGCCGCTCAGTGGCCTGGCTCCAGCGCGGGTGGTCCACCAGCGGGTTGACGTTGGAGTAAAAACCATACTCTTGCGGCGCGGCTTTTTCCCAAGAGGACACGGGTTGCTTGTCGGTGAAGCGGATTTTGACCAAACTTTTGCCGCTCTTGAAACCGTATTTCCACGGCACCACCAGGCGCAGGGGTGCGCCGTTTTGCTTGGGCATGACCTCGCCGTACATGCCAAAGGCCAACAGCGTCAGCGGGTGCATGGCCTCGTCCATGCGCAGGGCCTCGACATACGGCCAGTCCAAGGCCCCGCCGCGCAAGCCGGGCATGGTCTTGGGATCGGCTTGGGTGATGAACTCCACAAACTTGGCCCCCGGTTGGGGCTCCACCCGTTGAATGAGCTGGGCCATCGAGTAACCCACCCAAGGAATCACCATGGACCAGCCTTCCACGCAGCGCAGGCGATAGATACGCTCCTCCATAGCCCCCCATTTCATCAGGTCTTCCAGATTCACGCGCCCCGGTTTTTTCACCAAGCCCTCAATGTCCACCGTCCAAGGCTGGGTGACCAAGGCGTGGGCCCGCTTGGCAGGGTCGGACTTATCGGTGCCGAACTCGTAAAAGTTGTTGTAAGTGGTGGCGTCTTTGTAGGCGGTGAGCTTGTCCATGGTCATGGCACCGGGCACGCTGGAGGGCAGCGATGCCAGTGCGGCCAACTGGCCAGCACGAGGGGTTTGCGCCTGGGCCTGGCGCAAGCCCCAAGCGGTCAAAGCCAAGCCAGCAGAGCCTGAGGCGAGCTGCCGAATCAAGTCCCTGCGTGAGCGGTACACCTGTGCCGGGGTGATGTCGCTGGGCACCGGATGGACAAATCCCGAATCTGTGGATGAGAAGCGCATAAAAGTGACCTCTTGATAAACAACTGCACTGCATTGTGATGCTTGCCAACCACTTTTGCAGCGCAAGGCGATAGGCTTGCCAAACACCGCCTCAGTTTCATGCACCAACCCAGCTCAGCCCAAGCCAACGCCAAGCCCGCTTGAACCTCAATCGGGCAGTTGGGCGCGGCCGAGGGGCTGACGAAGCTGCTTGCTGGCGTGTTGGATGCGGACGCATGCGGCCAACTGCCCGATTCAGCTTGAATCCACGCCTGCGCTCAAAAGCGTGATCGCTCACCCCACGGTGCGGGTACGTGGGCGACAAATGAAACGCCGCAACGGTGTTGGTTTCCAATAAAATTGTCAGATTTGTCAAAAATCATATGAACCTCAGCTGCCTTGTGGAAGTGGTGGACGACGACCCCGATCTCCGTCAAACACTGGCCATGGTTCTTCGGTCACAGGGTTATGCTGTGCGCGAGCACCTGAGCGCACAGACATTTTTGAGTTCATCGCCCACCCAAGCCCCGCGGGTTTTGTTGTTGGATGTCCAAATGCCCCAAATGACAGGCTTTGAGCTGCAGGCCCGTTTGGCTCAAGCGGGCCTGTGCATGCCCCTGATTTTCATGAGCGGCCTCTCAACGCCTCTGGAAAAGATGCCCATTGGCGTGACACATGCTGTGGCCTTTTTGCGCAAACCCTTCACAGCTGAAGCTTTGCTCAAAGCCATTGAAGAGGGTTTCAAGCGTTGCGAAACCGCACAGCCCCCAAGCACCAGCGTGTTCCATCGGGACGAGATCGCTGGCTGCTTGGCGTGCACCACCGTGACACCCCTCGCCGAGGCGATGCAAATCATCGCCAACAGCGACAGCGCCCTGCGCACGGGCGACTGCAGCTCCAGCACGGCTTGACGGCGGCACAAACCTGGCTCGGCAGCAGGGCTGAGTGCAGCAAGCACCGTGTGGTTGTGAAAAAACACCCGACAAGAAAAAGGCGGGGCACCGCCCGCCAAAAACGCGCAAGGCTGGAAAACCAGCCTTGGGAAAATTCACGTCAGTTGAAACTTGCGCATTGACTCAGTTTCTTCGGATACCTGGGCCCTGGGCCTCAAAACCCCCACTGCCAGCTCTGGCCCCAAAGAGGCAGCCAAGGAGTCGCCAAGCAGCAGGTCACCCCTTGCTCAGCGCAGGCCGGCGATGTAGTCGGATACCGCCTTGATCTCACGGTCGTTCATTTTGGCCGCCACCTGGGTCATCTGCAGATTGTTTTTGCGCACACCCTCGCGAAAATGAACCAGTTGCAAAGCGGTGTACTCAGCATGCTGACCGGCCAGCCTCGGGTATTGCGAGGGCATGCCCGCGCCGTTGGGGGAATGGCAACCCGCACAAGCAGCAATCTGGCGGTCTGGAATGCCCCCACGGTAAATGCGCTCACCCCAAGCCACAGTTTCTTTGTTGTTGGCAAAACCTGGCTTGGCGGGCTTGGAGGCCAACCAAAAGGCAATGTTGCGCATGTCCTCATCACTCAAGGTCGAGGCCAAACCACTCATCACCGCATTGGCGCGCTTGCCCGATTTGTACTCTTGCAGTTGCTTGATCAGGTACTCGGGATGCTGCTGCGACAATTTGGGGTTGGCAGGTGTGCTGGAATTGCCATCCGCAGCATGGCAAGCCACACAGACCTGACTGAAAATGGCTTCGCCTTTGGCCAAATCCGGTTTGGCTGCTTGGGGTGCTGGGCCAGCGGCTAAAGCCGAACCAGCCAGCAAAGTGGCCGACAAGGTGGCAAACAAGAAAGAGGTGATCGACTTCATGGCGAGATCCAAGAGTTGGCGCAAAACTTAGTGATTCTACAATGCGGATTGCGTCAGGTTCCTGACGACCCAAGGTACCCCTTATTTATGAGCTCCCGACCCCACGTTCGCGCCCCCGCACCCCCTGTCGGCAGCGCCAAAGCAGCCAAACCAGCCCAAGTCAGCCCCAACCGCGATGCGCAGGTGCAGACCCCACCCGCCAGCCCCGCGCCCGTCACACCCATGGGCTGGATGCACACCGCCCGCTTTTTGACCACGGCTGCGCAACTGCACCATTTGCCCGACATGGACACGCCCGAAATCGCGTTTGTGGGCCGCTCCAACGCGGGCAAATCCACCTGCATCAACACCTTGACGCAAAAGAAACAACTGGCTTTTGCCTCTAAAAAACCCGGCCGCACCCAGCACATCAACCTGTTCGCCCTGGGCAAACAAGGCATCACCGACACCGTGCTGGCCGACTTGCCGGGCTACGGCTACGCGGCTGTGGCCAAAATGGACAAACTGCGCTGGCAACAGGTCATGGCCAACTACCTGGTGAGCCGCGACAACCTGACCGGCATCGTCATGATGTGCGACCCGCGCCACGGCCTGACCGAGTTGGACGACATCTTGCTCGAAGTGATTCGCCCGCGTGTCGAAGAAGGCCTGAAGTTTTTGATCATCCTCACCAAGGCCGACAAACTGACCCGCGCTGAGCAAGCCAAAGCCCTGTCGATTGCGCGACTGCAAGCCGGTGGCGGTGAAGTCAAGCTCTTTTCGGCACTGAAAAAGCAAGGCGTGGACGAGGTGGCCCAACTGCTCTGGGATTGGACCCACCCCACCCCCGACAGCGCCTCAGCCCCCCATTCACCCATCCCCCCCACCGCCCGCCCGGAAGAAGAACCGGCCGCCTTGGACGAGTAAAGCCCCGTGTCTGCGCCTGCCCCCGACATCCAGACTTGGCAGCAAGCCCTGCCCCACGGCATCACCTTAAGCTGCCGAGCCTGTGGCGAACCTGGTCGCCCGGTGCTGATGTTTTTGCACGGTTTTCCCGAGGGCGCTTGGGTTTGGGATGCTTTGCTGCGGCATTTCTCCCAGCCCGAAAACGGCGGCTACCGCTGCGTGGCGCCCAACCTGCGCGGCTACGAACGCTCCAGCGCGCCAGCAGACGTGAAGGCCTACCGCGCCAAACACCTGGTGCAAGACATCCTGGCCTTGATCGACGCAGAGTGCGCAGCCCTGCACGCCAAGGCAGGCGGCAATGCCCCACTGGCGGCCCTGATCGCCCACGACTGGGGCGGTGCCGTGGCCTGGAGTCTGGCCAACCAACACCCGGCTCGCCTGCGTCAACTGGTCATCATCAATTCGCCCCACCCCGGCACCTTCATCAAAGCCTTGCAAAACGACCCGGCGCAACAAGCGGCCAGCGCCTACATGAACTTTTTGGTGCAGCCCGACGCGGCTGCGCAGTTGGCGGCCCATGACTTTGAGCGCTTGTTTGGTTTTTTGACCGGACAGGACACCACTTTGCAATCGCTCGCCACGCGCAGCACCCCAGCGTCTGCCCCCCGCTGGCTGACCCCTGCTGTCAAAGCGCAATACCGAGGCGTCTGGCAACACGGGCTGCAAGGCGGCCTCAACTACTACCGCGCTTCGCCCTTGCGTCCGGCCACCGCCACCGACCCGGGTGCCCGGGCCGTTCACATACCGCCTGAGGCGCTGCGCATCGATGTGCCCACCTTGGTGCTCTGGGCTCAAGACGATGTGGCTTTGCTGCCTTGTCTGACCGACGGGCTGGACACGCACATTGGCCATTTGCGCTTGGTGCCCATCGCTCAGGCAAGCCACTGGGTGGTGCATGAACAAAGCGCACGGGTGGTGGCCGAAATCGCAGCGTTTTTGCTGCCCCTTGCTGCCGCAAAAACAGCTCAGTAAAACCCCGCCTCGCCCTCGGGACGGGTCTTCAAGCGCTTGTGCACCCAGTAATACTGCTCGGGCATGCTGCGCACCCATTCGCCCAGCAGGCGGTTCACGCGCGCCGTGTCTTGCGCCAAGTCGTGCGAGGGAAAGTTTTCCAGTGGCGCATGCGCCTCAATGGCGTAGCCCGATGGCGTCATGTGCGTGACCACCGGCACCACGCGCGCGCCCACCGCCCTGGACAAACGCGACAAGGAAGGCACCGTGGCGGCTTTTTCGACGCCCATAAAGGGCACAAAAATAGAGTCTTGACGCCCGAAATCCATGTCTGAGGACAAATGCAAAGGCTCACCCTTTTTGATGCCCGCCAAAATCTGGCGCATGCCCTGGTGCCGAAAATAAGGCCGCACATTGCCCATGCGCTCGCGGCCCTGGCGCACCCATGCGTCAACCGCCGGGCGTGACTGCGCCACAAAAATAAAAGCCACTGGCCCCGGCACTTCCAAGCAAACCGCCATGCCACCGGCATCCAAACCCACAAAATGCGGGGCAAACATCACCAGTGGCCCAGCTTGCTGCAAAGCCTGCAGATCACCCACCCAATGCAAGCGCTCTCGCACCAGCGCCTCGGGCGCATGCCACAGCCAAGAGCGGTCCAAAACCGACTGGCCAAAGACCACAAAATGCTGGTACGCCAAGTCCACGCGCTGCGCCTGGGTCAACTCGGGCAGGCATTTTTGCAAATTCACCAGCACAATGCGCCGGCGCTTGCGCGCCAAATGCCACAGCACTGCACCCAAGGCATGGCCCAGTGCCCTGACCCAAGCCAAGGGCATGTGCGCAAGCCCGCGCATCACAAAGATCATCACATTCACCATGGTGCCTTGCCGCTCAGCCCTGCCTGGGTTTTTTGTAACGGGCGTAGCCCCAAATGTATTGCGCAGGGCACTGCAAAATCAGCGCCGCCATGGCCAAGTTGATCTGCAGCACCGCCGTCTCCAAATCGGCTGACAGGTCCCGACCCAAGGTCTGCGTGTGCAAGCGGTAGCCGCGCCCCCAAGGCAAACGCTCGCCCCAGATCAGCACCACCCGTGCGCCAGTTTGCAACACCAACCTGGCCGCCAAAGTCATGGTGTAGGCCGGTTTGCCAAAGTGCGGCACCCACAGCCCCATGCCGTCGGGCGGCACCTGATCGGGCAACAAACCCACGGCCTCGCCTGCACGCAAAGACTTGATCATTTGCCGCACCCCCGCCAAGCTGGTGGGGACAGCCTGCAAGCCCGGTCGATTGCGCGCCAGCGCCATCACCTCGTTCAAGCCCGCATGACGCGAGGGACGGTACAAAACCGTCAAGCGCCCATGCTGAGCCCCAAAGCGCAAAGCCAGCGCTTGGGCGGTGATCTCAAAGCAGCCCATGTGCGGCGTCAAAAACAACACCCCCTGCCCAAGGGCATAAGCCTCGGCCGCGGCACTGTCGTCGGCCCATTCCAAATGCGGCGTGCGGCCCAACCACAAACGCGGCAATTCGGCCGACATGCGCCCGGCATGACCCACCGCGCCCAGTTGCGCGCGCCAACCCACACCCGCTTGGCGGGCGTTGCTCAAAAAACGCGCCCGGTAGCGCCCCGACAACAACCAAGCCCCCCAACCGCCAAGCCAACCCAAGACGTGAAGAGCCCACAAAGGCCATCGCGAGAAAAATCGAAACCAATTCAACATAAGTGGGCGATTTTGCACTGAACTGACCCACACCAACCGCCCTCTCGGCCCGAACCCGGCTCCACCGGCACAGCCTGACTTTGCCATGGGCACACCTCAACAGGCCTGAGAACCCGCAACGGAGCACATGACGCGGGAGGCATCCAACTGCCAGCGCTACCGGTTTGTGCCCATCGGCTTACCGATTAACCCCAAGTCTTAGATCGAGCTTGGCCCCTTAACATCCAAACAGAGCCAAGCCAACTTTCCCGCCCATTTCAGGGCCCAATCGACACAGCGCATGAAAACCGACCAAAACAAACAAACTTACATCAGCACCAGCCAAGCCGCCAAAATGCTGGGCCTTTCGATAGGCACGGTTCAGCGCATGGTGCAAAGCGGTTTGTTCACCGCTTTTTTGACCCACGGCGGTCACCGACGCATTTTGACCAGCTCGCTCAAAGCCTATTGCGCTCAACAAGGCTTCACCCCGCTCAACCCCTTGCCTGAGCTCGGACGCGCCTACCTGGGCATCCTGCACAGCAGCGAAAATATCAGCCCCGCCGTGAAGACCTTGGCTCAATGGCCGCAAATTTTGGCCATGACCCATCCGCTGGACTTGGTGGACCTGAGCACCGAGATCAATGCGATCTTCATTGACGCCCGCATCCCTTGGCTGCACACCGGCCCACTGCATTTGGACTCTGATCGCCTGCCCAACACCCATTTGGTGGTTTACAACAGCACCCACTTACCCGCTGGCAGCCCACTGAGCCCCGGTCCGCAACTCAGCCTGTTCGAGGGCGACATCAGTTGCGATCTGGTCTATGGCTATTGGCTGAGCACACGACACGCGCAGCAAGATCAAGCAGCGCACCATTGAAGTGTTTTGTCGGCCGGGTCTTGAAAAAAGCCCAAAAGCGCTTATCATCAGCACTCGATGGGGATGAGTGCTAAAAACACCCACCCCTCAGATTCGACAAGCACCCTTTTGGTGCTTTTGTTTTTCAACCCTTGTTTCAAATCCAGGAGATTCCATGAAACTGCGTCCTTTGGGCGATCGCGTGATCGTCAAACGTATCGAAAGCGAAACCAAAACAGCCTCGGGCATCGTGATCCCCGACTCGGCTGCTGAAAAGCCCGATCAAGGTGAAGTCTTGGCCGTCGGCCCTGGCAAAACCAATGACAAAGGCGACATCAAAGCCCTGAGCGTGAAAGTCGGCGACCGCGTGTTGTTCGGCAAGTACAGCGGCCAGACCGTCAAGGTCGACGGCGACGAGCTGCTGGTCATGAAAGAAGAAGACCTGTTTGCGGTCGTCGAGTGAGGTTGTGCGTTCAGCGTTGAGTGTTGAGCGCACCCAGGTTTTTCCCGTATTTACCCCTTAATCAAGTTCCCGTTGAGTTGGTCTTCTTTGTACACACAACGCTGATCGCACAACGCATAACCGGAGAATTCAAATGGCAGCAAAAGACGTAATTTTCGGCGGCGAAGCCCGCGCACGCATGGTTGAAGGCGTGAACATTTTGGCCAACGCGGTCAAAGTGACTTTGGGCCCTAAAGG
>NZ_JBIKIL010000034.1:0-31235 GCF_044361645.1 Limnohabitans sp. | reverse complement strand
CCAGATCTGCCAGCAGCGCCGGGACATGTTCTGGTGGCGCAGGCACAAACACGGCGTTGCCGGGGCGCGTGCCGCCAATCCAGTTCTGAGACTTGCGCAGTTCGCCGGGTTGGCGGCCTGCGCCGCGTGCACCGTCCATGAGCAGGCGGTGTGCTTGGCGCATCAGGCGCACGCTCTTGGGCAGGCCGTTGGGGTCGCGCAAGCTGTCTTGTGTCCAGCGAAAGGCGCGCAGGTAATTGGTGACTTCTTCGACATCGTCGGTGTTGCTGACCGTCAGCCCCGCGTCAGCGTGCAGGCAGGTCGGGGTTGGAGATGTCGGCGCGGCCACAGGCCATGACCACGCGGTGGGCCATCTTGATGTCGCCGATGCGGGTGGCTTGGAAGCGTTGGGCCAGGGTGTTGTCGGTCATGGGGTGCGTCTCATCAGACCGCCGACGCGGTGGGCTGGCTGCAAGGTTTTGAGTTTGGGCTTGCGCCTGACGCGCCGCAGTTGTCACTCCAGCACGGTTTTGCGCACGGCGTTTTCCCACAGCAGCATTTGCTCGGCGGCGTAGTCGGGTGGGCGCTGCGGCGTAAAGCGCCGCTCTGCGCGCCACAGCGCACGCAGCTCGTCGGTGCTGGCAAACACGCCTGTAGACAGGCCCGCCAGATAGGCCGCGCCCAGTGCGGTGGTTTCCACCACTTCGGGGCGCACCACGTCCAGCCCCAGCAAGTCGGCCTGAAACTGCATGAGCAAATTGTTCACGCACGCGCCACCATCCACACGCAGCTCTTGCACTGGGCTTGCACTCGCCTGCGCCAGATCGCGGCCCATGGCTTGCAGCAAGGCGGCGCTTTGGAAGGCGATGCTCTCGAGGGCCGCCCGTGCGATGTGGGCCACGGTGCTGCCACGCGTCAGGCCCGTGATGGAGCCGCGTGCGTCGGGTTTCCAGTAGGGCGCGCCCAGGCCGGTGAAGGCGGGCACCACCATCACGCCGCCCGAGTCGGGCACGCTTTCGGCCAGGGCCTGCACTTCGCTGCTGTGCCGGATGGCACCCAAACCGTCGCGCAGCCACTGCACCACAGCGCCACCCACAAACACGCTGCCTTCTAACGCAAACTGCGGTGCGCTGTGTGGCATGGCGGCCACTTGCGCTGCGCTGGTGGTGATCAAACCATTTTGCGAACGCATGGCCAAGCCGCCGGTGTGCATGAGCATGAAGCAGCCGGTGCCATAGGTGTTTTTGACCATGCCTGCGCCAAAGCAAGCTTGCCCAAACAGCGCGCTTTGTTGGTCGCCCGCCACCCCACCGATGGTGATGGCGTGGCCCAGCAGCTCGGGGCGCACCTGGCCAAACACCGCGCTGGAGGGGTGCACCGTGGGCGTCATGGCGGGCGGTATGCGCAAGGCCGCCAGCAAGTCGGCGTCCCAGGTGTGGGTGTGGATGTTGAACAGCAAAGTGCGCGAGGCGTTGCTCACGTCGGTGGCGTGCACCGCACCACCGCTGAGCTGCCACATGAGCCAGCTGTCCACCGTGCCAAACAGCAACTCGCCGCGCTCGGCTTGGGCGCGGGCGTGGGGCACGTGGTCCAAAATCCATTGCAGTTTGGTGCCCGAAAAATACGCGTCCACCAGCAAGCCGGTTTTGGCTTGGATGCTGTCGGCCAGGCCTTGCTCGCGCAGGGCGGCGCACGCGGGTTCGGTGCGGCGGTCTTGCCAGACGATGGCCTTGTAGATGGGCTGGCCCGTGCTTTTGTGCCACACCACCGTGGTTTCGCGTTGGTTGGTGATGCCCAGGGCGCTGACTTGGCTGGCTTGGATGCTGGCTTTATTCAAGGCTTCGCGTGCGGTGTCAAGCTGGGTTTGCCAAATTTGCAAAGGGTCATGTTCCACCCAACCCGGTTGCGGGTAAATCTGCGTGATCTCGCGCTGGGCGAGCGAGACGATTTGGCCCTCGGTGTTGAACACAATGCTGCGCGAGCTGGAGGTGCCTTGATCTAGGGCGAGGATGTAGGTCATAAAAGGAGTCTTCCAGCTCAGTCGGTAATGTGCAGTTGTACCTCGGCATCGGCCAGCAGTGCAGCAAAAGGTTCGGGTGGCGCTGCATTGGTGAACAGGTGGTCAATTTGGGAGATCTTGCCCACTTCGACCATGGCAGGGCGATTGAACTTGCTGTGGTCGGCCGCCAGCCAGACTTCGCGGGCGTGCGTCAAAATGGTTTGTGACACTTTGACCTCGCGGTAGTCAAAGTCGCGCAGCGAGCCATCGGACTCGATGCCTGAAATGCCGATCAAAGCGATGTCGACTTTGAATTGGCGAATGAAGTCCACTGCCGCTTCGCCCACGATGCCTTGGTCGCGGCCGCGCACCACGCCGCCCACCACAATGACCTCGCTGTGAGGGTTGGCACTCAATGTCGCCGCGACGTTCAAGTTGTTGGTGATCACCCGCAAACCCTTGTGCTGCAGCAGCGCACGGGCAATGGCTTCAGTAGTGGTGCCGATGTTCAAAATGATGGAGCAATCGTTGGGCACGCAGGCAGCCACGCTGCGCGCAATGCGGCTTTTGGCCTCGGCATTCAGGCTGACCCTTTGAAGGTGACCCATGTTTTCGGTGGTGGAGCTGGGCACCCGCACCCCGCCATGAAAGCGGGTCAGTTGACCGGTTTCGGCCATGCGCTGCACATCCCGCCTGACGGTTTGCAAGGTCACGCCCAATTTGTCGGCCAGTTGGTCAACACTCACAGAGCCAAGTTCTTGGACCACCTTGAGCAGGGTGATTTGGCGCGGGTTGGAATTCATGGCCTGGATTTTCGCAGTTTGAAAGGAACAGCCTTACTTTAAAACGAAAAATAAAGAACAGGAAAAGGGTAAATACTAATGATAAACGAAAAATAAAGAATAATAATGGTGAAATTCTATCTGGAAACTGTGTCCCACAGGTGCTGAATTTCGAAGGAGGTGAGATGGATCTGTCGCTAGAGGGCATCGGTAAAAAAGTCGGCGCGCAAACTTGGCTCTATGAGTTGAGCTTGGCTCCGCAAACGGCCAACGTGACGGTGTTGTTGGGTGCCACCCAATCCGGCAAAACCAGCCTGATGCGCATCATGGCGGGCTTGGACGTGCCAACAACAGGTCAAGTCAAAGTCAATGGACGCGACGTTGTGGGCGTGCCAGTGCGCGAGCGAAATGTGGCCATGGTGTACCAGCAGTTCATCAACTACCCCTCGATGAAAGTGCGTGACAACATCGCTTCGCCCATGAAGTTGCGCGGCGACAAAAATGTGGCGCAACGCGTACAAGCCTTGGCTGAGAAGCTGCACATCGAGATGTTTCTCGACCGTTACCCCACCGAGCTGTCGGGCGGCCAACAACAGCGCGTAGCGCTGGCCCGCGCCTTGGCCAAGGGAGCCCCCTTGATGCTGCTGGACGAGCCTCTGGTGAATCTGGATTACAAATTACGCGAAGAGTTGCGCGAAGAACTGGGCGCATTGTTTGCCAGTGGCGACGCCACCGTGATTTACGCCACCACCGAACCTGGGGAGGCGCTGCTTTTGGGCGGCTACACCGCCGTGATGGATGCGGGCGAGTTGCTGCAATACGGCCCCACCGCCGAGGTGTTTCACCACCCCCAGTCCCTGCGCGTGGCCCGCGCCTTCAGCGATCCTCCCATGAATTTGATCTCTGCCCAGCGAACGCCTGAAGGCGTGGCCTTGGCCGATGGCTCTACGCTGACGCTGGCCTTGCCCGAAACCGCATCGGCTGTTTTGACCCTGGGCATGCGCGCCAGCGCGGTGCGTGTGCGCGCACTGCCAGGCGATATGGGCTTGGCTGGCCGCGTCGAGTTGGTTGAAATCTCAGGCTCCGACACTTACGTGCACGTGGCAACTGCAGTGGGCAATGTGGTGGCGCAGATCACGGGTGTGCATTATTTTGATTTGGACAGCTTGTTGACCGTGCATGTGAACCCCGCAGAGGTGTATGTGTTTGATGCGCAAGGCGCTTTGCTTTTGGCACCTGCGCGGTCCCGCGCAGTTTTGGCTGGAGGGCTCTGAGATGGCGCGCGTTGATCTTGAATTGGCCCATGCCTACGCCGCCAACCCGCAGCAGGACAGCGACTATGCGTTGCTGCCCCTGAAGATGCGTTTTGAAGACGGCGGCGCGTACGCTTTACTCGGCCCTTCAGGCTGCGGCAAAACCACCCTGCTCAATGTGATGTCGGGTCTGCTCACACCCTCACAAGGCACGGTGCTGTTTGATGGCCGTGATGTGACGCAAGACTCGCCCCAGGCGCGCAACATCGCCCAGGTGTTTCAGTTCCCAGTGATTTACGACACCATGACGGTGGCCGAAAACTTGGCGTTCCCTTTGCGCAACCGCCAATGGTCGACCGACAAAATCAAACAACGTGTGGGGCAAATTGCCGAGATGCTGGAAATGAGTGGTCAGCTCCATCAGCGCGCAGCCGGATTGTCGGCCGACGCCAAGCAAAAAATATCGCTGGGCCGCGGCTTGGTGCGACCTGATGTGTCGGCCGTGTTGTTTGACGAGCCGCTGACCGTGATCGATCCGCACCTGAAGTGGCAGCTGCGCCGTAAGCTCAAACAAATTCACAACGAACTCAAGCTGACTTTGATTTATGTGACCCATGACCAAGTCGAGGCCTTGACTTTTGCCGAGCAGGTGGTGGTGATGACCCGCGGTCGCGCTGTGCAAGTGGGCTCGCCTGCCGACTTGTTTGAACGGCCCAGCCATACCTTTGTGGGCCATTTTATTGGCTCACCAGGCATGAATTTCATCCGTGCGCAGGTGACCGACGAAGCCGTGCGGGTGGGCTCGCGAACCTTGAGCTTGCCTACCGCATTGAGGCTACCGGCAGGCGACATCAAATTGGGCATACGGCCGGAATATGTGACGCTTGCGCAGACGCCAACTGCGGGTTCCTTGCCCATGGTGGTGACGCAGGTGCAAGACGTGGGCACGCATTTCATCGTCACCGCCGAGCATGAGAGGCAAATCATTAAAGCCCGATTGTCAGCCGATGCCGCTGAAGTTGCTTTGACCAAGGGCCAAGTCATGTGGTTCCAAGTGCTGAACGCGCACACCTGCTTTTACAAAAATGAGGACATCGTGGCATGAGTACAACCATCAAGCCCGTCAACCAGAAGGCCTGGTTTTTGATTTTGCCGGTGCTGCTGTGCGTGGCCTTTTCGGCCATCCTGCCATTGATGGTGGTGGTCAACTATTCGGTGCAGGACATCATCTCAACCGACCGGCGGGTGTTTGTGGGCACCGAGTGGTTCGCCGCCATCATGCGCGACGAGGAGCTGCATGGCGCTTTGCTGCGCCAATTGATTTACTCCTTCTCCGTCTTGGCCGTGGAGTTGCCGCTGGGCATTGCGTTGGCCCTGTCTATGCCGACTACGGGCTGGAAATCGTCTGCGGTCTTGGTCATCGTCTCGCTGTCCTTGCTGATCCCGTGGAACGTGGTGGGCACCATTTGGCAAATCTTTGGCCGCACCGACATCGGCTTGATGGGTGCGGCGCTGCAAAGCATGGGCATCGCCTACAACTACACCGGCAACGCTACCCATGCTTGGCTCACGGTGCTGCTGATGGATGTGTGGCACTGGACGCCCTTGGTCGCCTTGCTGGCTTATGCCGGCTTGCGCTCAATACCTGATGCCTACTACCAAGCGGCGAGCATTGACGGGGCCAGCAAGTGGGATGTTTTCCGTTTCGTGCAGTTGCCCAAGATGCGCGGCGTGCTGGTGATTGCGGTGCTTCTGCGCTTCATGGACAGCTTCATGATTTACACCGAACCTTTTGTGTTGACCGGCGGTGGCCCCGGCAACTCCACCACCTTCCTGTCGCAGTTTTTGACGCAAAAAGCTGTGGGGCAGTTTGACTTGGGGCCTGCGGCTGCGTTCTCGCTGATTTATTTTCTGATCATCTTGCTGTTTTGCTTTGTTTTGTACAACTGGATGCAAAGCGTGGGCACAGGTTCGAAGGAGGGCGGTCATGTCTAAATCTAAATTTCAAAAGCGCAGCATTTTTCTGTGCCTGTACTTGGTCTTTGCCTTGTTGCCCATCTACTGGATGGTGAACATGTCGTTCAAGACCAACAACGAAATTTTGGCGGGGTTCAGCTTGTTCCCAGAGCACTTCACTTGGGCCAATTACCAGACCATCTTGACCGATCCGGCCTGGTATTCTGGCTATATCAACAGTTTGATTTACGTGGCCATGAACACGGTGATGTCGTTGGTCGTGGCCTTGCCAGCGGCCTATGCGTTTTCACGCTACAGCTTTTTGGGCGACAAGCACGTGTTCTTTTGGTTGCTGACCAACCGCATGACCCCTCCCGCTGTGTTTTTGCTGCCCTTTTTCCAACTTTACAGCTCGGTCGGTTTGATGGACACGCACATTGCGGTGGCGCTGGCGCATTTGCTCTTCAACGTGCCTTTGGCAGTTTGGATTTTGGAAGGTTTCATGAGCGGCATTCCGCGTGAAATTGACGAGACGGCGTACATCGACGGTTATTCCTTCCCTCGGTTTTTTGTACAAATCTTTTTGCCATTGATCAAAGCCGGTGTCGGTGTTGCAGCCTTCTTTTGTTTCATGTTCAGTTGGGTGGAGTTGCTGTTGGCGCGCACTTTGACCAGCGTGAACGCCAAGCCGATTGCCGCCACCATGACGCGCACCGTGTCGGCCTCTGGCATGGACTGGGCTACTTTGGCCGCAGCCGGGGTGCTGACCATCGTGCCCGGCGCGATTGTGATTTGGTTTGTCCGCAACTACATCGCCAAAGGGTTTGCGATGGGGCGGGTGTGATGCAGCGCGAGAAGGAAAAACAGCATGTTTGAATGGATGGCTTGGACCCTACCAGTAGCGGTATTTTTCACCTGCATTGTGCTGATGATCGCAGGCATGACGCTTTGGGAAATCAAATCGCCGACCTTGGTACGACGCGGCTTTTTGCCCATGGACACGACCCGCGGGGACCGTTTGTTCATTGGTCTTTTGGCTGCGGCTTATGTGAATCTGGCCTTTGTCGGCTTGAGTGGTTGGATGGCGCAGGGACTGTCTTTGGATGCAGAACCTTCCATTTGGTACAGCTTTGTAGCCTCGATGGTGTTGTTGGTCTGGATCATGCGCAAGGCTTGAACCGACATTGAAAAAAAGGGCCGGCTTCTTTCCCCCTGGAGCCGACATGGCCTTGTTGTCAGGGGGTGTCCGAAAAATTGGGAGATAAATCATGAAGTTACGTTATAGCGTTGTAGCGGTGGCAGTTGCCTGTTCACTGTCTTCAATGGCTTGGGCCAATGAGGCTGCAGCCAAAAAGTGGATTGACAATGAGTTTCAGCCGTCCACTTTGAGCAAAGCCCAGCAAACGACGGAGATGAAGTGGTTCATGGATGCTGCCAAAAAACTGCAGGCCAAAGGGGTGAAGGAAATTTCGGTGGTGTCAGAAACCATTGCCACCCATGAATACGAATCCAAAACCTTGGCCAAGGCGTTTGAAGAAATCACCGGCATCAAAGTCAAGCACGATTTGATTGGTGAAGGCGACGTGGTCGAAAAACTGCAAACCTCCATGCAGTCGGGCAAGTCGATTTACGACGGCTGGATCACCGACTCGGATTTGATCGGTACCCATTACCGCTACGGCAAGGTCATGAACTTGACCGACTACATGAGCGGCAAAGGCAAAGAATGGACCAACCCGGGTTTGGACATCAAAGACTTCATTGGCACCAGCTTCACCACCGCACCAGACGGCAAGCTGTACCAATTGCCTGACCAGCAGTTTGCCAACCTGTATTGGTTCCGCGCAGATTTATTTGCCAAGCCTGAATTGAAAGCCAAGTTCAAAGCCAAATACGGTTACGACCTGGGCGTGCCTTTGAATTGGAGCGCCTACGAAGACATTGCCGCCTTCTTTACGAATGATGTGAAAAACATCGACGGCAAAGCGATTTACGGCCACATGGACTACGGCAAAAAAGACCCGTCCCTGGGCTGGCGCTTCACCGATGCCTGGTTGTCGATGGCCGGTTCAGCCGACGTTGGCATTCCAAACGGCAAGCCTGTAGATGAGTGGGGTATTCGCGCCTCGGCCGATGGCTGCACACCGCAAGGCGCATCTGTGGCCCGGGGTGGTGCGACCAACTCGCCTGCAGCGGTTTACGCGTTGACCAAGTACATCGACTGGATGAAGCTGTACGCCCCCAAAGAAGCCATTGGCATGACCTTTGGTGAAGCCGGCCCGGTGCCTGCTCAAGGCCAAATTGCCCAGCAAATCTTTTGGTACACGGCCTTTACGGCGGACATGATCAAAAAAGGTCTGCCTGTGGTGAATGAAGACGGCACACCCAAGTGGCGCATGGCCCCAGGTCCCAACGGCCCGTATTGGAAGCAGGGCATGCAAAACGGCTACCAAGACGTGGGTTCATGGACTTTTTTCAAAGGTCATGATGAGAACAAAGTCGCAGCAGCTTGGCTCTATGCCCAGTTTGTCACCGCCAAAACCACATCCTTGAAAAAGACCATAGTGGGTTTAACGCCGATTCGCGAGTCCGACATCCAGTCGCAAGCCATGACCGACATGGCGGCCAAATTGGGTGGTTTGGTGGAGTTTTACCGCAGCCCAGCGCGCGTGGCTTGGACCCCAACTGGCACCAACGTGCCCGACTATCCCAAGCTGGCTCAGCTGTGGTGGAAAAACGTAGCGGTGGCGGTGACCGGCGAGAAAACACCGCAAGCCGCGATGGACAATTTGGCCAACGAAATGGACAATGTGATGGCCCGCTTGGAGCGCTCGGGTATGGCCGTGTGCCCACCCAAGCTGAACGCCAAATCGGACGCCAACAAGTGGCTCAGTGACAAGAATGCGCCATGGAAAAAATTGACCAACGAAAAGCCAAAGGGTGAAACCATTGCCTATGACGCGCTGTTGAGCGCATGGAAGAACGGCAAAGTGCGTTAAGCCACAGTGAGCCGTGCAAGTCACATCTTGCACGGCTCTTTTTTATTTTTGAAAGAGTTGTTTTTGATGCCCCCCAAAGCACAGCCTTTGTTGACGCGCCGTGAAGATCTGTTGGCCCGCCTGGACCCGGGCGAGGTCTATGACCTGGCCATTGTGGGCGGCGGCGCGACCGGTTTGGGCGTGGCCCTGGACGCGGCGGCGCGTGGCCTGAAGGTGGTGTTGGTGGAGGCGAATGATTTCGCTAAAGGCACCTCGTCGCGCTCGACCAAGTTGGTGCATGGCGGTGTGCGTTATTTGGCGCAGGGCAACTTTGCCTTGGTGCGCGAGGCTTTGCATGAGCGCAGCACCTTGCTGCGCAACGCGCCGCACATTGCGCAGCCCTTGTCCTTTGTGGTGCCCGCTTACAAGTGGTGGGAGACGGCTTTTTACGGTATCGGTCTGAAAATGTACGATGCCTTAGCGGGTGCCTCGGGTTTGGGACCGACCCATTTTTTGTCGCGACAAGCCACATTGGCTTGTTTGCCCACGGTGCAGAGTGCCCATTTGCGCGGTGGCGTTCAGTATTGGGATGGTCAATTCAACGACACCAAACTCGCCCTGGCGCTGGCGCGCACAGCGGCCGTGCAGGGCGCTTTGATGCTCAACTACATGGAGGCTACCCGTTTGCAGTACAACGAAGCCAAGGTGTCGGGCTTGTTTTGTAAAGACGTATTGACGGGGCAAGCCTATGCTATTGGAGCCCGCTGCGTGGTCAATGCCACGGGCGTGTGGGTGGACGCTTTGCGCGAGCAAGATGGCTCGCCCGAGCCCATGGTGGCGCCCAGCCAAGGCGTGCACATGGTGGTCGATGCCCAGTTCTTACCGGGCAACACCGCCTTGATGATTCCCAAGACGGCCGATGGCCGTGTGCTGTTTGCCGTGCCTTGGTTGGGCAAGTTGATTCTGGGGACCACTGACACACCGCGCCACGACTTGGCCGCAGAACCTTTGGCTTTTGAAGACGAGATTGATTTCATTTTGAGCGAGACCGCGCGATACCTGCGAACAGCGCCGCAGCGCAGCGATGTGAAAAGTATTTGGGTGGGCTTGCGCCCGCTGGTCAAGCCGCCCAAAAACGAGGGCGACAAAACCCAAGCCTTGAGCCGTGAACACACGGTGCTGGTCAGCCGCTCCGGCTTGGTGACGGTGACCGGCGGCAAATGGACCACCTACCGCGCCATGGCCGAGGACGTGTTGCAAAAGTGTGTGGACACGGCTTTGTTGCCCGCACGCGGACCCGCCCGCACCGCAGATTTGCCGCTGGTGGGTTCGGGGGCCAGCCAGGCGGTGTCCATCAGCGAGCCCGAGGGTGTGCACGGCTATGGCAGCGAACAAGATTGGCTGGCCCAATTGCCGGGCGCAAACCATTGGCTGACCCCGAGTTTGAGCGAGGCCATGGTGCGCTTTGCCGCCCGCTTTGAATACGCAGTGCGCGTGGAAGACATGCTGGCCCGCCGTTCCCGCCTGCTGTTTTTGGATGCCTGCCTGGCGGCCCAAACAGCCCATGCGGTGGGCGAGATCTTGCAGTCCGAAACCGGCCTAGACCCGGATGTGGCGGGCTTTGTGAAGCTGGCAACGCAATACCGCTTGCACGCTCAGCGTTGACAGTGCCGCCGTTTTCACTGGACCCCGGGTCTGCGCCCGCGATGACAAAAAATGCCGACATGACAAGCGCAGCCTGGGATTGATGTCTTCAAGCTGCGCAGGCCCGCGCAGTGGGGTGACAGTGTTCAAAAGGCGGCACTGCAAACCTGGCCTGGTCGGTTGTCGTTGGCTTGCTCAGGCGGTCAGCTGCGGCGGCCTCAAGCCCCGCAGCATTTTTTGTACTTTTTCCCGCTGCCGCAGTTGCAGGCATCGTTGCGCCCGGGCGTGGCAACTTTGATGACTTGGTTGATGCGCGGGCCGATGTTGCGCCAGATCTCGCGCAGGTCGTACACCGCCCACAGCGCTTCGCCGTAGGCGTTCAGGCGCTGTTCGCTGACGCTGGGCGGGCCGTCTTCGGACAAGGCCGACAAGGTGGGCACCGCGTCGTCGTCTTCGGTCAGGGCCACGATGGCTTCGAGCGACAGGTCGTACCACTTGGCCGCTTCCTTGTCCTTGGGGCTGGCCCATTCTTCGGGCCAGTTTTCCACCGCGAACATGAAGCCCAGCGCCCAGACCTGGGCAAAAGACGGGATCTCGCTGTCGTCGATGTCTGCACGTTCTTCGGGCGGCAGCGAGGCAATGGCCCCGCGCACGTCCATCACTTCGGGGGCATAGGCCTTGTCGTCGTCCAGCGCTTCAACGGGGGTGTCCAGCGCGAGTTTGATTTCATCAAAGCGGCGTTGCCACAAGGCCATGAACTGCTGGCGCTGGGCGTCGTCGGCGAAGCTTGCGCCTTGTGCCTCATCCGGGTCAATGCCCAACAGCATGGGCAGCCACTCGTCTTTGGAAATGGCGCGGCGGCAGCACACCAGCGCGGCCATGAAGCCCTCGCAAAACTCCCATTGCGGGGTTTCTTCAAACCGCTCACGCAGCTCGTCCAAGATGTTGTCCAGGGTGTCAAAGTCTTCGGCTTCCAAGCCAGCGGTGGTGTTCATGGGGTGTCTCTGTGCTCAGGCGGGGCTGGTAGATGGGTGGTTTCAGCGCTCATTTACCGTTGATTGACCAAATGGCCGTTGACGTATTTGTGCAGCAAACTGGCCGCCAGGGTTTGGTAGGGAATGCCTTCTTCCACCGCACGCGCTTGCAGGCTTTTCAGGTCGCGGCTTGAAATGCGAATGTTCAGGCGTTGGTCTTTTTTCAGCGTGCTTGCGGCCGTGGCTTGGTGCGCTTTGCGGCGGGTGTTCGCATCACCAACGGGCTTGAGGGTACCCGCCTCCAGCGCCTGCAAGATGTCCAGCTCTTCGTCGTCATAAGTTGGCTTTTGGGTCATGATTGGCTCCTGTATTGTTTGGTGGCCTTGCGGCTGGGGATGATGGTTTTGAGAAAAATTTCGGTCGCAGTTTCAACAAAAGGCACGGCGTAGACATAACCATCGACCTCCACCATGGAAATCATTTGCCCGGGGTATTTGTCCTGGTTAGGGTGGAACACCACGTCCAGCTCGTTGCCAAGGCTGATTTCAAAAACAATTCGCTCAAAAGAAATGCCCCGTTCTTTGAGCAGCAACTGATTTTTTTCAAAATTCCAGTTGTAAAGTTTTGCGGCAGGCATGTGTGCATTTTATGCACACATGCCTGCTGGGGTCAAACAAGCGCGTTTGGAGAGGGTTCATCGACCGGGTTCAGCGCAACGCCGCAGCGCTCTAGGCGCTTTTTCATGCACAGCACCTGCGCGTCTTTGCTGTGCAGCGCGGCGGAATGCTGCACAGCCAGGTCGATGAATTTTTGGTCGTCGGCGTCTTTGCAGGCACAGGGCGCTTTGGGCGCGTCGGGCTGCAGCTGCGCATGGCGGTCAAAGTGCCCAAGCACGGTGTCGGCGGGCAGGGCCCGGGCGCTCAGGCGTTTGGCGATTTGCGGGTAAGCCAGCACGCGGGCCAGCTCTTCACGCATGGCGGCGGTGGCGATCCACCCGCTGGTGCCCGTCTCGACACGCTTGCGCAAGGCGGCTGCTTGCGGTTCGTCAAACACCCACAGGTCAAGCACGATGTTGGTGTCCAGCACGCAGCGTGCTGGGGCCTGCGCGTTCATGGTGCAGGCGTACCGGCAGCCCCCGGTGTGTCGGCAGAGGGGGCGTCGTTGGCCGTGCGCTTCAAGCTGCCTTTGACCATGTCAAAACGGAACAAGCGGCATTCGATGGGGCCGTTCCACATGGGCACGCGGCGCGATTCTTTCAGGCGCATTTTGCTGGGCAGCTTCAGGTCGGGTGTGAGCATAAAGGCGCTCCAGCCGCTGTAGTTCTTCTTCCAGTGGCTGGCCAGTTGCGCGAAGAAGTCGACGCTCTCGTCACCGTCATGGGTCTGGGCGGTTTCGCGGTGGTGGCTTTGGTCTGCTGCGCGTGTGCTGGAACGCGCATGGGCCAGGGCCCCCGGTTGAAAGTTGTCGCGCCCGCGCCCGGCCACACCGGCTGCGGCAATGCGCTCGCCGTAAGGCGGGTTGAGCAGCATCACGCCAGGCGTTTCGCTGGGCGGCATGCGCTGCAGCGCGTCGCCGCCTCGGAACTCGATCACGCCCGACACGCCCGCGCGCTCGGCGTTGCGCTCGGAAAAGTCGACCATGCGAAAGGCCACATCGCTGCCAAAAATCGGCGCAGTGGGTTCGTGTTCCAGCTCGCGGGCTTCTTCGACCAGGCCTTGCCAAACGTGGTTTTGGAAGGGCAACAATTTTTCAAAACCAAAGCGGCGCTGCAAACCGGGGGCGATGCTGCAGGCGATTTGCGCCGCTTCAATCGGCAGGGTGCCGCTGCCGCAGCAGGGGTCGTACAAGGGCAGGCTGCCATCCCAGCCACTGGCAGCGATCATGGCGGCCGCCAGGGTTTCTTTCAAAGGCGCGTCGCCCTTGTCGGTGCGCCAGCCGCGTTTGAACAAGGGCTCGCCCGAGGTGTCGATGTACAGCGTGGCGGTTTCGGGCGTGAGGTGGGCATAGATGCGCACATCGGGCCAGCTGGTGTCCACGTTGGGGCGCTCGCCGCGCTTGGCGCGAAAGCGGTCGGCCACCGCGTCTTTGACTTTGAGCGCGGCAAAGTTCAGACTGGTCAGCGGGCTGTGCTGCGCGGTGATGTCGATCTTGAAGCTCTGCTGGGGCGTGAACCAGATTTCCCAGGCCACCTCACTGGCCGCTCGGTACAGGTCGTTTTCGTTGCGGTAATCGGTCACCGACAGCTGCACCAGCACGCGCTGGGTCAGGCGGCTGTGCAGGTTGATGCGCAGGGCGTCGCGCCACGAAGACCGTGCCATGACGCCGCCGCGGCCGGTCATCAGGTCATGGCCCGTGAGACCGGTGATGGCGTGCACTTCGTCGGCCAAAAAGCCCTCAACGCCTGCGGCGCAGGGCATGAACAGGTTCAATGAATTCACTCAATGGCTCTCAAAGGGTTTTGCGCAGGTTGGCCGGCGCGATTTTCAGCGCTTCGCGGTACTTGGCCACCGTGCGCCGGGCGCAGTCGATGCCTTGCTCTTTGAGCATTTCAGAAAGTTGGTTGTCCGACAGCGGCTTGGCGGGTTTTTCGGCGGCCACAAACTGTTTGATGAGCGCCCGCACGGCGGTGCTGGATGCCGCGCTGCCGCTGTCGGTGCCCAGGCCCGAGCCAAAAAAATACTTCAGCTCAAAAGTGCCTTGCGGCGTGGACATGTATTTGGCCGTGGTCACGCGGCTGATGGTGGACTCGTGCATGCCCAGCTCGTCCGCGATCTCGCGCAGCACCAGCGGGCGCATGGCCAGCTCGCCGTGTGTGAGGAAGTTTTTTTGCCGCTCCACGATGGCAGTCGACACGCGCAAGATGGTGTCAAAGCGCTGCTGGATGTTTTTGATGAACCAACGCGCTTCTTGCAGGCGTTGCTGCAGCCCGGCGTGGTTGTCGCCCTTGCCGCCGCGCAGGGCGTTGGCATAGATGTCGTGCACCCGCAGCTTGGGCATCACATCGGGGTTGAGCTGGATGCGGAATTTGGGCGTGGCCGTCTTGCTGGTGTTGGTGACCAACACGTCGGGGATGATGATGTTTTGCTCTGCCTGCACAAAGGGCCGACCTGGTTTGGGTTCGAGCCTTGCGATGAAGGGGATGGCGGCTTTGACCACCGCCTCGCTCAGCCCGCAAGACACGGCCAAACGTTTGTAGTCGCGTTTGGCCAGCATCTCCAGCGGCTGGCTGCAGATGGCCAGCGCGGCTTGGGCCACCTCATCGTGTGGGTCGTCCAGCAGCCCAGCTTTGATCTGGATGCGCAGGCACTCGGCCAAATTGCGCGCGCCCACGCCCACCGGTTCGAGCGATTGCAGCAAACCCAGGGCCACGGTGAAGCGGTGCACCAGCTCGTCCAGTTGTTCGTAATCCTCACTGCCAGCCAGGCTGGCGGCCAGCTCGGGCAGGGTGTCGGTCAGGTAGCCGTCGTCGTTGAGCGACTCGATCAAAAAGCGCAGGGCTGCGCGGTCCACCTCAGACAGGCGCAGCGACAAGGCTTGGCGGTGCAAAAAATCGGTGAGCGAGCCGCTGCTGCGCGCCAGGTCGATGGCGTCGGCGGTTTCTTCGCCGTTGTTTTGGCGCGGCGCGGCGTCGCCACCCCACTCGCTGTCGTCGGGCCGCATGTCCACGCTGCCGTCGCCATCCCAGCTTTCGGCCACGTCGGTGACCACTTCGTCACGGGTTTCGCTGGCGCTGTCCTCGCTGCTGCTGGAGGTGCTGGCGCTCTCGCTCACCCGGTCGCCCAAGCTCACATGGGTGTCGGCTTGGTCCAGACCAAATGCTTCTGCAGCGGCCTCTTCTTCGGCGCGTTCCAAGAAAGGGTTGTCGTCCAGCATCTGGTCGACCTCTTGCGACAGCTCCAGCGTGGACAGCTGCAGCAGGCGAATCGATTGTTGCAACTGGGGCGTGAGCGCCAGGTGCTGGGACATGCGAAGCGACAGGCCGGGCTTCATGGCTGCACTTTCGTTGCGAAAACAGCGGGGGTGTGCATCACATTCTGAAGTGTTCGCCCAGGTACACCCGGCGTACCTCGGGGTTGGCCACAATCTCATCGGGCGTGCCCTCGGCCAGCACGTGGCCCTCGCTGATGATGTAGGCGTGGTCACAAATGCCCAGCGTCTCGCGCACGTTGTGGTCGGTGATCAACACGCCAATGCCGCGCTGCTTCAAGAAGGCGATGATGCGCTGGATCTCAATCACGGCGATGGGGTCGATGCCAGCAAAGGGCTCGTCCAGCAAAATGAAGCGCGGGTCGGTGGCCAGGGCGCGGGCAATTTCAACCCGGCGGCGTTCACCGCCCGAGAGTGCCAAGGCGGGCGAGTCGTGCAGGTGGTCAACCCGCAGATCGGCCAGCAGTTCGGTCAATCGCTGCTTGATTTGAGCGTGGCCAAGCGGGCGGCCCTGGGCATCGGTTTGCAGCTCCAAAATGGCCCGCACATTGTCGGCCACCGACAGTTTGCGAAAAATGGAGGCTTCTTGTGGCAAGTAAGACAGGCCCATGCGCGCACGCTGGTGGATGGGCATGCGTGTGACGTCGATGCCGTCGATCAAGATGTGGCCACCATCTGCACGCACCAAACCCACGAGCATGTAAAAGGAGGTGGTTTTGCCCGCGCCATTGGGGCCGAGCAGGCCGACCACTTCACCCTTGCTCACTTGCAGCGAAACGTCCTGCACCACTTTGCGGGTGCCATAGGCTTTTTTCAAGTGCCGCGCTTGCAAGCGGCTGGCGTCCTTGGCGTCGCTCATGACGCAGGTCGCGGCACCAGCTGCGGGCTGGTGCGCAGTGCGGGTGCCGCAGGCGCCGCATTGGCGGGGGCAGGTTTGGCCGGTGTGCGCGGGGTCAGCGTTGCGCGAACGCGTTGCTCGCTTTGGCTGTTGCCACCGGGGCTGGTGCCGGTGCTGCTTTTGGCTTTGCCGTCCACAGTCACCACTTCGGTGATGTTGTTGAACACAATAGTGTGGCCGTGGAGTTGGTCTGACAGTTCGGTGCCGCGCAAGATGCGCACTTCGGCGCGCCGGGTCAAGGTGATGGTGTCGGCCTGGTTGTCGTAGATGACTTGTTCGGCTTCGCCTTCTGTGAAGTCGTTGGTGGCCTCGCGCTTTTGCCTGAAAAATACGCGCTGCGAGGGCGCTGCCAACAGCGTGGCCAATTGTCCGCCTTGCTTGTCTTGCTGAACATCCATGGTCTCGGCGCGCAGGGTCAGGCTGCCCTTGGTTGCCAAAACTTTGCCTGTGAATTGGGTCAACTGGCGTGTTTCGTCGTGGCGCATGCTGTCGGCTTCGATGTGCATGGGTTGGTCGCGGTCAGCTTTTTCGGCTTGGCTGGGCAAGGCCAACAGGCCGCAGCACAAGGCCACCGAAGCCGCAACAAGGCGAAGTGGTGAAGGGCGTGTTTTGTAGGGCATGAATCTTGCTGTCATTTGCGCCCATTGTAGGTGCAAGCGCCATGCAAACCGATGCCCAAAAGGGAAAAGCCAGAGCCGTGCAAGAAAAAACCCGCTCGGTCAGCGCAGCGGGTGGCTTGGGGCCAGGTCGCCTGCACCGGCAACTGGGCTGCCAGGGGGAGGCTTGAATTTCAGCGGCGTTGACGCTGACGGGTTTGGATGATCAGTGCGTCGGCCACTTGCAGGGCACGGGTCATGCTGCCCGCCAAGGTGCCGTCGATGTAGTAGCGTCCGGCCACGCCCAGTGAGGGCACGCCTTCGATCTTGAAGTCGTTTTGCAACTGCACTGCCCGCTTGGCTTTGGTGGCCACGCCAAAAGACCTGTAAGCCTCTGCGAATTTGACTTTGTCCAGGCCTTGCTTGGCGGCCCAATCCAACACGGACGCGTCGCTGTTGAGCAATTGCTTTTCAACGTGGATGGCGTTGAACACGCGAATGTGCATTTTGTCAACCAACTTCATGGCTTCAAGGGCGTAGTAAAGGCGTTGTTGGGGCACAAAATCATCGCGAAAAGCCACGGGTATGCGGCGCACCACAATGTCGCTGGCGGCTTTTTTGGCCCATTGCTCAAAGGCCGGCTCAAAGGTGTTGCAGTGGGGGCAGCTGTACCAAAAAAATTCGAGTACCTCAATTTTGCCGCTGCCCGACTCGCTGGCCACGGGGCGGTCGAGGGTGATGTAGTCCTTGCCCGAGCGAAAGGCTTGTTGCGCCCAGACTGCGCTTTGGCCCAGACCTGCGGTCACGCCCATCATGGCGGTGGAAAAAAGACGACGTTTCATGAAATCTCCGGTTGAGGTTGCCACTGTGGTGCAGGGTTTGTACAGGTTCAGCGTTGCACGCGAACCAAGGTGTTTTCCTGGTTGTTGCTTTGCAACAGGGTGCGCACGCGTTCGGCGTCTTTTTTGTTGTCAAAGGGCCCCAGGCGCACGCGAAAAACCACACGCCCAGCTTGCTCACGTGGCGAGACCGTGGCGTCCAGCCCGAGCAAGGCCAATTGGGCTTTGAGCGCGTCGGCATCGCTGCGGTTGCGGTAGGCACCGGCTTGCACCATATAGACAAAGGACCCATCGGCATCGGCAGGCGCTGCGGCATCGCCTTGGCCAGTTTTGGCTTTGACCCAGTCTCCCAAGGGGTCTGCGCTGACGGCAGGGGTGGGCACCGTTTGGCCGGTGGCAGCAGGTAAAGCGCTGGGGTTGCTGCCGAGCTCGCCGGGTGCGGTCGCATTGGTTTCTGCGGGGCTTGGCGCGGGAAGCTTGGGCTGCAGCACGCTGTTGGGGTTCCAGTCTTTGTTCTTCTCGGTTTCTTGCACATCTTGCGCGGGAGACCGAGGCTGGTTTTTGTTGGAAAACGGCGTGGGCACCTTGGTCACATAAATGGCCACGGCCAAGGCCACGCCCAAGCCCAAAACCAAACCGATGATGAAGCCCAAAAAAGTGCCGCCGCGTTGGCTGTGGCGAGTCATGACAAGTTCCTTCACATTTTTTGCGGGGCCGAGACGCCCAGCACCTTCAGGCCATTGCGCAGCACCTGCGCGGTGGCGGCCACCAGGGCCAGGCGGGCTTTTTTAACGCCCTCGTCGTCCACCAAAATGCGCTCGGCGTCGTAGTAGCTGTGGTACAGCGAAGCCAGGTCGCGCAGATAAAAAGTCACGTCGTGCGGCGCAAAGTCGGTGGCCGCCGAGCTCAGCATCTCGGGGTACTTGGCCAAAGCCAGCATGAGGGCATGGGCCTGTGGGCTTTGCAGCGGCGTCAAGTCGGCGTGGGTCAACGAGGCGGTGTCGCCGCCGCCATTGTCTTTCCATGCGGCCAACACCGAGCAGATGCGGGCATGCGCGTATTGCACGTAGTACACCGGGTTGTCGTTGTTTTGTGCCAGCGCCAAGTCGATGTCAAAGATGTATTCGGTGTCGGGCTTGCGCGAGAGCAAAAAGAAACGCACCGCGTCTTTGCTGGTCCATTCGATCAGGTCGCGCAGCGTGACGTAGCTGCCCGCGCGCTTGGAGATTTTGACTTCTTCGCCGCCGCGCATCACCCGCACCATGGTGTGCAGCACGTAGTCGGGGTAGCCCTCGGGAATGCCCACATGGGCCGCTTGCAAGCCCGCACGCACCCGGGCAATGGTGCCGTGGTGGTCGGTGCCCTGGATGTTCACCACGCGGGTGAAACCGCGCTCCCATTTGGCGATGTGGTAGGCCACATCGGGCACAAAATAGGTGTAAGTGCCGTCGCCCTTGCGCATGACGCGGTCTTTGTCGTCGCCGTAGTCGGTGGACTTGAGCCACAGCGCACCGTCTTGCTCATAAGTCTTGCCCGCGTCTTTGAGCTTTTGCACCGCGGCATCGACTTTGCCGCTGGTGTAGAGGCTGGACTCCAGGTAATAGTTGTCGAACCGCACATCAAAGGCTTGGAGGTCCAGGTCTTGCTCGCGGCGAAGGTAGGCCACGGCGAACTCGCGCATGCCGTCCAGGTCGTTCACGTTGCCGCTGGCGGTGCAGCTGCGGTCATCGGACTGCACGGTTTTGCCCGCTAAAAAATCGTTGGCGATGTCCTGGATGTAGTCGCCGTTGTAAAAGGCTTTGCTGTCCGGGTTGTCGGGGTCGGTGGGCCAAGTGGCGTCGCCCGGCTTGATGCCCTGCGCCCGCATGTGCGTGCTCTTGGCCAGGGTGCCGATTTGCACGCCCGCGTCGTTGTAATAAAACTCGCGGTAGACCTGCTGGCCTTGTGTGGCCAGCAAATTGCAAATCGCATCGCCCAAAGCCGCTTGGCGGCCATGGCCCACATGCAAGGGGCCAGTCGGGTTGGCCGAGACAAACTCGACCAGCACTTTGTGGGGCTGGGCCGCTTGCTCGCCAAAACACTGGGCCGCTTGCAGCACCTCGTGCACCACGGCTTGTTTGGCCGCGTCTTTCAGGCGGATGTTGATGAAGCCCGGGCCGGCGATCTCGATGGCCTCGACCCAGCGCTCAAAAGCGGGGGTGGCCAGCAGGGTGCTGCGCAGGCTTTCGGACAACTGCCTTGGGTTTTGCTTGAGGGCTTTGGCCAGCTGCATGGCCGCCGTGCAGGCCAAGTCGCCGTGGGCGGCCACTTTGGGCGATTCAAAGGCCGCACGCACACCGGCGCCGGGTTGGAGTTTTTCAAGCTCAGCGGCCAAGGCCGTGAGCAGATGTTGTTTGGCTGAAAGCATAAGCGGTCATTTTACGGGGGGCAGCCTTGTGCTTGAGCGTCTCTCGCGGGGGACCACTGTTTTAGAGGGCGATTTCATGGCGCTTGATGACAGTTGCTTACATCTGATGTGTTCTGGCGTACTTTGTGCCAGCTTGGTGCGCCAACTGCAGCGCAAAATACAGAGGTTTCAAGGCATTTCAACCGTTCAGGGGGTCTTTCTATGCGTCAATTCATTTCTGTTGCTGCACTTGGCTTTGTTTTGAGCACGGGCCCAGCGCTGGCTGCCGACCCTGTGAAGCCGCTTGCCCCGCCCGCTGCCACAAGCCCGGCGGTGACAAGCCCGGCGGTGACAAGCCCGGCGGCTACAGCGCCGACATCGGATGCAGAAAACACCCCACAACAAAGCAAAATGAAAACCTGCAACGCCGAGGCCATCGGCAAAAAGGGCGAGGAGCGCAAAGCGTTCATGAAGACCTGTTTGAGTGCCAGCAAGACCACCACCCAGCAAAGCAAAATGAAAACTTGCAATGCCCAGGCCACAGGCAAAAAGGGTGAGGAACGCAAGGCCTTCATGTCGGAATGCTTGAAAAACTAGGCGGGTCGGGCGCGAAACCAAGATGGATCCGCCCCGATGAAGTTGATGCATCCATGACGCCCCCATTTTTTCGTCACTCCGGGGCGTTTGTGTCACCCGGGGCGTTTGTGTCAACTGGGGTGTTTTTGCCACCCCGGGCGAAGAACCGGGCACCGGTGTGCACAGCTGCGCTTTGCCCCCGCGCCCTGTGCTTTGGGGTGCACGCTGGAAGGCCTGTACGACAGAGACGGTGGCTGGCTTTTGAAGGCCTGTCCAGTGGCCTTAGCCGTGGGCCGCTTGCCAGTACCCGGCTTGGGCAAAGTGGTACTTTAAGTAGTCTATCCAAAAGTGCACGCGCAATGGCAAGAGTTTGCGTTGCGGAAAGACCACGTAAATCCCGTTGGGCGGTGCGGCGAAGTCCTCCAGCACCGCGACCAATTGGCCCGATTGGATTTCTGCTGCCACTTCCCAAGTGCTGCGCCACGCGATGCCGTCGCCAGCCAAGCACCAGTCGTGCAGCACCTGCCCGTCGGAGCAATCGAGCGGTCCGCCCGGGCGCAGGTGCAGCACAGCTTGGCCATCTTTCGCCGGGTTGCGAAAGGCCCAGCCCCGGGTTTGTGAGGCGTCGCTCGACAAAGTCAGGCAGTCGTGTTGCAGCAAGTCGGACGGTTGCAAGGGCGTGCCGCGCCGCGCCAAGTAAGCCGGGGTGGCCACGCACAAACGGCGGTTGTCGGCCATGCGCACGCTCACCAGCGAAGAGTCGGGCAAGTCGCCCACGCGCACGGCGCAGTCAAAGCCCTCGGCCGCCAAGTCCACCACCCGGTCGCTCAGGTTCAGCGAGACGGTGACATCGGCGTGCAAGGCGCGAAAACGCGGCACCAACGGGGCCACATGACGCCGCCCAAACCCCGCCGGGGCGGTGATGCGCAAATGTCCGCTGGCTTTGATGCCACCCGCCGACACGCTGGCTTCGGCAGTGGCCACATCGCAGAGCAAACGTTGGCAGTCTTCTAAAAAGGCACGGCCCTCGTGGGTCAAGTTGATGCTGCGTGTGGTGCGCGTCAACAACTTGACGCCGAGGTTTTCTTCCAAGGCATCCAGCCGCCTGCCAATGATGGCAGGGGCCACGCCCTCGACGCGCGCGGCAGCGGTCAGGCTGCCTTTTGTGGCCACCGAGACAAAGGTTTCAAAGGCTTTGAGTTTGTCCATAGGCGTATATTATGCGTGTGCAGGGTTGCAATGCGACCAGTACCGTGTGCGATTGGCGTGGAGAAATGGCGTTGGCAAGTTGGTTTTTGTGCGCCTCAGGCCCAGGGCCGTGGGCGTCCAAGAAAAGCGCGTCGCCGACTCAAGGCCCTGGCCAGCCCTTGGGCAAACCTGCTTCGGGCGTCATGCCGTACAGCGGCTCACCGGGCAGACCGGTTTGGAGTGGCACGCGTGCGGCCATGAGCCGGTGCAGGTCAATGCCCGTGGTCACGCCCATGGCCTCGAACATGAAGACCAAGTCTTCGGTCACCACATTGCCTGATGCCCCGGGCGCGTAGGGGCAACCGCCCAAGCCGCCCAAAGAGCTGTCGAAGGTGCGCACACCCACTTGGTAAGCGGCCAAACAATTGGCCAGGCCCAAGCCCCGGGTGTTGTGCATGTGGGCCGCGCCGGTCAATGCCCCAATTTCGTTGAACAGCGCCTTGAACAAACGGCTGACCTGCGCCGGGTTGGCCATGCCGGTGGTGTCCGACAGGCCGATCTCGTCCACCCCCGCTTGCGCCAGTTGCAAGGCCAAGCGCAGCACATCGGCTTCGGGCACCACGCCTTGCAGTG
Organism: Limnohabitans sp.; assembly: GCF_044361645.1. Taxonomy (GTDB): domain Bacteria; phylum Pseudomonadota; class Gammaproteobacteria; order Burkholderiales; family Burkholderiaceae_C; genus Limnohabitans_A. The sequence continues at coordinate 8,627 of NZ_JBIKIL010000034.1, read as the reverse complement.
TGCAACCAAAGGCGGTGGACATGCCCACCTCCACCGGCACATCGGGCGCAATGTCGTCGCGCAGGCGCAGCACAGCGCGCACTTCTTCGAGCATGGCTTCGGGCGTTTTGCGCACATTCGCCAGCGAATGCGCGGGGCTGGCCGAAACGGGCAGGGTGAGCTTTTGCGCGCCCGCAGCCAGCGCCGCGTGGGCACCGCGCAAGTTGGGCACCAGCGCCATCACCCGCACACCGTGGTGGCGCAAGGCGTGCTGCACCACTTGCGCGGCATCGGCCATTTGTGGCAACAGTTGGGCGGGCACAAAGGAGGCGACTTCGATCTCACGCAGGCCGGCCGCTGCCAGTGCGTCGATCCATTGCAATTTGTCAGCGGTGGGCATGGTGGCCTTGACCGATTGCAGGCCGTCGCGCGGGCCGACTTCGCTGATCAAAACTTCAGGCATGTGTGGACGTGTCATGCCTGAATTATTGATCTTGGGCCACGGCCTTGACTTGGTGTTGCGCAATTTGGGGTTCTTTGTCAGCACGCACTGGGTCCGGGTCCGGGTCCGGGTCGGGGTCCGAGAGCGTGCAGCTGTGCTTGGCAAAGGGCAGTGCGCTCTGGCGGGTCTTTGGCGTTTGCCCAGAAAGACAAAAACAAAGACAACTCGAGACAGCAGGGGCCGGCTGAAGACAATAAGATGCGTCAGGACAAGGGCGCGCGTGCAGACAAAAAACTTGCACCGTCCAGCATGCTTGAGCACCGAGCTTCGGTATTGAGTGCTGCTTTCATTTGGCGTCAGCCTGTGAAGGCAGCTTGTCATCTGTGACCTGTTTGGGCATTGGCCCTGAGACTTTGCACAACCTGCCGCTTTGAGCCAAGCACGCCCATGACCCCCATTGCCATCATCGACTTCGAAACCACCGGCATCTCCCCCAATATGGGTGACCGCGCCACCGAGGTGGCCATCGTCATCTTGGAGGGCGGCCAGGTGGTGGACCGCTACCAAAGCCTGATGAACGCCGGGGTGCGGGTCAGCAGTTTCATCACCCAGTTCACCGGCATCACCAACCAGATGGTGCAGGCCGCCCCCCCGGCCGAGCAGGTGATGCGCGAGGCGGCGCGCTTTGTGGCGGGCAGGCCCATGGTGGCGCACAACGCGGCCTTTGACAAAAAGTTTTGGCAGGCCGAGTTGGCGCGCTGTGGGCAAGAGGCTTCGCACCCCTTTGCCTGCACCGTGCTGCTGTCGCGCCGCCTGTACCCGCAAGCGCCCAACCACAAGCTGGGCACGCTGGCGGCGTTTCACCACTTGCCTTCGTCAGGCCGCGCCCACCGGGCCTTGGCCGACGCGGAGATGGCCGCGCATTTGCTGGCGCAGATGCAGCACGACTTGAAAACCCGCTATGGCTGCACCGAGCCCGACCACGCTTTGCTGATGGGCCTGCAACGCACCAGTCGGCACATGGTGGGGCCGTATTTGAAACAGCGTGCGCAGGGCTGAATAAAAGCGCATTTCAAGTCGCATTTGAACTCGCATTAAAAGTCGCAAAATTTCCCGCATGATTTGGTAAATATCTTTACATGACATAGACTTGCGTATTATGTCGAAGTCGCAAAAATTTCAGCTTTATGACCATCCCGCCCAGATGGAGCCCCTGTTGCCCTCTGAGCACCGCATGGGCCCCCTGCTGGAGCGAGCGCATGACCTGATCCGCAAGGCAGACCGTTTGTCGGGTTGGTGCCCAAGAGGGGCACTGCCGGGGCTGCGCTCGTCTTTGCGGGCCATGAACTCGTATTACTCCAACAAAATGGAGGGTCAGCACACCTTGCCGCTGGAAATCGAGCAGGCCCTGCGAAACGATTACGCGCAAGATGCCGACAAAGCGCGCCGCCAGCGCATGGCGCTGGCCCACATGGCCACCGAAGCGCAGCTGGAGGCGCTTTGGCCTACATGGGACGATGCCAAAGTCTGGTCGCTGCAAACGGTGTGCGATATCCACCAGGATTTGTTCGCTCGTTTGCCCGAGACCGATCTCGCCATCGAATCACCTGCTGGCCTGCAAATCTTGCAGCCCGGTGCCTTGCGTGAGCGCGAGGTGAGTGTGGGGCGTCATGCCGCGCCTGCTGCAGCAGTCTTGCCTGCGTTTTTGTCCCGGTGGACCAGCTTTTATTCGGGCGTCAGGCGGGGCGAATTGCAATTGGTTGCCATGGCCGCAGCGCATCAGCGCCTGGCTTGGATTCACCCTTTTGCCGACGGCAATGGCCGCGTGGTTCGCCTGCACAGCCATCTGGTGTTGGGCCACATGGGCCTGACGAACGGTTTGTGGTCGCCTTTGCGCGGCTTTGCCCGCACGCATGAGGCTTATTACGCGCATTTGGCTGCAGCCGATGAGCCTCGGGCAGGCGATCTGGACGGCCGGGGCAACCTGACCGAGTCGGGCCTGATCCGGTGGATTGACTATGTGCTGGGCGTGTGCAACGATCAGGTCGACTTCATGGCGGGCTTGCTGTCGCTCGATGGCATGAAAGACCGCATGGCGGCGTGCCTGGCCTACGAGGAGCGCGTGGTCAAACAAGGCGTGCGTGCTGAGGCGTTGCGGGCGCTGCATTACCTGTTTGCCTCGCAAGCCGAGCTGGACCGGGCGGACTTCAAGGCCATGCTGGGCTTGGGTGAGCGCCTGGCCACTGCACAGGTATCGGCCTTGCTGAAAAGGGGCTTGTTGGAAAGTGACACGCCCCACGGCAAGCTGCGTCTGGGTGTGCCGCAGCATGCTTTGCGTTTTTATTTTCCGAGTTTGTGGCCCGAGGCCGAAATGCAAAATTGACGCGGTCAATCCGCCTCGGACATTTGAGGCGGCTTCATCCCAAACCCAGCGGCAGCGCCGTTTTGTAGCGCACCTGCTTGAGCGCAAAACTGGAGCGGATTTTTTCCACGCCCGGAATCGGTGACAGCTGCTCCAAGATGAAGCGCTCCAGCGCCGCCATGTCGCGCACGGCCACGCGCAACAAATAGTCGCTGTCGCCGGTCATCAAATAGCACTCCATCACCTCGTCGTGCCGCGCGATGTGGGCCTCAAAGTCGGCCAAGTTGGCTTTGCTTTGGGTCTTGAGGCTGATGGAGATGAACACCGTCAGCCCCAGCCCCAGCGCCGCCGCACTGGCCAGCGCCACATAGCGCTGAATCACGCCCTTGCTCTCGAGTGCCTTGACACGCGCTAGGCACGGTGAGGGCGACAGGCCGATGCGTTTGGCCAGCGTCACGTTAGACAGTGCGCCGTCGCGCTGCAGTTCGTCCAGTATCTTCAAATCCACGTTGTCCAGAACCATGTGCTGAATCCTTGATGTTTTCAGCATATTGTGCTGTAAATATGGGTTTCAATCATGCAAATACGCAGCACATGCGCTGCCTGCCTCTGTAGAGTGAAGGCCATGAACGCACCTTTTGAACCCCTCTTGCACGCGCTGTCACAGCCCCACGATGCAGACCCTGAAGAAACCGCCGAGTGGCGCGAGGCTTTGCTGTCGCTGATCGGATCACAAGGCCCAGAACGAGCCCGGCAAATTCTGGACGAGCTGGCCGTCGTGGCGCGCCAGCAGCGCACCGGCTGGCAGCCCGAGCTGAACACGCCTTACATGAACACCATCGCGGTGGATGAGCAGCCGGTGTTCCCCGGCGACTTGGCCACCGAAGAGCGGTTGGTGGCCATCATGCGCTGGAACGCGCTGGCCATGGTGGTGCGCGCCAACCAGGCTTATGGCGAGTTGGGCGGACACATCGCCAGTTACGCCAGCGTGGCCGATTTGTTCGAGACCGGCTTTCACCACTTCTTTCACGCCCGCACCGAACAACACCAAGGCGACTTGGTGTTTTTCCAGCCGCACAGCGCGCCCGGTGTGTACGCCCGCGCCTTTCTGGAAGGGCGCTTGACGGAGGCCGACTTGCTGCATTACCGCCAAGAAATCACCGCGCCGGACAGCGGCGCACGCGGTTTGTCGAGCTACCCGCATCCTTGGCTGATGCCCGACTTTTGGCAGTTCCCCACCGGCTCCATGGGCTTGGGGCCGATCAGCTCGATTTTCCACGCCCGCTTCATGCGTTACCTGACGCACCGCCAGCTGCAAGACTGCAGCGCCCGCAAGGTGTGGGGCGTGTTTGGCGACGGCGAGATGGACGAGCCCGAGAGCATGAGCGCGCTGACCTTGGCCGCCCGCGAAAAACTCGACAACCTGGTGTGGGTGGTCAACTGCAATTTGCAGCGGCTCGATGGCCCGGTGCGCGGCAACGGCCGCATCATCGACGAGCTGGAAAAGCTGTTTGCGGGGGCAGGCTGGAACGTCATCAAACTGGTCTGGGGCAGCGACTGGGACGGCCTGCTGGCGCGCGACACCACGGGCGCATTGCTGCGCGCCTTTGCCAACACGGTGGACGGCCAGATGCAGACCTTTGCCGCCAAAGACGGGCGCTACAACCGCGACAACTTCTTTGGCCAAAACGAAGAGCTGGCGCGGCTGGCGCAGGGCATGACCGACGAGCAGATCGACCGGCTCAAACGTGGCGGTCACGACATCGTCAAAATCCACGCCGCCTATGCCGCTGCGGCGGCGCACCGTGGCCAACCCACGGTGATCTTGGCGCACACCAAAAAAGGCTTTGGCATGGGCAGCGCAGGCCAGGGCAAGATGACCACGCACAGCCAAAAGAAGTTCGACGAGCAAGACCTGGTCGACTACCGCAACCGTTTTGACTTGCCGCTGAGCGACGAGCAAGCCAAGGGCCTGGCCTTTTTCAAACCCGCCGAGGACAGCGCCGAGATGCGCTACCTGCGAGAACACCGCACGCGACTGGGTGGCAGTTTGCCCAAACGCGAAACCACCTGCGAGCGCTTGCCCGTGCCCGCCATCACCCGTTACGCGCAGTTCGCGTTGCAAGCCGACGGCAAAGAGATGAGCACCACCATGGCCTTTGTGCGCATGCTGGGCGGCTTGCTCAAAGACAGCAGCTTGGGCCCGCGCATCGTGCCCATCGTAGCCGACGAGGCGCGCACCTTTGGCATGGCCAACCTGTTCAAGCAGGTGGGCATTTACAGCAGCGTGGGCCAGCGCTATGCGCCCGAAGACATTGGCTCGGTGCTGAGCTACCGCGAAGCCACCGATGGCCAAATTTTGGAAGAAGGCATCAGCGAAGCGAGCGCGATCGCCAGCTGGACGGCAGCGGCCACCAGCTACAGCGTGCACGGCCTGGCCATGCTGCCCTTCTACATTTATTACTCGATGTTTGGTTTTCAACGCGTGGGCGACGCCATTTGGGCTGCGGCCGATCAACGGGCCCGGGGCTTTTTGCTCGGTGCCACGTCTGGCCGCACCACTTTAGGGGGCGAAGGTTTGCAGCACCAGGACGGCTCCAGCCATTTGGTGGCCGCCACCATCCCCAACTGCAAGGCCTACGACCCGGCTTTTGCGGGCGAGTTGGCAGTCATTTTGGACGCGGGCATGCGCGAGATGGTCGAGCAGCAGGCCGATGTGTTTTATTACGTCACCCTGATGAACGAGAATTACGCCCAGCCCGACTTGCCCTCGGGTGTAGAGGCCGATGTGCTGCGCGGGGGCTACCGATTTGGCGTGTACGGGCCGAGCGACGCCGCCCAGCGCGTGAGCTTGCTGGGCTCGGGCGCGATCCTGACCGAAGTCATCAAAGCCGCGCAGCAACTGGCCGCGCAAGGGGTGGGGGTGGAAGTGCTGAGCATCACCAGCTGGAGCGAGTTGGCGCGAGATGGCATGGCGCAAGAGAACGACACGGGTGCAGGTGAGGGCGTGGGCCGTGGACGTGGTGGCAATGGGCGCTCAGGTAGCGGGCATTTGGCAACACTGTTGTCAACCACCCAAGGCCCAGTGATCGCCGCCACCGACTACGTGCGCGCCGTGCCCGAGAGCGTGCGCGCCTTCGTGCCCGAAGGCCGCCGCTACAGCACCCTGGGCACCGACGGCTTTGGCCGCAGCGACACGCGGGCCGCGCTGCGCCGCTTTTTTGCGGTGGACGCGGACAGCATCGTGCAGGCGGCCACAAAAGCTTTGATTTTTTGACGTTTTTAGATTTGGATTTTGTGATGGACGCTCACCAAATTTTGGGAGGCCAGCGATTTCCCTGAAGTGTGGGAGCGGTCTCCGACCGCGATGGATCGCTTGAAACCAAGTCATCGCGGTCAGAGACCGCTCCTACGGGGAGCATCGCGGTCAGAGACCGCTCCGGGGAGCATCGCGTTCAGAGACCGCTCCTACGGGGCGCATCGCGGTGAGTCAGCCTTCAAAAAACCTTCAGGTTTTTTCAGTCGCGCAGCAGCCAGCGCGCCTTTGCCATCTTGGCCATGTTTCGGGCGCTGGACCGATGGCCCTTTTTTGGCCAAGCAGCGCGTGGTGCCTGCGGGCGGCACGCCGTCTGTTTTCCTTGAGTTGTGGGAGCGGTCTCCGACCGCGATGGATCGCTTGAAACCCAGTTATCGCGGTCAGAGACCGCTCCTACGGGGAGCATCGCGGTCAGAGACCGCTCCTACGGGGCGCATCGCGGTCAGAGACCGCTTCTACGGGGAGCATGGCGGTCAGAGACCGCTCCTGCGGGGCGCATCGCGGTTTGAGACCGTTCCTGCGGGGGATTGCGGTATTTCAGCCGTTCAGCACAAACACAATCGCTCGGGCTCGCGCAGCACCAAGCCGGTGTCAACCATCGCGGTCAAAGCGCGAGCGCATCGTGGCCCACGCCCTCGTGCGTTCAAGCGATCGATCAATTAGGCGGGCACCGCTTCAGATCACCATGTCTCACCCGCAGCGCAGGCGGGCTGATGCGCGTCAAGCAGACGAAACCCGGTCGCTGGGCAGGGTCACCGTGACGGCCAGTCCTGGCTGCGCGTTGCGCACTTCGAAGGTGCCGCCATGCGCCTGCGCCACCAGCTTGCACAGGTACAGGCCCAGGCCCACACCGCCCTGGGCGCGAGTGCGCGCAGTGTCGGGGCGGAAGAAAGCTTGGGCCAGGTGCGCAATCTGGCCTTCGGGCACGCCGGGTCCGTGGTCACGCACTTCGATGCTTATATCTGAACCCTCGGCGCGCAGGTGCAGCTCGGGCGGCAGCGACGCGCCCACGCTGTGGCGCAGCGCGTTGTCGAGCAGGTTGCGCAGCAGCAGGCGGATGCGGCTTGGGTCCAGCGTCAGCGTGGGCAGCCTGGCATCGGCCAGCAGTCGGATGTCCGGCGGTGTGTCCGGGCCGGTGTCAGGCTGCGCGGGTTGGCGCGCCAGCACTTCGGCGATCACCTCTTGTGTCAGTGCCAACAGGGCCTGCGGCGTCAGGGGCTCGCGCTGCAGGGCCGCGTGTTTGGCCGAGAGGCGTTCGCTCTCCAGCAGGTCGGTGATGAGGTCGGCCATCTCCTGCAGGTCGCGCAGCAGGGCCTCGCGCTGCGGGTTCACTTGCGCTGTTTCCGGCAGCAACTCGGTGTTCAAGCGCGCTCGGGTCAGCGGGCTGCGCAACTCGTGGCTGATGGCCAGCAGCAGCGCGCGCTTGGCGTCCAGCATCTGCTGGATGTCGCGGCCCATGGTGTTGATGGTTTGGGCCAGTTCGCTCAGTTCATCGGAGCCGTCACGCTCGCGTGCAGAAATGGGCTGGCTGAAGTCACCCGCGCCAAAGCGGCGTGCGCCTTCACCGATGGCGTCCAGTGGTTTGAGCAAGCGCCGCACATACAGCCAGGCCAGCAGCGTCAGCAGCAGCAGCGCCGTGAGCGCAAAACCGATCAGGCGCGGGCGGCGCTCGAAGACTTCTTCGTTGAGTCCAAACTCGATGCTGTGGCTGTCTGCCGTGCTGCGCTGGAGGACGCGCTGCCAGTCCTTGCCGCCGCCCCAATCGTCACGCTGAAAGCGACTTTCACCGGCGCGGCCTTTGCGCTGCCAGTCGGGCAGCTCTTGGTCGGGGTGCGAGTCCCAATTGACTTGCGGCCCTTGGATGCGCACGGTCAGCGGCAGGCGCGCGGTGATGGCCTGTGCGCGCGCCACACTCGGTGTGCCGCCCGCCGTGATCTCGCTGGCCAGCTGATCCACATAGTCCATCAGCAAGGGGCGCGCAGCTTCGCGCCAGCCCATGGAAAAAGCCTTTTGCGCGCCCGCGATCACCACAAAGGTCATGGCCGCAGCAAGCAGCAGAAACACCAGCACCATGCGCAGCTTGATGGAACGCGCCAGTCGGTGTTTGGCGCGCTTGCTCGACTGGGCGGTCGATGGCGGGTGGGTGTTCATGGGGTCAACCGGCGCAGCGCCAGCGAGTAGCCTGCGTTGCGCAAGGTCTTGATGCAGTCCAGCGGCTCCAGTTTCTTGCGCAAGCGGCTGACCACGATGTCCACCGCGCGGGTGTACAGGTCGGCCTCGTGACCACGCAGCTGGTTCAGGATGTCGTCGCGGCTGAACACCTTGCCCGGCTCGCGCGCGAGCAGGATCAAGAGCTCGTATTCGGTGCCGGTCAGCTCGATCTCTGCCCCCAGGCGACTCACGCTGCGGCGTGCGGTGTCGATCTCCAGGCCGTCAAAATACAGGGCGGAGGCAGCGCTCATGGCCGGGTTGAGGCCATGGTCCTGATCGTGGCCCTTGGGCTTCAAGCGGCGCAACACCGTCTGAAG
>NZ_JBIKIL010000138.1:0-9481 GCF_044361645.1 Limnohabitans sp. | reverse complement strand
CGGCATAGGTGGCGTGGTTCACACCGAACACAAACATGGGCGTGTCGTCTTTGGAAGGCGCAGACATCACCACCTTGTTGGCGCCCGCGCTCAAGTGCTTGCCCGCGCTGTCTTTGTCCAAAAACAAGCCTGTGGCCTCGATCACCACATCCGCGCCCACCTCGTGCCACTTCAAATTGGCAGGATCGCGCTCTTGCGTCAGGCGGATGCGCTGGCCGTTCACGATCAAGGTCGAGCCTTCGACCGACAAGCTGCCCTGAAAGCGCCCATGTACGCTGTCGTACTCGAGCATGTAGGCCAGGTACTCGGGTTCGAGCAAATCGTTGATGCCAACGATCTGCACGTCTTGGAAGTTTTGCACGGCGGCGCGCAACACCATGCGCCCGATGCGGCCAAAGCCGTTGATGCCGATTTTTGTGGTCATGAGCGTCTCTCTTGATCGGAAAATGAACAGGTCTATTGAACAGGTCTATGGTTTGCAATGCCGGGCTTCACAGCAGCGCTGAAAAATCGTCGATCACCCGATCGGGTGAGCACGTGTGCACCGACTCGCCCATGTTGTAGCCGTAGGGCAAGAGCCACACCGGCACCCCAGCATTGCGGGCGGTGGCCGCGTCAATCGAGGAGTCGCCCACGAACAGCGCATCCGAAGCTTTGATCTGCCAACGCGCCAGGCAATCGACCACGCTGGTGGGGTCGGGTTTTTTGACAGGGAAAGTGTCACCACTGACCACCACGTCAAAGGCGTCCTGCAAGCCGTGCACGCGCAGCACGGTCTCGGTGTAACGGCCTTCTTTGTTGGTCACCACAGCCAGTTTGCAGTCGCGTGCGCGCAGCGCCGCCAGCACTTCGCGCACCTGCGGGTACAGGTGGCTGCGGGTGCCGCAACGCGCTTGGTAGTAGCGGTCAAAAATGGGCAGCGATTGTTTCAGGTCCAGGCCTTGGCGCACGGCCTCAACAGGGGTGTTGGTCACGCTGGCCAGGGCCTGAATCAGCAGCTCTTTGGTGCCGTGGCCGATCCAGTCGTTGACTTGCTGCTGCGACACCTCGGGCCAATCGAAATAGCGCAGGGTGTCGTTCACGGCATCGGCAATCTCGGGCGCGGTTTCGACCAAGGTGCCATCCAGGTCAAAAAAATACGCTTTTTTGTGTGGCGTCATGGCAGGCCTTCAGTTGTCTGAGGGGACGATGTGCTCAGGCAGCTCTTTCGCCTGGCGGTGCAGATGGCGGTGCACCAGCGTGCGCACGGCCTCGCACACACGCGCGGCGGTGATGCCAAAGTGCGCATACAGGGCCGGGGCCGGGGCCGACTCGCCAAAGCTGGCGATACCGATCACCATACCCGTGCGGCCCACGTATTTGCGCCAGAAGTCGGGGTGCGCCGCTTCCACCGCCACCGTGGGCAAGCCCATGGGCAGCACGCTGTCCTGGTAGGCCTCGCTTTGGCGGTCAAACACGTTGGTGCAAGGCATGGACACCACCCGTGTGGCCAAACCTTGGCTGGCCAGTTCGGCCTGTGCCTTCATGGCCAACGAGGTTTCAGACCCGGTGGCCAGGATGATGGCTTGTGCCCCCGGCATGTCGCTCAGAATGTAGCCGCCTTGGCGCACTTTGGCCGCATCGGCCACATCGCTGAGCAACTGCGGCAAGTTTTGGCGCGACAGCGCCAGGGCGCTGGGCCCATCGCACCGCTCCACCGCACAGGCCCAGGCAACAAAGGTCTCCAGGCCATCGGCCGGACGCCACACGTCCAGCCCCGGGATGATGCGCAAACTGGGCACATGCTCCACGCTTTGGTGGGTGGGGCCGTCTTCACCCAGACCAATCGAGTCGTGGGTGAAAACGTGGATCACGCGCTTTTTCATGAGCGCGGCCATGCGGATGGCGTTGCGTGAATAGTCTGAGAACGTGAGGAAGGTGCCGCCGTAGGGGATGAAGCCGCCATGCAAGGCCATGCCGTTCATGATGGCGGCCATGCCGAACTCGCGCACGCCGTACGACAAGTGGTTGCCCCAGGTGTCGCGGCCCGCCTTGGTGCAGCCCTTGAAGTTGGTCAGGTTGGAGCCGGTCAGATCAGCGCTGCCGCCAAAAAACTCGGGCAGCAAGGGGGCCAGCACATCGAGCGCGTTTTGGCTGGCTTTGCGGGTGGCCAGGGCATCGGGCTTGGCCACGATGGCGGCCAGGGCCTTGTGCAAACCTTGGGCATAAGCTGGCCCCAAGTCGCCTTGCATGCGGCGCTCGAACTCGGCCGCCTCTTGGGGGTAGCGGCTTTGGTAGGCGGCCATGCGCGCACGCCATTGGCCCTCGGCCTGCGCCCCTGTGGCGCGGGCGTCCCAGGCGCTGGCCACATCCGGGGGCACCTCAAAAGGCGGGTAGGGCCAGTTCAGGGCCTCGCGGGTGGCGGCCACTTCGGCCGCACCCAAGGCCGCACCGTGCACATCGTGCGTGCCGGCCTTGTTGGGCGAGCCCCTGCCGATCACGGTTTGGCAACAGATCAGGGTGGGTTTGCCCTCTGGGCTGCGGGCTTGCGCCTTGGCCGCTGCGATGGCGGCGTGCACGGCCTGCGGGTCGTGGCCGTCGACCTGGGCGATCACGTGCCAGCCATAGGCCTCAAAGCGCTGGGGCGTGTTGTCGGTGAACCAGCCTTGCACATGGCCGTCGATCGAGATGCCGTTGTCGTCGTACAGCGCCACCAACTTGGACAGGCGCAAGGTGCCCGCCAGCGAACAGGCTTCGTGGCTGATGCCTTCCATCAGGCAACCATCGCCCAGAAAGGCATAGGTCATGTGGTCCACGATGTCCAGGTTCTGCCCGTTTTCAAGGCCCCGGTTGAACGCTTGTGCCAACAACTTTTCGGCCAAGGCCATGCCCACGGCATTGCTGATGCCTTGACCCAGTGGGCCGGTGGTGGTCTCCACGCCGGGGGTGATGTCAACCTCGGGGTGGCCCGGGGTTTGGCTGTGCAGCTGGCGGAACTTTTTCAGCTCGGCCATGGGCAGGTCGTAACCGCTCAGGTGCAGCAAGGCATAGATCAGCATCGAGCCATGCCCGTTGGACAGCACAAAGCGGTCGCGGTTGGGCCATTGTGGGTTGAGGGGGTTGTGCTGCAGGTGACGGTGCCACAGCACTTGGGCGATGTCGGCCATGCCCATGGGCGCGCCGGGGTGGCCGGATTTGGCGGCCTCTACCGCATCAACGGCCAACATGCGCACGGCGTTGGCCATGCGCTGGGCCATTTCGGGTGTGGGCTGTGGGGTGGGCTGTGGGGTGTTCATGCTGCGCCTTTTTTCAAGCTTGGTCCAGCGCCCGTTTGCGGCGCTCCATCATGCGCCAGACAAAGGGCGTGAAGATCAGCTGCATGGCGATTTCCATCTTGCCGCCGGGCACCACGATGGTGTTGGCGCGGCTCATCCACGAGTCGTTGATCATGTTCAGCAGGTAGGGGAAATCGATGCCTTTGGGGTTGGCAAAACGGATCACCACCATGCTCTCGTCGGCCGAGGGGATGTCACGCGAAATAAAGGGGTTGGAGGTGTCCACCATGGGCACACGCTGGAAGTTGACATGCGTGTGTTCGAACTGCGGCACGATGAAATTCACATAGTCGGGCATGCGGCGCAAGATGGTGTCGGTCACCGCCTCGGTGCTGTAGCCGCGCTGGTGCTTGTCGCGCCAGAGTTTTTGAATCCACTCCAGGTTGATGACCGGCACCACACCCACGCGCAAGTCGGGGTGCTGCGCGATGTTGTGCTCGGGGGTGACCACCGCGCCGTGCAGGCCTTCGTAAAACAGCATGTCGGTGTCGTGCGGCAAATCCTCCCAGGGTGTGAAGGTGCCGGGCTCTTGGCTGTAAGGGGCAGCTTCTTCGGCGTTGTGCAGGTATTTGCGGGCCTGGCCTTGACCGGTTTCGGCGTAGGTGCGAAACAGCTTCTCGATCTCGCCAAAGAGGTTGTTGTCTGAGCCGAAATGGCTGAAGTTCTTGTTGCCTTGTTTCTCGGCCTCGGCCAAGCGGACCTTCATTTCCTTGCGGTCAAAGCGGTGAAAGCTGTCGCCTTCGATGATGGCCGCGTGCACGCCCTCGCGCCGAAAAATATTGGAAAAGGTGCGGGTCACCGTGGAGGTGCCAGCGCCCGAAGAACCGGTGATGGCGATGATGGGGTGGCGTTCAGACATGAGGGTTTCCTGAGGGTTCGGTCAATCGTGGCGTCAAGGGGCGCGGCGCTCAGTCGCGGAACAGGCTGCGTTCGGCAAACAGCGGGGCAAAGCTGTCTTCCTTGGGCGGCTCGGCGTGGTAGCGCTCGATGCGTTCGACCTCGTTTTTGGAGCCAAACACCAGGCCAATGCGCTGGTGCAGGCTGCTGGGCTGCACGCTCAGCATGGGCACTCGACCTGTGCTGGCGCGTCCCCCGGCTTGCTCCATGATGAAGCCGACCGGGTTGGCCTCGTAAAGCAGGCGCAGGCGGCCGGGCTTGCTGGGGTCTTTGCTGTCGCGTGGGTACATGAACACGCCGCCGCGCATCAAGATGCGGTGCGCCTCGGCCACCATGGAGGCGATCCAGCGCATGTTGAAGTCCTTGCCACGCGGGCCGGTTTTGCCGGCCAAACATTCGTCCACATAGCGCTTGACCGGGGCTTCCCAAAAGCGGCTGTTGGAGGCATTGATGGCGAACTCTTGGGTGTCTTCGGGCACGCGCAACTGCGGGTGGGTCAGCATGAATTCACCCATCACCGGGTCGAGCGTGAACGCCGCCACGCCATTGCCTACGCTGAGCACCAGCATGGTGGTCGGGCCGTACAAGGCATAACCGGCGGCCACCTGCTGGGTGCCGGGCTGAAAGAAGTCGGCCTCGCTCAAGGGCCCGCCCTCGGCGGTGGCATCGGGCGCACGCAGCACGCTGAAGATGCTGCCCACCGAGACGTTGACGTCGATGTTGCTGGAGCCATCGAGCGGGTCAAACACCAACAGGTATTTGCCCCGGGGGTGCTGCGCTGGAATGTCGTAGGGCCCGTCCATTTCTTCCGACGCCATGCCTGCCAAATGCCCGCCCCACTCGTTCATGCGGATGAACAATTCATTGCTGACCACATCGAGTTTTTTCTGCGTTTCGCCCTGCACGTTGATGCTGCCGCCCACATCGCCCGCAGCGGATGCGTGGTTGCCATACATGTCGGCCAAAGCCCCATAGGCCACCGACTTGGCAATGGCTTTGCAGGCCATGGCCACATCCAGGATCAAGGCATTGAAATCACCACTGGCACCGGGAAAGCGGCGACGCTCCTCGATCAGGTATTGCGTCAAAGTGGGCGTGGTGCGGGGGCTCAAGGACATGGGGCAAACACTCTCTGAAATTGTATAAAAATGACCAACAGACGCCAGCAGACCGACTCATGCAGGCGAGCGGGGCAGCAAGGCATGCCATTCGCGCAGTTGCGCGACGCCCACGCCCTGCAAGCTGGGCAACACGCGCCATGCGCCTTTGAAATCGTGCTCAGCGGTGAAGTCGTTGGGTGTGACCACGGTGGCCAGCCCCGCCCCCAAGGCCGCGCGCAAACCGTTTTCGGAATCTTCAAAGGCCAGGCAATGTGGCGCTGGCAAGCCCAGACGCGACAGGGTTTGTTGGTAGACCATCGGGTCGGGTTTCTTGCGCGGCGCAGTCGAGGCGTCTTCGATCACTGCAAAATGGCGCTTCCAGTCCGCGCCCATGGCTTGACGCAAAAGGGCCGCGATGTTGACGGGTGAGGTGGTGGTGGCAATCGCCAACTGCAAGCCAGCCCCACTGGCCGCCGACAACAGCGCCAGCACCCCCGGACGCATCTGCACCGCACCGTCTTGCACCGCTTGTTCGTAGGCGGCGGTTTTGATCTCGTGCAAATGCGTGATGGTCTCTTGCATGCCCGAGCCGCTGATGTCCTTGGGCAGTGCGCCCAAAGAGAGCCAATAGGCCTGGATGCGCTCTTTGCCACCCGACACGGCCAACAAACGGGTGTACAGCGGCACATCCCAATGCCAATCCAAACCCATTTCTGCAAAAGCGTGGTTGAACGCTGCCAAATGGGCCATTTCGGTGTCGGCCAGAGTGCCGTCAACGTCAAAGATCAGTGCTTGGAGCATGGCATGCAGACCTGTGTGGACAAAGAAGGCTTCACTTTAAGAAGGATCAAGACTCAGGACAATTCAATATTGACAAGAACTTAATTAAGGTTTGGCTGAATCGATACCGTGCTCAAACCGCTCCCCGATTCCACCCTGTGCTGTTGGACCGCAAACAACCGCCTTTGCTCGGAAGGCCCTTGGTGTCGTCAAACTGTTTTGTTTTTGTGCGATGGTGCTTTTTGCAGGGCAAATCAAACCCCTCCAAACCTTGGCGCAGCGCTTGTTGCGGCTCAGCTCTTGGCCTGAGCCGATCCTGCCACCGCCAAGGCCTGCACCGCTTGGTGATGCGTCAAGAAAACCTGCCCACTCAACTGAGCCAACAAGTGGCTGCGCTGCAAGCGGTCGAGCACGGGCCCCTTGACCTCGGACAAATGCAGTTGCACGCCCGATGCTTGCAAGCGCGTGTTGATGGTTTCCAAACTGTCCAGGGCGCTGGCATCAATGTCGTTGACCGCCGAGCACTGCAACACCACATGGCCTACACCGGGTCGCTTGGCCACTTGAGCGGCAATGCTGTCTTCGAGAAAACGGGCGTTGGCAAAGTACAGGCTTTCGTCCATGCGCAGCCCCAAAATGCCGGGCTGCACGATCACCGCGTGGCGCAGCTCATTGCGGTAGTGCTCGGTGCCCGGCACCTGCCCCACCACCGCGATGTGCGGGCGGCTGGTGCGGTACAACAACAACAGCACCGAGGCACTCACCCCTGCGATCAGCCCCGCCTCGACCCCCACCGCCAAGGTCAGCACAAAGGTCAAGAACAAGGCGATGAAATCGGCCTTGGCGTAACGCCAGGTGCGGGCAAACACCCCCACATCGACCAAGCTGAGCACCGCCAGCATGATGGTGGCGGCCAAGGTGGCCTGCGGCAAATGGAAAAGCCAGGGCGTCAAGAACAAGGCTGCCAGCGCCAGCCCCACCGCGGTGTAGATGCCCGCGGCAGGTGTGCGCGCACCCGCATCAAAATTGACCACCGAGCGCGAAAACCCGCCTGTGACCGGAAAGCCACCGGTGAGACCTGCGCCCAAATTGCTCAGGCCCAGCGCACGCAGCTCGGCATCGGGGTCGATGCGTTCGCGGCGCTTGGCCGCCAAGGACTGGCCCACCGACACCGACTCGACAAAGCCCACCAATGAAATCAGCAAAGCGGGCACCCACAAGGCCTGGGCCAACGCCCATTGGGCAGCCCAAGCACCGGGCGATGCGCCAGTCGCCCCGCCAGGCCAGGTCAAGGGCGGCAAGCCTTGCGGCACCGCGCCCACCACCCGCACACCCTGCTCGGCCAATTGCCATGCGGCCGACAAAGCAATGCTCATGAGCAACACCGCCACCGGAGCCGCCTTGGCCGCCAAATCGGCTGCGCCTGCGGGCACACCCCAACGCTTGAGCCACGGTTTGAGCTGACGGCGCAGCAGCAGCAACAGGCCCAAAGCACCCAGACCCATCGCGCTGGTCGGCAGATGCAGACTGGGCAAGTTTTGCCACAGCTGCGGCAGCAGCTGCAGCACGTTGTCGCCCTGCAGCGGCACACCCAGCAAATGCTTGAGCTGGCTGGCCGCGATCAGCAAACCCGATGCCGAGACAAAGCCTGCAATCACCGGGTGGCTTAAAAAATTGGCCAAAAAACCCAAGCGCAATGCACCCATCACCAGCATGATGACGCCGCTGAGCAGGGCCAGCATCAAAGCCGCCTCCACATAAGCCACGCTGCCTTGAGCCGCCACCGCGCCCACGCTGGCCGCCGTCATGAGCGAGGTCACCGCCGCAGGCCCCACGGCCAAAGTGCCGCTGCTGCCCATCAAGGCATACAAGAGCAGCGGGGCCATGCTGGCATACAAACCCGCTTGCGCGGGCAGTCCGGCCAACAGCGCATAGGCCAGGCTTTGCGGAATCAGCATCAAGGTCACCACCGCTGCGGCCACGCCATCGGCGGTGAGCAGCGAGCGGTTGTAACGCCGCCCCCAACTCAAAATGGGGAACCAACGCTCCAGTGCAGGACTCACAAAGCGTCCAGCGGAATCTTGAGGTAACGCTGGCCATTGTCTTCGGGCGGTGGCAAGTGGCCAGCACGCATGTTGATTTGCACCGAAGGCAAAATCAGCACCGGCATGGCCAAAGTGGCATCGCGCTTGTGGCGCATGGCCACAAACTCGGCCTCGCTCACGCCCTGGTGCACATGCACATTGGCCTTTTTCTGCTCGGCCACGGAGCTCACGCACTGGGGCTGGCGGGTCTCGGGCGGGTAGTCGTGGCACATGAACAACTCGGTGTTGTCGGGCAGGCTGAGCACTTTTTGGATGGACTGGAACAGCGTGCTGGCACTGCCGCCCGGAAAATCGCAGCGCGCCGTGCCGTAGTCGGGCATGAACAAGGTGTCTCCCACAAAGGCCACCTGCCGCGCAGGTTCGGCTTGGGCATCGCTCACCACATAGCTCATGCAGGCCGGGGTGTGGCCGGGGGTGTGCAGGGCCTGGGCTTGCAAAGTACCGATTTGAAACGTCTCGCCATCGGCCAGCAAACGGTCGAACTGGCTGCCGTCACGGGCAAACTCGGTGCCCGCGTTGAACAGCTTGCCAAACACGTTTTGCACCGTGGTGATGTGCGCGCCAATGGCCAACTGGCCACCCAGCAGTTTTTGCAAATAGGGCGCTGCCGACAAATGGTCGGCGTGCACATGCGTCTCCAAAATCCATTGCACGCGCAAATCCAGGACCTTCACGCGCGCCACCAATTGGTCGGCACTGGCAGTGCTGGTGCGGCCCGACTTGGGGTCGTAGTCCAGCACACTGTCGATCAAGGCGCACTGCCGGGTGGACAGGTCGGCCAGGATGTGGCTGAAGGTGAACGTGGCCGGATCAAAAAAAGATTCGATGTGCATGGCGGCTGAACTCATGGTGGCTTCCTTGGCAGTGGAACAACAACGGTTCTGACTCCCCTTGCCGCCAAGCGGCAAGGAGGCCAGCCGTCAATTTACAGGGACTTGGTCGAGAAATACCAGTCCTTCATGGCGTAGCCCTCGCCTTTGCGCTTGGCAATGGCTTCGGGTGTTTTGGGTGGTGGCACGATCACGTCGCAGCCGGGTGTCCAGCCTTCGGGTGTGGCGATCTTGTGGGCATCGCTGGTCTGCATGGCTTGCAACAAACGCACAAACTCTTCGATCGAGCGGCCATTGCTCATGGGGTAGTACACCATGGCGCGCAGCTTGCCTTCGGGGTCAATGAAGAAGGTGGCACGCACAGCCTGGGTGTCGGCCGCGCCGGGGTGGATCATGCCGTAGGCTTGGGCCACTTCCATCTTGATGTCGTCGATGATGGGGAAAGGAATCTCCAC
>NZ_JBIKIL010000217.1:0-2657 GCF_044361645.1 Limnohabitans sp. | reverse complement strand
CTGGCGTTCCGCCGGGGCATCATTGGCGAGATCGCCAACTGGATCAAGAAACCGCTGTGAAGGGCTGTTCCAACGGTTGCGCTGCTGTCAACCGTTGGGCATCCAGGCCGCAAGAAATGAAAGCGGCCTGCGCAATGTGGGATCAAAGGGATTGATTTGCGGAGAAACGCGCTGGGCCTCTTTGCGCAGCAAATCCACAACCGCAGGCAACCGCTCCTCGTTCAACCGAGTCGAAATGGTCCCGACACTCAAGGCTGCTACAGCACGGCCTTCACGATCGCAAATGGGTACAGCCACGCCGGCCATTCCCTCCAGCAAGCCCGTGTTTTTGTCGGCATAGCCCTGTGCCCGAACCCGATCGATTTCGGTTCTCAAATACACCTCGTCGAACGTGCCCAACTCGCGCACGCGGGGCACATTGAAGCGAATGACTTCTTCGCGCTCGGCTTCCGGCAAAAAAGCCAAAATGGCCAAACTGCCCTGCCCCACGCCCAGTGCCACGCGACCGCCAATATCGCCTGTGAACGAACGAATCGGAAAAGGTCCTTCGCTGCGGTCAATGCATACCGCATCAAAACCACTGCGCGCCAATAAGAACATGGTGTCGCCCAAACTGGCCGACAGGCGCAGCAGACCTGGTCGACACAAGTCGCGGAGCAGGGAGGGGTTGCCGGCACGCGCAGCCAATGCAAAAAATTCGATGCTCAGCCGGTAGTGTTTCGTCCGCTCATCTTGCTCCACCACATTCTGGGCAATCAGGGCTTGCAAAGTGCGGTGAACGGTGGCTTGCGTCAGCCCGATGTCTTTGGCAATTTGCGTCACGCGCGCACCCTCGCGTTGCGCATGGGACAAATGGCCAATGATGGCAAAAGCCCTTTCCAGTACACCGGATCCTGTTGAGGTCTTGGTCATTTTGAAGAACTGAAGAGTTTTCAGAATTCTAAGCTTATTATTCTGTACAGTGGAATAAATTAAATAGTTATGCCGTTTAATGAAATACCCTGTTGACGCTCTGGCGTGATTCCAACACCATTTGGCAAAGTCCGGCGCAGATCTCTGTTGGGCTCGGAGCAGAGCCTGCGGGCACAGGAGTGTGGCGAATGTCGTTTTTGACGTTGACGAATCTTTCCAAGTTCTATGGCGCGCAATGCGCCGTGGACGACATGAACTTGAGCGTTGAAAAAGGCGAGTTCGTGACCCTGTTGGGACCGTCGGGTTGCGGCAAGACCACAACGCTGCAAATGATTGCCGGGTTTGTTGAAGCCAGCCACGGAAAAATCTGCCTCGATGGCAAAAACATCACCCACAGCCCACCCAACACACGGGGCTTGGGCATTGTGTTTCAAAGTTATGCGTTGTTCCCCCACATGACGGTCAGCCAGAATGTGAGTTTTGGCTTGGAGATGCGCGCCGTGGCCAAGCACGAACGTGCAGACCGAGTGGCCGCGGCTTTGTCTTTGGTGCACTTGGGCGAATTGTCACAGCGCTACCCCCGCGAACTTTCGGGCGGACAACGCCAGCGGGTGGCCCTGGCCCGCGCATTGGTGATCGAGCCCCCCGTCTTGCTGCTGGACGAGCCTTTGTCCAATCTGGACGCCAAGTTGCGTGAAGAGATGCAATTTGAACTGCGTCAGATTCAACGCAAAGTCGGCACCACCACCATCATGGTCACGCACGACCAGACCGAAGCCATGTCGCTGAGTGACCGCGTGGTGGTGATGCAAGCAGGGCGTGTGACTCAAATTGACAAGCCATTCACGCTGTACGAAAACCCGCAAACCCAATTCATCTCCACTTTCGTCGGCAAAGCCAATTTGTTGCAAGGGCAGGTTAACCACAACGATGGTGACTGCTCCATCGATATGCGCGGCTTGAAACTCAAGGTGGCCTCAGGCCTTTGGGCTGAAGGCCAGTCAGTGATGGTCAGTGTGCGGCCCGAAAAAATTCAGTGTGTTGCCCAAGGCACGGGTCGCGTGGATGGTTTGGTCATGGCCAGGTTTTTTCTGGGCAGCCAATGGCTTTATCAGGTAGAAACAGCGCAAGGGCTGTTGACCGTCACATGTGCGAACAATGACACTTTCCCTTTGAGCGAGGGTCAAAGTACAGGCCTGGATTGGACAGATGAAGCCATGCGGGTGTTGCCATGAGCGCACAAAGGCCACTGACGCCATGGGTCTTGTCTGCCCCAGCATTGCTGCTGTTCTGCGGCTTGTTGCTGGCGCCCCTGTTGATGACGGGTCTTTTGTCTTTCCAAGTGTTTGACTACAACACGGGGGTGAAAAACGAGTACACCCTGGCGCATTACATCGAGGTGCTGACGTTCTGGGTGTCTGTCGTGACCACCGGCATTTGCCTATTGATCGGGGCACCCGAAGCCTATGTTTTAAGCCGGATGCGGGACCCGTGGAGAACAATCTGTTTGCTGGTGGTTCTGGCACCACTGCTGGTTTCGGTGGTGGTCAGGGCTTTTGGCTGGAGCATGTTGCTGGGACCGAATGGTGTGATCAACCAGTTTTTTGCTTTTGCCGGTCTGGGTTCAGTCAAGATCCTGTACACCGAATGGGCGGTGATCATCGCCTTGGTGCACGTCATGCTGCCCTTCATGATCATTCCGATTTGGACTTCGTTGCAAAAACTCGACCCGGGCGTCGAGCATG
>NZ_JBIKIL010000033.1:0-31786 GCF_044361645.1 Limnohabitans sp. | reverse complement strand
GGTTCGGGCAATCTCTCGCACGGTGAAGTTCTGAACATGGAGGCTGGCGAGAGTCACGCGCTCTTCGGGTTGGATCTGTTTGTAGTGTTTCAATGGAGTGATTTGCATCTGCGGACCTTACAGGGTTTGCAGGTGTTGCACTTCACTTTTGAATCCGCCCATTTTTTCAATAAATTTTATTTATACAAATACGTCTGCATCCCCACAAACGCCTGCCTGACCTGCACAGCATCGCCCAAATCCGCCATCGCGTCATGTAGCGCGTTGTTGTAGCGCAGCTTCAGCAGTGGGGTGAGTTTGTCGGCGTCAAGTTCGTCCACGCCTTGGGTCACGTACTGGTCCAGCACAAACGCCAAAAATGCTTGTTGCTTTTGCCCGTACGTCACCGCGTTGTGGGCCTTGGCTCGATTCGCACGGCTGGCGCGGGTTTCGGTGGGCAGGGCAAAGGCCACGTAGGCCAGCACGTCGTACAGATCGCTTTTTTCGGCATCAATGATGCGTTGCATTTCGCGCAGCGGGCGCGGCCGAAGCCTTTGTCGGCTAGGCCGCCCAGCAGTGCTTTGCGCGTGGCCGGGTCGGCCCACAGGGTGCGCAGTTCGTCTTCGTTTTTAAAGAAGTCGGGCAGGGCGCCAAACAGGTTCTCCAGAAACTGTGCGGGTGACAGCGGCTTGCCGTCTGGTCCCCAATAGCTGGTGGACGTGATGTGTTGAATGGTGCGGGTTTTGCCGTCGGCCAGTTTGACCACCAGCTTGGGCGGGCGGTCTTCGCCGGGCTCGCGCACCTTGGGTAGCACGGTGGGGTCTTGCGGCTGCCAACTGGGCGGCAAGGGTTTGGCGGTGGGCGCTTCGGGCTCGACCGGCTCGCCGTCCCAATCGGCATCGTTGAACTTGTGGTGCGCCTTCACGAAGTCATAAATCGTGAAGTAGTCCTTGCCGTCATACAACCGCGTGCCGCGCCCAATGATTTGCTTGAACTCGATCATCGAATTCACGGGCCGCATCAGCACGATGTTGCGCACGTTGCGGGCGTCCACCCCGGTGGAGAGTTTTTGCGACGTGGTCAGGATGGTGGGCAGCGTTTTCTCGTTGTCCTGAAACTGCATCAGGTGCTGCTCGCCCAGATTGCCGTCGTTGGCGGTCACGCGCACGCAGTAGTCGGGCGCGGGGCTGGTCTTGGTTTGGTTGATCAGGTCGCGCACCAGCAGGGCGTGCTGTTGGGTGGCGCAAAACACAATCGTCTTTTCGCGCTGGTCGATGCTGTCCATGAACAGCTTGACGCGGTAGGCCTCGCGCTCTTTGATCTCGATGCTGTGGTTGAAGTCTTTTTCTTCGTAGCGCTTGCCTTGCTGCACTTCGCCGACCAGCACCATGTCGTCGGCGGTGTAGACGTAATCGTCCAGCGTGGTGGCAAATTGCCTGACGCGAAACGGCGTCAAAAAGCCATCGTTGATGCCGTCCTTGAGCGAATAGGTGTAAACCGGGTCGCCAAAATAGGCATAGGTGTCGGCGTTGATCGTCCGCTTGGGCGTGGCGGTCAGGCCCAGCTGCACGGCGGGGCTGAAGTAATCCAGAATCGCCCGCCAGCTGCCTTCGTCGTTAGCGCCGCCCCGGTGGCACTCGTCGATGATGATGAAGTCGAAGAAGTCCGGTGGGTATTCGCCAAAGTAGGGTGTCTCGTCTGGCCCACTCATGAAGGTCTGAAAGATCGTGAAAAAAACGCTGCCGTTCTTGGGCACGCGGCCTTTTTTCTTGATCTCGTCGGGCTCGATGCGCACCAGCGCATCGTCAGGAAAGGGCGAGAACGCGTTGTAGGCCTGGTTGGCCAAAATGTTGCGGTCCGCCAAAAACAAGATGCGCGGGCGGCGGCTCGGCTCGGTGCCGTCTTTCCAGTCCTTCAAATTCCAGCGGCTGTGAAACAGCTTCCACGCCAGCTGAAACGCGATGAAGGTTTTGCCTGTGCCCGTGGCCAGCGTTAGCAGCACACGGTCATCGCCTTGGGCCACCGACTCCAGCACGCGTTGAATAGCGGTCTCTTGGTAATAGCGGCCCGTCCAGGTGCCGCCTTTGTCTTCGAGCGGCACGGCGGCAAAACGTTTGCGCCAGGCGGCGGCTTGCGCTTCACTCTCGCCAAATGCCATGTCCCAAAGCTCGTCGGGCGTGGGGTAGCGGGCTACTTCGCCCTCGGCCCCGGTGTGCATGTCGATGCCGTAAATGCCCTGGCCGTTGGTGGCGTAGGTGTGGCGAATCGACAGCTTGGCCGCGTAGCTCTTGGCCTGGCCCACGCCCTCGGTCAGCGGCTTGGCCCAGGCTTTGGCCTCGACCACGGCCAGCTTGGTGTTGCGATACACCAGCACATAGTCGGCAATGTCGGCCCGCGCCCGCTTGCCCGCGCCTTGCAGGCGACCCGCCGTGATGTTGTGCTCACGCAAAACGCGGCTGCCATCCACCTGGCCCCAGCCTGCGGCGGCCAGGGCGGGGTCGATGTGTTCGGCGCGGGTTTCGGCTTCGTTCATTTGGCAGGTTTCTTTTTGGCGGCTATGGATTTTGGCTTGGTGGGTGGAGCCAGATAGTTGTCGCCTGTCACCACAGATCGGCCTGTTTGCTGCTCCAGCTGTTGGCGGGCTTGTTTGGCAATGCGACCACCCACAATGGCGGCACCTTTGTTTTCTTGCAAGCCCGTGGCATGCTGCGTTTCTGCCACTTGTCGGGTTGAGAGTTCAGCCAGCGCCGTGAAGATCAGCTCAGCCTCGCTCATGTGGTCGCGCAGGTTGTGGGTTTTCAGGCCCTTGATGTTCTTGTGCTCTTTGACACTCACACCTGACCATTCCTGGTGAATGATGTTGGTGAGCATGGCGAACTCGTCGCCACTTTTCACATCATGTTCGCGCCAGTAGTCGGTCAACTTGTTGCGGGTTTCTTGGCCCGTCATGCGCTGCTGAATCCACTTGTCGCTGCGGCCATGTTGTTGCCACGTCTCACGGGCGCGGTTGAGCGAGAGGGCCGGGTCGGCCATTTCCTGCATGCGTTCGTAGCCTACTTTGGCTAGCCAGAGCTTGATGGGTTCAGCCTTTGGGCTTGGGATGGATTGGACCAAGCGAAGCAATGTTTCAGCGGTTGCAACATCTGTCAGGCGTTGTCTTCCGTCTGCGGCCTTCATCTTCAACTGGTGACAATTTGTCACCAGTTGGCTACCTTCTTTATCCAGTCGGCTTTTGAGCTTGTTCCAGTACTTACGTGCGGTGAGATCATCGGCTTGCTCAGTCAAAACCTGAACTACATCCACAACCGAAAACCACCACCTCTCACTGGCTTCGTCATAAACACGGCGAATGTCTTTTCCGTCGAACTGAGCTGCCGAAATGTTCATGAACCAGTCCTCAAATACTTGTGATGATTAGGACCATATCGAGGACATCCTCTATATGGTCGCCCAACCGATAGCTGCATGTTGCGCGCGTCTCGCAGGCGCTCCGGCCGGGGTCGATGTGTTCGGCGCGGGTTTCGGCTTCGTTCATGGCTGAAGCCCTTGGTCCGCGTCCATGCGGGTGCCGGATGACACAGCGGTTTGCTGAGCATCGGTCAATTTGACCTGCGCACTCTGCAGCCAGGCCACTGCGTCCTTGGCGTTGGTTGCTTGCTGTTTGACGGGGGCATCTGGTTCACTGGCCAGACGCTGAAAAGATCGCAGCATCAAAATGTCCAATCAGCTCAATGCGAGGGCTTTGGACGACTTCTTGGGCAAAGCTTTCACGGTCGGTCACCTGTTTTCTGAATGCTTCTATCGTACACGCAGTGGCGTGCACCTTTCGGCCCAACTGGCGACCTGCAGGCCTGAGTGCGGCGTTGGTCTTGAGTTCAGAAGCCGTGCCCAGAATCAGCACGTCGACATCGCTGTTGGCTGTGGCTTCGCCCCGGGCCACAGAGCCAAATACGAGGGCCACTTCGATCCCATCCAGTTTCTCAAGGGTTTCGCGCAGCGTACGCACCAGCGCGCTGTCTTGCTGCATGAGGGTGACCAGTGGTGCCAACTGCGGGTCTGTACTGGCGTAATAGCGGGGCAGGCCATCTTGCTGGCGGCGCTGCACCAGGCCCGCCTCTGTCCAGCGCTTGAGCAGCCGCGCCGTGTTGCCGGGGTCGATGCTGGAGGCTGCAGCCAGCTCACGCGGACCAAAGCCCCGACCTGGCTCGGCAAACAGTGCTTGCAAAACTTTGAATCGGGTCTGACCGCCAAAAACCTCGATGAGCTGGGCTTCGTTCATGAATTGATGTTGAATTGACAACGATGTTGTTGAATATACATCAATGGAGTCAAATCGACAACACAGGTCGGCTTAGCTAACCCGATCAAGAAATTTTTGTCTAAAAAGCCTGCTGGATGAGATGCAAACACTCAAACAAAGTCCGAGCGCCACACATGCGCTGCCCGCTGGGCCATGCGTTCCTGACGCAAGGTCAGGAGCGCGGGTGACCAGTCAGCTTGATCGGAGTGGCCCAGTGCGTTGGCAGCGGCATAGCTGCTTCGCTCGTACTGGGGTTTTTTGTCCTCAAAGCTACCGTTTTGGCACTCGCGGTTGATCGATTGCTCCAGCAGCATCAAGTTGCCCAAACGGTAGATGAAGTCTTTTTGCCGGTCCGGGTTGAATGCTTCATCCCATTGGGCTGATGGGTTCTCGGGCAGGATGTGTTCAATGGTGCCGTGGTCGCTTTCCCAGTCGAGGCTGGCACCTGAAGCATCGGATTCCAGTGCGCACAGCAGGTACTTGACCACTTTCTTGCGTCGGCCAGTGGTGTCCATTTCTTTGTGCGAAAAGTCGCGGACAAATTTCTCATCGTCCACGTACACGCTGCGCAGTTGCGCAAACACTTCTGCAGGTGTGCGGACAGCGCCATCCAGCAAGGCCTTGGCGGCCCGGTGGTAAACGGGTTCCAGCTCATTGGTGTTCAAGCTGCCAATGACGGTGTAGCGAACCGACAGCACGCACAACAGTTTGAGTACGCGGGTGAAATCGTCCGCGCTCATGCGTTCCCAGGCCGCAAAAACCAGCGGCATGTGCTGGCGCACGCCAAACAATTGCATGTCGCGCACATAAGGTTTGGCAGCAGGTCGATCCGTCCAATACTCGTGCGAGGTGTCGTCCATGGCTGCGAACAAGTCGGCACGTTGCTCCAGTGCATCCATCAAGGCAAACACATCGGCAGATGTTTTGACCTCTTCGCGCACTTTCTTGAACAGGCGTTGTTTGCGTATCTGCGGAGACTGGCACAGCAAGTGGTAGCGCAAAAAGTCCGGAAAGCGTTCATGTTTGATGGTGCCGATCATGTGACGCCACCGGCGCTGCAGCGCTTCCAAATCACTACGAACTGGTACGCGGGAGAACAAGTAGTTTTTCAGTAGATCGGTAGACGACAACTCCAGCCCTCGGGCATTGAGTGTTTCGAACACGGTGTAAGCGCTGATGTCATCTTCGACCGTGATCAGGATGAAAAGCAGTTGCCGCGCAACCGTGTCAGACAGCAGGCGAGCAAGGACCTCACCCTCCAATCCGGAGTCTGCAAGCCGCTTTTGGAACCATCCAAAACATTGCCACAGCATGCGGTTGGACTTGGGCAGACCTCTGGGGTTGCCAGGTGTGCGCAACTGAACCAGGTAGTCCTGATAAAACCCGTCGTCGGTGTCGTTCAGGAAAAGCTTGCTGCTTTGCAGCAGAGATGCGGGGTCTTTCTCGCCGATGAACCTTTTTCGCAGTTCGGATGCACGCTCGGCATTGGCCTCTTTGGTGTCTGCATCACCGGGCAGCTGCTGAAGGCGATCAATCACCGCCAGGGCCAACACGCTCAGTGTTGCGACCCGTTGTTGACCGTCAATGATCTGAAATTCGCGGTCAGAGACAGCCTCCACCACCAACGCGCCCATGTAGTGAAAGCTTCCTGGCGCACACAGCAACTCCTGAATGTCGTTCCACAGGTCTTCCCATTGCTCTTCTTCCCACGCGTAGTCGCGCTGAAACGAAGGTACACGGTATTTCTTGCCGTTACCGATCAAATCCAGAAAGGTGACGTCTTGGGTCTTTAACAAATTGCTTTTTGCCATGGGCGTCATCCTAATTTATTTGGGCTCGTGCAATGTGGTGGGTGCCAGTGTGCAAATTTTGCACCTACTGCGTTAGCTGCCCGCTGAAGGCTTGGTGCAGCAGCGACTTTTTGAGGTCGTCGAGGGCGGTGAGTTTGTTTGCGTACGCCGCGGTCAACTGTTTGGTTTCCTCTTCCAGCGCGCTGAGGCGTTGAACGATGATTTCTTGGTCTTGTGGTGCGGGGACAGGCAAAGTCAGTTGCCTCAAATCGCGGATGTTGATTTGTTGCAATGCCGTGCCATAGGTCTTGGCTTGAATTTGCAGTTGTGCCGGTTCTGATCGCAACAAGTAGTAGCCGAACTGGTGTGAGATTTTCTCGGGAGCAAAGCGGATGGGGACGATGCCGCGTGTGACATTGGCTCCAGCCAACTCGCTGTGCGCAAGGGCCACGGTGCCGGTTGTGCCGCGCACGCAAAGCAGGATGTCATTGCCCTTGAGAGTGGTTCGCGCATAAGAATTCGCCAGCGCGGGGTCGATTCTTTTCAGTCCTTCAAGCATGACCACATTGGTGTTCATGTCCACGGGTCGCACGATGTGGAGACCTTCGGCTACTTCATCGCCAGGTTGAACGATGCCGTAAGACAGACTGCAATCAGGCTCAACCAAGTCTTCAAGCGTGATGGATTGACTGGTGCTTGCATATTGTGCGAGCACGCTGCCACTGATTCTTGTGAACAGCTCGCGGGCGTTTTGGAGGTTCTTTTCGGCGTTGGCTTTGGCGGTGGCGATGTCGGCAAAGGCTTCGTCGAGGAGGGTGACGATGCGGCGTTGTTCTTCGATGTCTGGTGTTGTTACGGTAATGTCGTAAACATCATTTCGGTTGATGCCAGGCTTTACCCCTTTGGCCATGCTCGGCAGGTTCAGAGTCAGCAACAGAAAATACAAGTACTGCAATTCATACTTGGCGCGGTCAAACTCTACGAAGAAGGTGACGTCAAGTGGCCAGTATTTTTCTTCAGTTAGCGTGACTTCGCCTGCAGAACCCTTGCGCCCAACAATGATTGAAGGCTCACCCTTGTAGAACTTATCCGTTCTGTCTTTGATTCCATTGGCGCCGTAAGCCGGATAGAGACCGTTCGGGTTTCGCTCGGAATCTGCAAGTGGCTTGCCGTATTCCAGTTGGATGATTTCCCCGAGTCTTTTTGTTTCCCATTCCGCCTTCACGCCAACAACCCCCGAATATTCGAGAGCACCTCAGCCGCCTCGGCATCCAGCGCAGCGATCTCGTCCAGGATGTCTGCCGGGCTGCGGTGCAACACTTCTTCGCCGCCGCTCGGGTTTTTCACCGACAGATCAAAGGTGTCCAGGTTCACGCGGGTGGCGGGCACGCTCCAGCTTTTGGGAGAGTCGGCCCATGTCTTTTGCAGCTGCACAAACTCCACCAAGTCCGCGTCGTTCAGCGGGTTGGTTTTGCCCATGTTGCGGCCGGGGTCGAGTTGATAGAACCAGGTCTGGCGGGTGGGCTCGCCTTTGGTGAAGAACAGCACCACGGTTTTGACCCCCGCGCCCTGAAAGGTGCCGCCGGGGCAGTCCAGCACGGTGTGCAGGTTGCAATCCGTCAGCAGTTGTTTGCGCAGGGCCACGCTGGCGTTGTCGGTGTTGCTGAGGAATGTGTTTTTGATGACCAACGCCGCACGGCCCCCGGCACGCAGGCTCTTGATGAAGTGCTGCATGAACAGGAAGGCGGTTTCCCCGGTTTTGATGGGGAAGTTTTGCTGCACCTCTTTGCGCTCTTTGCCGCCGAAGGGTGGGTTGGCCAGGATGACATCAAAGCGGTCGCGCTCTTGGATGTCGTTGATGTTTTCGCCCAGCGTGTTGGTGTGCACGATGTTGGGCGCCTCGATGCCGTGCAGGATCATGTTCATGATGCCGATCACGTACGCCAGGCTCTTTTTCTCTTTGCCGTAGAAGCTGCGCTTTTGCAGCGTCTCGAGGTCGTCGGCCTTGGTGGCTTTGGGGCTCAGGTACGCAAAGGCTTCGCACAAGAAGCCAGCTGAGCCGCAGGCCGCGTCGTAAATACGTTCGCCAATTTGGGGCTGAATCACCTCGATCATGGCGCGGATCAGCGGGCGCGGTGTGTAGTACTCGCCGCCGTTGCGCCCGGCGTTGCCCATGTTTTTGATCTTGGCTTCGTACAGGTGCGACAGCTCGTGCTTTTGGGCCTGGCTGCCAAAGCGCAGTTCGTCGATGCGGTCGATCACGTCGCGCAGGTTGTAGCCGCTTTGGATTTTGTTGGTGATCTCGCTGAACACTTCACCGATTTTGTATTCGATGGTCTGCGGCCCGCTGGCGCGTTGCTTGAAGCCCGCCAGATACGGAAACAGTTTGGCGTTGACAAAGGCTTTGAGGTCGTCGCCCGTGAGCGCGGCGTTGTGGTCGATCTTGCCGTCTGCTCCTTTGGGGGCAGCCCAGGCCGACCAGCGGTAGGGCTCGCTCAAGATGAATTGGTAGTCCCGGCCTTCCAGCACCGCCTCGGTGGCTTTGTCGGCTTCGAGGGCGTCGAGGTATTTTAAAAACAGCAGCCAAGAGGATTGCTCGGTGTAGTCCAGCTCGCTGGTGCACCCCGCGTCTTTGTGCAGGATGTCATCGATATTTTTAAAGGTTTGTTCGAACATAGGTTTGCATTTTAGGGGCGAGGCGCAGCCGAGCCACTTGGCGCAGGCCGCATTGGCCGTTGGCCATGAGCGCCTTCAAGAACCCATTAACTTAGTCGGTTGAGCATGGCCTGCAAACCTGTGATGGTTTTGTCCAGCACTTGAGCTTGGAACCCCGCAGGCATTTGGGTTTGGACATGGGCGAATGCTGGCGGTGCTGGACGAAACCGCGCTGTCGCTGTCGGTTCATGTGCTGGACCAAACCCGCGAAGACTTCGCCAAAGAAGGCAAAACCCACACCGCCACACCCGGCGAGCTGTTGGTCGAGCGCATGGTCAAAGAACTCAAGCGCCCCGGCCGCGCCGCAGGCGGTGGGTTTTACGACTACCCCGCAGGGCAAAAGAAAGTGCTGTGGCCCGAACTCAAAACCCGCTTTGAAAAAGCCGACGTGGTGTACAGCCAGCAAGACATCAAAGACCGCCTGCTCTACCGCCAAGCGGTGGAAACCGCCCGCTGCCTGCAAGAAGGCGTGCTGACCTCAGTGCACGACGGCAACATCGGCTCGATCTTCGGCATCGGCTTTCCAGCTTGGACGGGTGGGGCGCTGCAGTTCATCTATGGCCAGGGGGTGGAGGCGTTTGCCAAGCGCTGCGCTGAACTGGCGGGCTTGTATGGGGCGGGGTTTGTGCTGACGGCGGAAGTGATCGCGAGCTTGAAGCAGCATCAGCCGGTGTACTGAGCCACAAGCCTGAGAAGGCTTGCACCAAAAACCGCAGCGCTTGGGTAACTTGGCAGCTGCGTTTTTTTGCACTCCCGCAGCCGGTCGGCATCAAGTGGTCGGAGAAGGCTTGGGGGCAGTGGCATCATCGACCAGAGTCCTAGATTGCTTTCTATACGTCATTGACGTATTATCTGATCATGCTCACCGTGATCGAAACACCGGTTTTCTTGCGCTACGCTGCAAAAGTGTGGGATGACGCTGAGCGTGATGATTTCATCGTCTGGCTAGCCGAACACCCCGATGCAGGCGATGTGATGGCCGCCACGGGCGGCTTGCGCAAAGTGCGCTGGTCGCGCCCTGGCATGGGCAAGCGCGGCGGTGTTCGTGTCATCTGCATGCTGTGCAATGCCCAAGGAATTTTGGTGTTGTTGACGGTCTATGCCAAGGCTGAGCATGACACTTTGTCCCCTGCTTTTTTGCGTAGCCTTGCGCAACTTTATGAGGAATGAACCATGTCCAAAATCTCAGCCCCTGTCGAGGCGGAAATGACGGAATTTGAAAAGGATTTGCTGGAGTCCATTCGCCAGGCCAAACGTGGCGAGGGCCGTGTCACGCAAGTGGCTGTGACTGCCGCGACCGAGGCACGCCTGAAACTGGGCGTTTCCCAATCCGCCTTTGCCCAATTGCTGGGCGTTTCCGTGCGCACCTTGCAAGAGTGGGAGCAGGGCCGCCGAGAGCCCTCAGGCGCGGCGCGCACCCTGCTGCGCATTGCCTTGAAGTCGCCCGAAGCCATTTTGCAAGCGGGTTGAACCGGGTCGGCCTGCTGATGGGGCACAGTCACGGTATTGCCTGTTTGATGAATCGGAAGAACCACGCGCAGGTAGCAAGCGCTCCCACGTTCGAAAAGACCAATTAACTGTGCCATGTGGCCTATCCTTTGGGACCAAAGCTGACACAGCTGAGCTGTACAAATCAACACCAACAAATGAACAGCACTCAGGTCCGAACTGACGGAAAGCTGTGGATCTGATTCACTTTTAAAAGAAGGAGGTGACGAGCCTTGACCCCGGCACTGGATTCACAGTTAGGGCTGCTTGGTTCCCCACCTGACCCGGTTGGCCGCTTCACCATGCGGGAAGGCCCGTCGGGCTTGATTGTAATCCAGCCCGATAGAATCAGGCCCCATGTCTTACCTTGTTCTCGCGCGCAAATACCGCCCCCGCAATTTCACCGAAATGGTGGGGCAAGAGCACGTGGTGCAAGCCCTGACCAATGCCTTGGTGCAGCAGCGCCTGCACCACGCTTATTTGTTCACCGGCACCCGGGGGGTGGGCAAAACCACGGTCTCGCGCATTTTGGCCAAGTCGCTCAACTGCCAGGGTGCAGACGGCCAGGGCGGCATCACCGCCGAGCCGTGCGGCCTGTGCCAAGCCTGCCGCGACATCGATGCGGGTCGTTTTGTCGATTACACCGAGCTCGATGCCGCCTCCAACCGGGGCGTGGACGAGGTGCAAAGCCTGCTGGAGCAAGCCGTGTACAAGCCGGTGCAGGGGCGCTTCAAGGTCTTCATGATCGACGAGGTGCACATGCTGACCAACACCGCGTTCAATGCGATGCTCAAGACCCTGGAAGAGCCCCCTGAGTATTTGAAGTTCGTGCTGGCCACGACCGACCCGCAAAAAGTGCCGGTGACGGTGCTTTCGCGCTGCCTGCAGTTCAACCTGCGCCCCATGGCCCCCGAGACGGTGTTTGAACACCTGACCCAGGTGCTGGCCGCCGAGCAACTGAGCGCCGAGCCCCTGGCTTTGCGCCTGCTGGCCCGCGCGGCGCGCGGCTCCATGCGCGATGCGCTGAGCTTGGCCGACCAGGCCATCGCCTTTGGCAACGGGCAGCTGCAAGAAGCCGGTGTGCGCCAGATGCTGGGCAGTGTGGACCGCAGCCATGTGTTGCACATGATCCGCGCTTTGATCGAGGGTGATGGCGCGGCGGTGGTGAACCAGGTCAATGACCTGCGCTTGCAAGGGGTGTCGGCTGCCGCCACTTTGGAGGACATGGCCATGCTGCTGCAGCGCATGGCCGTGATGCAGATGGTGCCCAGCATGGCGCAAGACGGTGACGACCCCGACACCCAGGGCCTGGCCGATCTGGCCCAGACCATGCCCGCCGAAGAAACCCAATTGCTCTACAGCCTGTGCCTGCACGGCCGCGCCGAGTTGGGCTTGGCCCCGGACGAGTACGCAGCACTGACCATGGTGCTGCTGCGCTTGCTGGCGTTCAAGCCCCAGGCGGTGGGAGCGGCGGAAAAAAAAAGCCCGCTGACCCGCCTTAAGGCCACCCCACAGGCCACCCCTGAGCCCATCCAAGCTGCTGCGCCTGCTGCTTCGGATGCTGGCGACGCAGAGCCCAAGTCAGCCCCTGCAGCAGCCCCTGCAGCAGCCCTCTTGAAAGTACCACTCAGTCAAGTGACGCCACCCCTGGCTGCACCGATGGCCAGGCCACTCGAGTCAGCGCCACCCGACGAGCCGGTCATCAGCCATGCGAAAGCCGAGCAGTCCCTGGTCGAGCCCCCCCCATGGGAGGACTGGCCCGACACCACCGACAATGCCCAAGTCCCGGCCATCCAAACGGCCGCGCCTGTGCAGCATGCGCCTGTCCAAGCTGCGCCTGTGCAACAGCTGCCCCATGCCGCGCCCGGATTGCGGTCTTTGCCTGTGCGCGAAGTCATGCCCTCGCTGCGCGCCGATGTGCCTACGCTGT
The DNA here is from genome assembly GCF_044361645.1 of Limnohabitans sp. Taxonomy (GTDB): domain Bacteria; phylum Pseudomonadota; class Gammaproteobacteria; order Burkholderiales; family Burkholderiaceae_C; genus Limnohabitans_A. The sequence goes on along the minus strand of NZ_JBIKIL010000033.1, from coordinate 19,584 downwards.
CCGCAGCCACGCCTGTGCAGGCCACACCCGAGGGCGATGTCTGGTTCGAGGCGGTGCAAGGGCTGATGGCGCAAGACGCCGTCACCGCCTTGGTGCGCGAGCTGGCCCTGCAGTCCCAACTGCTGGGCCGAGATGCTGGACATTGGCAGCTGCGCGTGGAGCGCGAGACCCTGAACCACGCCGCCAGCCGGGAGCGCTTGCAAACGGCTTTGCAGGCCGCAGGCCATGGCGATGTCCAGCTCGGCATCGAAATCGGCCCGGTGACCGACAGCCCTGCCCGGCGTCTGGCCGTCCAGGCGGCTGAAAAAATGCAGGCTGCGCAAGAGCTGATCCAGAACGACCCGCTGGTGCAGGCCATGGTGCGTGACTTTGGAGCCAAAATCGTGCCCGGCAGCATTCAACTGATCTGATTTTTCACCGCATTCTTCACCCCATTGAAAGGAATCACAATGTTCAACAAAGGACAACTCGCTGGCTTGATGAAACAAGCCCAGGCCATGCAAGACAACCTGAAAAAAGCCCAGGACGAATTGGCTTTTGTGGAAGTCGAAGGCCAAGCCGGCTCCGGCATGGTCAAGGTGCTGATGACCTGCAAGCACAGCGTGCGCCGCGTGACCATCGACCCCAGCTTGCTGGGCGATGACAAGGACATGCTGGAAGACCTGGTGGCCGCCGCCTTCAACGATGCGGTGCGCATGGCCGAGGAGGTTTCTGCTCAAAAAATGGGCAAACTCACCGCCGGTTTGCCGCCGGGCATGAAACTGCCCTTCTGATCGCCTGAACATGGCCGATACCCACGCCCTGGCCACTTTGGTGCAGGCCTTGAAAGGCTTGCCGGGGGTGGGCATCAAGTCGGCCCAGCGCATGGCTTTTCAGCTGCTGCAAAACGACCGGGCCACAGCCCGGCAATTGGCTGCGGCATTGGACAATGCGGTGCAAAAAATTCGCCATTGCGCCTGTTGCCACACCTTCACCGAAGCCGAGTTGTGCGACACCTGCATGGACTTGACGCGTGACCGCACAGTGCTGTGCGTGATCGAAACCCCGGCCGACCACTCGGCCATCGAGCGCACCGGCACCTACCGCGGCTTGTACTTTGTGCTGATGGGCAAACTCAGCCCGCTCGACGGCATTGGCCCGCACGACATAGGCCTGGCCAAGCTCAAGCAACGTGTGGCCGATGGCGTGCTGACCGAGGTGATTTTGGCGACCAACTTCACCGCCGAGGGTGAGGCCACCGCGCATGTGATCTCGGAGATGATCCGCCAGCAAGGCCTCAAGGTCACGCGCCTGGCCCGGGGCGTGCCTGCCGGCAGCGAGCTCGAGTATGTGGACTTGGGCACCATCGCCCACGCCTTGGTGGACCGGCGTTGAAAAGCGGCCTTGGGCTGTGTGGGGTGAGGTTGGAAATACCCAATATCCATTACGTGAAAACCCGCTTGGGACCATTCCCGATGCGCTGATGGCCGTCGCTGATTAAGCTCAATGGCAAGCTTAATTCAGGAGGTATTGCGGTGTCTTCAGTTCATTGGCCTCGTCGCGCATTGCTGATGTCGGCAGTTGGCGCGTGGGCGGCGACTCAGCCCCCTGCGGCATGGGCTTCGCAGTCGGCTGGGGCGTTGCCGCGTGTGCGCATGGCCTTGGCTGCCAGCCAGAGTCTGTACCATTTGCCCTTGACCTTGGCTGAGCGATTGGGCTATTTTCACCAAGCTGGCGTGGCCGTGGATTGGTTGCCTCAAGAATCAGGTGCGCAGGCTTTGAACAGCGCATTGCGCGGTCAGGCCGATGTGGTGGCCGGGGCGTACGAGCACCTTTTTCGCTTGCAGCAAAAAGGTTTGAATTACCAAAGCTTTGTGCAAATGAGCCGCACGCCTCAGGTCAGTTTGGGTGGGAGCACGCGCGCGGGTTTGACCTGGCGATCGTTTGCCGATATCCGCGGGGCTCGGGTGGGGGTCTCAGCGCTCGACTCGACAACGCATTGGACGGCTTGCCACTGGTTGTTGCGCCATGGTTTATCGCTCAATGATGTTTCCTTTGTCGAAGTGGGTTCTTCGCCCAGCGTCGTGTACGCGTTGCGCCAAGGTCGCATTGAGGCTTTGTGCAATCCCGATCCGGTCATGCATTGGTTGGAGCAAAAAAACGAGGTGCGTGTGTTGGGTGATGCCCGCACCTTGCAAGGCACGCGTCAATTGATGGGGGGCGGTGTGCCGGGAGCCAGTTTGTTTGCGCATGCTGACTTTTTGCAACGCCATCCCGAACGGGTGCAAGCGATGAGCGATGCTGTGGTGCGCGCCCTGAAATGGCTGCACACCGCTGGTGTGACCGACATCTTAAAAACCGTGCCGACAAGTCACTGGATGGGGGACCGGGCCGTTTATCTGGGGGCGTTTCAGAGTTTGCGCGAGTCTTATGCCGTAGACGGTTTGGTCCGGGCCGAGGAAGTCGCGCACGCTTGGCGCGTGCACGCGCGTTTGATGAGCGAGTCAGCGCGCAAACAAGTGGCACCAGAGAAAACCTTCACCAATGCCTTTGTTCAAAAAGGCCTGAATATCCGGGGGCCTAAGGTGACTTGACTTGCGGCTTGAGCTGCAGCTGCAGCTTCAGCGTTGAGTAGTGGGCCTGGACTTGGCTTTTGGGGTGTTGCTCGCTTTGGCAGGTGTCGGCTTGCGAGCCGCTTGCACGCGCCGGGTTTGGTTTTTGGCGCCACTGCGGGTGCTTTTCGACGGCACATAGAGCGCCAGTTTTTGGCCAGTGGCCAAGCGGGCGTTGGGCCTGAGGCGGTTCCAGGTTGCCAGGTTTTCAGCCGTTACACCATGCCGCGCGGCGAGGCTGGCTAAGCTGTCACCCTTGCGGGTTTGGATGAAGATTTTGCGCAGCCGAACCTCGGGCGCCAAGAGCAGATGGCCATTGTCGGCCAAGTGTTCGCTCACATCTTTGTCCTTGTAGCCACTTCGGGTGACCAACAAGGTGGAGCCTGCTTTGACCAACATGCGCGCGGGAATGCCGTTGACCGCGCGCAGTTGCTGCACGTTCATGCCCACTTGTTGGGCCACGTCTTCGGCCTTCATGGTGCGCGGTGCTTGCCAAGCTGTCCAGCTGGACAAGCGCCGCTCCTGGTTGGCTTGCAAATTGTTTTCAAACACCGTGGCGTTGTCCCAAGGCAGCAAAATTTGGGGTGTGCCTGCCGCCAAAATCACCGGTCGACTCATGGCCGGGTTCAGTGCTTTGAAGTCGGCCAGGCTGATGTTGGCGAGTTTGGCCGCCATGTCCACGTCGATGTCGCGGTTGATGAGCACGCTTTTGAAAAACGGGTGATTTTGGATCAGTGGCAACTCAGTTTGAAAGGCATCGGGTTGCGCCACGATGTTTTTGACCGCTTGCAGCTTGGGCACGTAATTGCGGGTCTCGTCGGGCATGCGCAAGTCGCTGTAGGTCAGCGGCAGGCCTTGCGCCTTGTTGCGTGCCAGGGCTCGGCCTACGCTGCCCTCGCCCCAGTTGTAGGCAGCCAAGGCCAAGTGCCAGTCCCCAAACATCGTGTGGAGCTTTTGCAGGTAATCCAATGCGGCACGGGTGGATTCCAAAACATCGCGGCGTTCGTCTCGAAACAAGTTTTGCTTGAGGTCAAAGTGCTTGCCGGTCGCGGGCATGAATTGCCACATGCCTGCGGCTTTGGCGCTGGAGACAGCTTGAGGGTTGAAAGCCGATTCGATGAAGGGCAACAAGGCCAATTCTGTCGGCATTTTGCGCCGTTCCAGCTCTTCGACGATGTGAAAAAGATAGGGGCGCGAGCGTTCGGTCATGCGCAGCATGTAGTCGGGGCGGCTGGCATACCATTGCTCTCGGTTGCGCACCAAATCGTTGTCGAGGTCGGGCATGGCAAAGCCCCTGCGGATGCGGTCCCAAATATCGCTGGTGTCTTGCAAGCCGACAGCGGCATGGGGGTTGAGCCTTGTGCCTCGCTCAGCGTCCAGCGCAGGCAGGGCTGGGCTGCCATTCCAGGGGGCAGCTGCTGCTGTGGCAGGCGCTGTGGCGCTGGCCGGCCAAGTGTTCTGGCGCGCGACAGTGGGCGCCGCCAATTCGGGTGCTGGTGCAGGCAATGCCCGTGCAGCGCGGGCCGTCATGGGCGTTTGCACCGTTGCTGGCCTGGCTTGAGGCGCGCCTCTTTGTGCCGTTTGTGGGGCGGTCATGGCGGTCATGGCGCAGCCCGTCAGCCAAGTGGCCACCAGCAAAGCCCCCAGGGGCCGAAAAAAGCGCAGAAATGCAGGGCACAGAGGGTTCATCGAAAGTCGTTTTTCCATTGGCGAAGGGCGGCAAAAACAAGCACATCGTCCGGGGCCGGGTCTGGGGCCAGGCAGGCTTGGCGTGAGACAGACGTGGCCACCGACGGTGTACGGCTGCGTAAAAAGGGGTTGATTGCCCGCTCGGTGTGCAATGCCACAGGCAAAGTGGGCAGGTCTTGCGCACGCAAGCGTGAGCACAGCGCCCAATGTGCCTGCAGCGCCAGATTGTCGGGCTCAACCACCAAGGCAAATTTCAGGTTGGACAGCGTGTATTCGTGCGCGCAGCACACGCGGGTGGCATCGGGCAGGGCGGACAAGCGGTCCAGCGAATCGAGCATTTGTCCGGCGCTGCCTTCAAAAAGGCGGCCGCAACCGCCCGAGAACAAGGTGTCGCCCGGAAAGAGAAGAGGCGCTTGCCCTGCCATCTGCGCCCAAAAAGCAATGTGCCCCAAGGTGTGGCCAGGGACCTCGAGGACGTCGAAACGCAGGCCATGCCAGTCCACGTGGTCTCCTTGGGCAAGTCCTTGCGCTGGGACGGGCATTTTTTCGAGGGCAGGGCCAAAAACCTGTGCGCTGGTGAGGGCCACCAGTTCGACCAAGCCACCGGTGTGATCGGCATGGTGGTGGGTGACTAAAATCGTGTCCAACTGCACACCGGGATGCGCACGCAACCAGGCCAGCACAGGCGCACTGTCACCGGGGTCCACCACCAGGGCATGGTGGTCGTTGTGCAACAACCAAATGTAGTTGTCTGCGAAAGCGTTAAGGGCAATGAGTGTCATGAATCCTTTGATTATAGAAAGCCAGCCACCCACGCCCGAATGGTTGGCCAAGTGGGGTCAGCCCGTGGCTTCTCGTTTGTTGGCTTGGGAGCAGGCCCAGACCGACGCCTTGCTGACCGATGTGTTTGGCTACCATGCGGTTCAGCTGGGTTGTCCCGCGCTGCAGGCTTTGCGCAGCAACCGGATGCCGCACCGCTGGTACGCCCAGCTGGAGTTTGAGTCGCCAAGTCCGACGCCAGCGCCAGGGCCAAACCCGGTGAAAGTCGCTGTGCCCGTTGTGACGTCAGACCCATTGGCCCCATGCACTTGGGTCGCTGACGGTCCTCGCCAGACCGAGGGTCCGCATGTTTGGCTGGACAGCCGTGCGTGGCCCTGGCAAGCCGACAGTTTGGATTTGGTGGTGATGCCGCACACCTTGGAGATGTCGAGCGATCCCCATGCCTGTTTACGCGAGGTTGCGCGGGTGCTGATTCCAGAAGGGCAGTTGTTGATCACGGGTCTGAACCCCTACAGCCTTTGGGGCTTGAAAGCTTGGCATCCGGGCCAGCGTGAACGCTTGGCAAGTCCGTCACTCATCGCTTACCGGCGCATGCGCGATTGGTTGCGTTTGCTCGGGTTTGAGGTGCAAGTGAGCCGATTTGGCGGCTGGACACCGGCCTTGGGCAGTGAGCGCTGGATGCAGCGCCTGCAATGGCTCGATGGCATGGGTGAACGCTGGTGGCCGATTTTGGGCGGGGTTTATTTGTTGATGGCCACAAAACGTGTGCCCGGCGGTCGCTTGCTGGCCTCACGGTCTTGGCGCACGCTGCGCACGGCGGCACCAGCGACTGCGCCGGTGGCGCGAACCGATACCTCCAATGTGAGCCATTTAAATCAAAAGGAATGCTTTGAACCACGTTGAAATACACACCGATGGTGCCTGCAAGGGCAACCCCGGGCCAGGGGGCTGGGGCGTTCGCCTGCAGTCGGGCCAACACACCCAAGAGCTGTGTGGCGGCGAGTTGAACACCACCAACAACCGCATGGAGATGACCGCGGTCATTGAAGCGCTGATGGCACTCAAGCGCCCTTGCCAGGTGACGCTTTATTTGGACAGCGAATATGTGCGCAAAGGCATCACCGAGTGGATTCACGGCTGGAAAGCCCGGGGTTGGCGCACTGCGGCCAAGCAGCCGGTGAAAAACGCCGACCTTTGGCAAAAGTTGGACAGCGTGGTCTCCGGTTCGGGCCACAAGATTGATTGGCGCTGGGTCAAAGGCCACAACGGTGATCCCGGCAACGAGCGGGCCGATGCACTGGCCAACCAAGGTGTGGACAAGGCCTTGGGACGCTGACGCACTTGTTGATCGGTCGCAGCTTTTTGGTCAATTCCATGCCCCGACCCATACCAAGTCACACAGGGCCACGGCCGCGACACCTCGCACTGTTACATTGCTCAAACTTGGGCTAATGCGAACTGAGAGATTTGAATGGCTTACAAAAAGAAATACGCAGCCTTGGCTGTGTCGGGCATCGCCTTGGCCATCGCAGCAGCTTGGTTGTGGCAAAACAAGGCTCCGGCAAGCGATGCGGCCAAAGCAGCGGCGGGGCTTGCGGCTTCCTCAGGTGCTGGCGCAAGCGCAAATGCAGGGGGTCCCCCGGGTGCTGCCGCTGGCGCGCCACCCGGTGCGGCGAAAGCTGGGCCTGCTGCAGCCGCCCCTGCAGGCGGGCCAGCCCGGCCCGCGGCGGTAGAAGTCGCCAAGGTCGAGCGCCTGAGCTTGGTGGATGAAACCCAAGCCGTGGGCAGTTTGCGCTCGCGCCAAGGCGTGATGCTGCGACCTGAAGTGGGTGGCCGTGTCAAACAAATTTTGTTCAACGATGGCCAACGGGTGCGCAAGGGTCAGTTGATGGTGCAGTTCGAAGATCAGCTGCAACAAGCCCAAGTCGCGCAAGCCCGGGCCGAGTTGTCGATTGCCGATGCCAACCACAAACGCAACCAAGAGTTGGTGGCGCAAAACTTCATCAGCCAGCGATCTTTGGAAGAGAGCGCAGCGGCCCTTGAGGTGTCGCGCGCCAAATTGGCACTGGCCCAAGCCACGCTGCAACGCCTGCAGGTGTTGGCCCCGTTTGATGGCACCGTGGGTCTCAAGCAGATCAACGTGGGCGATTACCTCAAAGACGGTGCCGACATGGTCAACGTGGAAGACATTGATGCGGTGCTGCTCGATTTCCGCTTGCCAGAGCGTTTTCAAGCCAAAATCCGCCCGGGGCAAAAGGCTCAACTCACGGTCGATGCTTTGCCGGGGCAGCCCTTCACGGCCATCGTGCAGGCGGTGGACCCCGTGATCGAGCCCAATGGCCGCTCGGTGGGGGTGCGAGGCTGCATTGACAACCGCCAGCAGGCCTTGCGTCCGGGCATGTTCGCCCGTGTCAACGCGGTCTTTGGTTCGCGCGAAAACGCCTTGGTGATTCCTGAAGAGGCCATCGTTCCGGAGGGCGGGCGCACCTTTGTGGTCAAGTTGGTGCCGGGTGAAAAACCCAACAGCTTGGTGTCAGAACGGGTGGCCGTGAAAGTGGGTTTGCGCCAGCCAGGCAAAGTGGAGATCGTGGAAGGCCTGGCGGCGGGTGACACCGTGGTCACGGCAGGGCACCAGCGTTTGCAAAAAAATGGCTCGGCCGTGCGCGTTGTGGACTTGTCGCAAGCCGGAGGCGGTGGCGGTAAGCGTCCTGCTGGCGCGCCGGGTCAGCCCGGCGGTGCAGGCGCAGGCGCAGGTGCTGGTGCTGGTGCTGGTGGCAGCTTGCCGGGGCCTGCTGCCCAAGGCCTTGCCCCATCAGCCGAGCGCACGGCAGGAGCTGCTGCAAAACCAGCCCCGCCCCGCCCGGTGGCCCTGTCCGGCCCCAACCCTTGCGCAAGGGGTGCTGATGCAACTCGCTGAAGTCTCCATCCGGCGGCCCGTGTTGGCCGTGGTCATGTCCTTGCTGATCGTGCTGATTGGCTTGGTCAGTTTCAACAGCTTGTCACTGCGCGAATACCCCAAGATTGACGAACCCACGGTCACGGTGACCACCCGCTATGCCGGCGCATCGGCCGAGGTGATCGAGTCGCAAGTCACCAAACCGCTGGAAGACTCCATCGCCGGCATTGACGCGGTGGACGTCATCACCTCCATCAGCCGGGCCGAGCAGTCTCAAATCACGGTGCGCTTTCGTCTCGAAAAAGACGCAGACACCGCTGCTGCTGAAGTGCGTGACCGCACCTCTCGGGTGCGCAACCGCCTGCCCCAAGCGATCGACGAGCCGGTCATTGCCAAGGTGGAGGCCGATGCTTTTCCGGTGATCTGGCTGGCCTTTTCCAGCGACACCTTGAATGCTTTGCAAATCAACGACTTGGTCAACCGCGTGGTCAAGCCGCGCCTGCAAACCGTGACTGGGGTGGCCGATGTGCGCATTTTTGGCGAGCGCAAGTACGCCATGCTGGTCTCGCTTGATCATGCGCGTTTGTCGTCTTACAAGCTCACGCCGCAAGATGTCGAAGACGCCATTCGGCGCAACAATTTGGAGTTGCCTGCCGGCCGCATTGAGTCGACCAGCCGAGAGTTCAGTGTCTCCTCGCAAACCAACCTGAGCCTTCCAAGCCAGTTTGGCGACATCGTGCTTCGCAGCGTCAATGGCTTTCCGGTCAAGCTGCGCGATGTGGCGCAAATCCGCGAAGGCGCGGCCAATGACCGCAGTTTGGTGCGCCTGAACGGCCAATCGGCCATCTCGGCCGGGGTGATCCGCCAAGCCACAGCCAACCCGCTGGATTTGTCGGCCGGGGTGCGGGAGATGATTCCCCGCTTGAAGGCCGATTTGCCGGCCGACATGTCAATTGACATTGCCAACGACAACTCGGTTTTCATCGACCGCTCGATCAAAAGCGTGTTCACCACCATCGTCGAAGCCGTGGTGCTGGTGGCCTTGGTGATCTTTGTCTTTTTGCGCACTGTGCGTGCGTCCATCATCCCCATCATCACCATTCCTGTGAGCTTGATTGGCGCGTTTGCCATGATGGCTTTGGCCGGGTTCACCATCAACACCCTGACCTTGCTGGCCTTGGTGCTGGCCATTGGTTTGGTGGTGGACGATGCCATCGTGGTGCTGGAGAACATTTACCGACACATTGAAGAGGGGCTGGACCCGTTTTCTGCCGCCATCAAAGGTGTGCGCGAAATCAGTTTTGCCGTGGTGGCCATGACCATGACGCTGGCCGCCGTGTTTGCGCCCTTGGCCTTCACACCCGGGCGCACCGGCAAACTGTTTGGCGAATTTGCGCTGGCTTTGGCCGGTGCGGTGATCGTGTCCGGTTTTGTGGCGCTCACCCTGGCACCCATGCTCAGCGCCAAACTGCTGCGCCATAACCCCAACCCGAGCTGGTTTGACCGGACCATGGAGCGCTGGCTCACGGCGCTGTCCAATGGGTATGAGCGTTCTTTGCGCCTGATCCTGACGCGTGCCCGGTGGGCCGTGGTGCTGGTCATGCTCGGATCGGGCGTGGGCATCGCGCTGATTTACCCGACCATGAAGCAAGAGCTGGCACCGCTGGAAGACCGGGGCACGATTTTGGCCAGAGTCAGCGCGCCGGATGGCTCGACACTGGAGTTCACCGACCGCTATGCCCAGATGATCGAAAAAATCGGGCAGTCTTACCCTGAGTTCGACCGCATTTTTGCCAGCATGGGCAACCCCACGGTAGGTGAAGGGGCGGTCATTTTCCGCGCCGTGGACTGGGACGAGCGCAAACGCACCACCATGGAGATGGCGCGTGACATGGCCCCCAAAATGGGTGGCTTGCCGGGGGTGAATGCCTTTCCCATCACCCCCCCCTCGCTGGGTCAGGGCTTTCGCGAACGGCCCTTGAACTTCGTCATTCAGACCTCGGAGAGCTACCAAAATTTGAACGCAGTGGCGCGTCAAATGATGGACGAAATCGCCAAAAACCCCGGTATCTTGCAGCCCGACGTTGACCTGCGTTTGAACAAACCCGAACTGCGCATTGAGGTCGACCGCGTGAAAGCCGCCGAACTGGGCGTGAGTGTCGATGTGGTTGCCCGCACCCTCGAGACCATGCTGGGGGGCCGGGTGGTGACGCGTTACAAACGCGATGCCGAGCAGTACGACGTGATCGTGCAGACCTTGCCCTCGGCGCGCAACACGCCCGACGACATCGACGTGATCCAGGTGCGCGGGCGCAACGACACCATGATCCCGCTGTCGAGCTTGGTCAAGTTGAGCGAAAGCGTGTCGCCGCGCGAGCTGAACCACTTCGGTCAACGCCGCTCGGTCTCCATCACCGCCAACCTGGCAGCCGACTACTCGCTGGGCCAGGCGATTGAGTTCATGGACGACACGGCGGCCAAAATTTTGAAGCCCGGTTACACCACCGAGTTGAATGGCATCTCGCGTGAATTCAAAAACGCCCAAGGCGCACTGGTGGTGGTTTTTGTGTTGGCGCTGGTGTTCATTTTCTTGGTCATGGCCGCGCAATTTGAAAGTTTTGTCGACCCATTTGTGATTTTGTTGTCGGTGCCCTTGTCCATGATCGGGGCGCTCTTGGCGCTCAAATTCACGGGCGGGTCGCTCAATGTGTACTCGCAGATCGGCTTGATCACCTTGGTCGGCCTGATCACCAAGCATGGCATCTTGATTGTGGAATTCACCAACCAACTGCGCGAACGCGGCATGGACATGCAAGAGGCGTTGATCAAGGCCTCGGCCCAGCGCCTGCGCCCCATTTTGATGACCACCGGTGCCATGGTGCTGGGCGCGGTGCCGCTGGCGCTGGCCACGGGTGCGGGGGCTGAAAGCCGCACCCAAATCGGCTGGGTGATTGTGGGCGGCATGAGTCTGGGCAGCTTGCTGGCCATCTTTGTGGTGCCCACCATGTATTCGCTGCTGGCGCGCAAGGCGGTGCCGGGGCCCAATAAGGCGGTGGCGAACGACGCCCCACACGAAGCGGCGTCGCACTGAAGTTGTGGGCCGTTGGAGGCTGCGACATGCGCAAACAGTGAAAAAAGCGGCCCAGGCTGCTTTTTTCATGGGTTTTCAGTGGGCTGTGTTCAAAGGTGCCCGTCAAACATCATCACATCGACCGCATCGCCCACGGCCACATGGCCTTGGGTGTGGCCCAGCACAATCAAGCCGTTGGCCTGCACCATGGAGCTGAGCACGCCCGAGCCCTGGTTGCCGGTGATGCTGACCTGCAACTCGCCCGCCGCGTTGGTGCTGACCATGCCGCGCTGGTACTCGGTGCGGCCGGGTTTTTTGCGCAAGGCTTCCAGGCTTTTGGCTTTGAGCAAGGGCAAGGCAGGCGCTTGCCAGCCCATGAGCTGCTGCAGGGCAGGGCGCACAAAGGCGGCAAAGGTCACCATCACCGCCACCGGGTTGCCCGGCAAGCCAAACAGCACGGCCGAGCGCTCGCCTTGCGTGATGCGGCCCACCGCCATGGGGCGGCCCGGGCGCATGGCGATGCGCCAAAACGCCACATCCCCCAGCTTTTTCATCATGGCCTTGGTGTGGTCGGCCTCGCCCACACTCACACCGCCGCTGGTGACGATGGCGTCGGCCTGCGCGGCGGCATCCACAAAGGCTTGCTCCAGCGCGGCCGGGTCGTCGCGCACCACGCCCATGTCGACGAGCTCGCAGCCCAGCGCCTGCACCAGGCCGGCCACGGTGTAGCGGTTGCTGTCGTACACCGCGCCTTCGCGGGGGGCTTCGCCCAGGCTCAAGATTTCGTCACCGGTTGAGAAGTAAGCCACCTTGGGTCTGCGCCAAACGGTGACGGTGGGCAGCCCCAGGCTGGCCAGCAGGCCACAGGCGGCGGGTGTCAATTTCGCCCCGGCGGACAAGGCGGCTTGGCCCGCCATCAGGTCTTCGCCCAGCAAGCGGCGGTTATCGCCCGCTTGCAGCAAGCCGGGCGGCACCAGCACGGTGTCCTTGTCGGTTTTCACCAGTTCTTGCGGGGCCACGGTGTCCAGCCCGGTGGGCATGATGGCCCCGGTCATGATGCGCACGCACTCACCCGCTTGCACCGTGCCTTGCCAAGCCGCGCCAGCGAAGGCGGTGCCCACGACCTTGAAGCGGCTCGCTTGTCCGGCTTGGAGATCAGCCCCGCGCAGGGCAAAGCCGTCCATGGCCGAGTTGTCGTGCGGCGGCACGCTGATGGGCGAGACCACGTCTTGCGCCAGGATGCGGCCGTGTGCCTGCATCAGCGGCACGCTTTCTTGTTCGCGCACGGGTTGCACCAGCTGGGCCAAAAACGCGTTGACCTGGTTGGCCGACAAGGCCTGCGGGTCGTAGCCTTGCAGGCGTTCGGCGATCTGGTCAAGGGACAGGGCAGGGGTGGTCATGGCTGTAGCAATGGCGATGGGGCACGGCGCAGCCGTGCGGCACGTGTCAAAGGGCTTCGAGTTGCTGCAATTCGGCCAGCGTGTTGGCGTTGGAAAAAGCATGCGGGCTGTCGCCTGGCCTGTCAAAGGGCACCGTCGCGCAGCGGTGTTGAGCGGTCCAAGCATCGATCTTGCGGCCACCGCTTTGGGTGAACTTGACCAGACTTTCGAGCAAATCCAGCTTGAGCAAGCAAAACACCGGTTGGGGGCGCACCGTGCCATCGGCTTCGGGGGCTGCGGCCATGGCCATGTCGGCGTCCTGGTCGTGCAGGGCCTGCAACAGACGCTCCACCAAATCGAGCGGAAACAGCGGCGAGTCGCAAGGCACGGTGAGCAAGAGCGGCGTTTCGCAGCGCTCAAGGCCCGTCAAAAAGCCCGCCAAAGGCCCGGCAAAACCGTCGATGCTGTCAGGCCAAACGGCCACACCCAGCGATTCGTAGGCGGCCAAGTTGCGGTTGGCGTTGACCATCACTTCTTGCAGCGGCAGGCTTTGCAGCTGCAAGCGCATCAGGGTTTGCAAGGCCAAGGGCAGACCGTGGAAGTTTTGCAAACCTTTGTCGGTGCCGCCCATGCGAGAGCCGCGCCCACCTGCGAGGATGAGGCCGGTGATGCCCGGTGCGCTCTGGTTATGGGGGGTCATGGCTTTTAGCCTCCGATGTAGCTCATTTCCACCCGGCGGCCGGGGCCGCTGGCGGTGTCCGGCCCGCGCAGGCTGCGCAGCACCGAGTATTGGTCGGTGCGCCCGCGCCAAATGGCGTCCACCGTCTGGGCCAGCGTGTGCTCGCTTTGCGCCGGGTCACGCAAGAGCTGGCGCAAGTCATAACCCTGGCTGGCAAACAAGCACAAATACAAACGGCCTTCGGTGGACAGGCGGGCGCGGTTGCAGTCGCCGCAAAAGGCCTGCGTCACGCTGCTGATCACGCCCACCTCGCCCAGCGCCGGGTCGTGCTCGCCTTGGGCGTTGGCATAACCCCAGCGCTCGGCGGTCTCGCCGGGGGCAGCCGGGTCCAGTTGCACCAGGGGCAGCTCGGCATGCAGGCGGCGCACCACCTCGGCGCTGGGCAGCACCTCGTCCATGCACCAACCGTTGGTCGCGCCCACGTCCATGTATTCGATGAAGCGCAGCACAATGCCCGTGCCTTGGAAGTGCCGGGCCATGGGCAAAATTTCGTGCTCATTGGTGCCGCGCTTGACCACCATGTTGACCTTGATCGGCCCCAGCCCCGCTGCACGTGCGGCCTCGATCCCGGCCAGCACATCGGCCACCGGAAAGTCCACGTCGTTCATCTGGCGAAAGACCGTGTCGTCCAGCCCGTCCAGGCTGACGGTGACGCGCTGCAAGCCAGCGTCTTTCAGGCTTTGCGCTTTGCGCGCCAGCAGCGAGCCGTTGGTGGTCAGGGTCAAATCCAGCGGCAAACCGTCAGGTGTGCGCAGGGCGGCCAGTTGGGCCACCAAAATTTCGATGTTTTTGCGCAGCAGCGGTTCACCGCCGGTGAGGCGGATTTTGCGCACGCCCCGGCCCACAAACACGCTGGCGATGCGGGTGATCTCTTCAAAGCTCAGCAACTGGCTGTGCGGCAGGTAGGCGTAGTCCTTGTCAAAGACTTCCTTGGGCATGCAGTAACTGCACCGGAAGTTGCAGCGGTCGGTCACGCTGATGCGCAAATCGGTCAGCGGGCGGCGCAGAGTGTCCAGCGGCAATGCGCTCAGGTCATGCCCCGCGGGCAGCGGGGGCAAAGGCAAGCTGGGGTGGCGCTGCTCAAGCAGCGGAATGACGCGTTCAGACATAGCCGTCAATTGTGCCCGAGCCGCCTGCCCCATGAAGCTGCATGGTCAAGGGTGATTTCTTGGGCCCTGCCTTGGCTCAACCGTGCGCAATCGCCACCGTCTTGAGGGTGGTGAAGCCCAGCAGCGCTTCAAAGCCTTTTTCGCGGCCGTAGCCCGACGACTTGACGCCGCCAAAGGGCAGCTCCACGCCACCGCCTGCGCCGTAGTTGTTGATGAACACCTGGCCGCTGCGCACCCGCTTGGCCATGCGGAACTGGCGCCCACCGTCACGCGTCCAAATGCCTGCCACCAGGCCAAACGCGGTGGCATTGGCCAAGGCCACCGCATGGTCTTCGTCTGCAAAAGGCATGGCCGACAGCACCGGGCCAAACACTTCTTCTTGCGCCAGGCGGTGCAGCACCGGCACATCGCGCAGCAAAGTGGGGGCTTGGTAAAAGCCGCCCTTGGGCACACCCGGGGCGATTTGGCCTTGCGCCACAGTGGCGATGCCGTCGGCGCGGGCTTGCTCCAAAAAGCCAGTGACGCGCGCCAACTGGCTGGCGCGGATCAGCGGCCCCAAATCCAAGTTCATGGCGGCCGAGCCCACCTGCAGGCGGCCAAAGGCCTCGCCCAGGCGCTTGAGCAGTGGCTCGTAAATGCCTTGCTGAATCAACACGCGTGAGCCTGCGCTGCAGGTCTGGCCGGCGTTTTGCACGATGGCGTTGACCACCACCGGAATGGCCGCGTCCAAATCGGCGTCGTGAAAAATGATTTGTGGGCTCTTGCCGCCCAGCTCCAGCGTCACCGGGCAGTGCCGCTCGGCGGCCACTTGCTGGATGAGTGTGCCCACGCTGGGGCTGCCGGTGAAGCTGATGTGGTCAATGCCCGGGTGGCGCGCCAGCGCGTCGCCCACCTCGTGGCCGTAACCGGTGACGATGTTGATGGCCCCGGCCGGAAAGCCCACCTCGGCCGCCAACTGCGCCACGCGGATCAGGCTCAGGCAGGCGTCTTCGGCCGGTTTGACCACGCAGGCGTTGCCCGCTGCCAAGGCCCCGCCCACGCTGCGCCCAAAAATTTGCATCGGGTAGTTCCAGGGGATCACATGGCCCGTCACGCCATGCGGCTCGCGCCAGGTCAACACGCTGTAGCCGTTTTGGTAGGGCAGGGTCTCGCCGTGCAGCTTGTCGCACGAGCCCGCATAAAACTCAAAATAACGCGCCAAAGCCACCGAGTCGGCAGCGGCCTGTTTGGTCGGCTTGCCGCAGTCGCGTTGCTCCAACATGGCCAGCTCGGCGGCGTGTTCGCTCACTTTTTGCGACAGCTTCATGAGCAAGCGACCGCGCTCCATGGCGCTCAGCTTGCCCCATGGCCCATTGAAGGCAGCCCTGGCGGCATGCACGGCGGCATCGATGTCGGCGGCTTGGCTGCGCGGGATTTGATCGAACACCTGCCCGTCAGACGGGTCGAGCACGTCAATGCTTTGCCCGGCCAAGGCGGGTGTGGATTGGTTGGCGATGAAGTTCATTTGCATAGGCGCATTGTGTGCCCTCCGCAAATTTTGAAAATCACCCATGAGACAAGCACGCACAAAGCCTCAACAAGCGCCATGAAAAAGGCCCGCCGAAGCGGGCCCGTCAAACCGTGCAAAAAAGATCAGCTGCCGTGAACCTGCATGACCAAGGGCACGATCAACAGCGCCACGATGTTGATGATCTTGATCAGCGGGTTGATGGCGGGGCCAGCGGTGTCCTTGTAAGGGTCACCCACGGTGTCACCGGTCACGGCTGCCTTGTGGGCCTCGCTGCCCTTGCCGCCGTGGTGACCGTCTTCGATGTATTTCTTGGCGTTGTCCCACGCACCGCCGCCGGTGCACATGGAAATGGCCACAAACAGGCCGGTGATGATGGTGCCCATCAACAAACCGCCCAGCGCCTTGGGCCCCAGGATCAGGCCCACCAGCACCGGCACGACCACCGGCAACAAGCTGGGGACGACCATTTCCTTGATGGCGGCCGTGGTCAGCATGTCCACAGCCTTGCCGTATTCGGGTTTGGCCGTGCCTTCCATGATGCCGGGGATCTCCTTGAACTGGCGGCGCACCTCGACCACCACGCTGCCTGCAGCCCGGCCCACCGCTTCCATGGCCATGGCGCCAAACAAGTAGGGGATCAGCCCGCCAATGAACAGCCCAATGATGACCAGGGGGTCGGACAAGTCAAAGCTGATGGCCTTGCCGTAGGCCTCCAGTTTGTGCGTGTAGTCGGCAAACAGCACCAGCGAGGCCAGGCCTGCCGAGCCAATGGCGTAACCCTTGGTCACGGCCTTGGTGGTGTTGCCCACGGCATCCAGCGGGTCGGTGATGTCGCGCACACTGCTGGGCATTTCGGCCATTTCGGCAATGCCGCCCGCGTTGTCGGTGATGGGGCCATAAGCGTCCAGCGCCACCACGATGCCCGCCATGCTCAGCATCGAGGTGGCTGCAATGGCAATGCCATACAAGCCGCCCAAGGCGTAAGCTGTCCAGATGGCCAGACAGACAAACATCACAGGCCAGGCGGTGGAGCGCATCGACACCCCCAAACCGGCAATGATGTTGGTGCCGTGACCGGTGGTCGAGGCCTGTGCGATGTGTTGCACCGGAGCGTACTGGGTGCCGGTGTAGAACTCGGTGATCCACACCAATGCAGCGGTGAGCACCAAACCGACCGCGCAAGCCCCAAACAGCCGAATTTGCGCCCCACTGCCACCCAAGGCGTTGTCGGGCATCAACCAGATGGTGACAAAGTAAAAGGCGATCAAGGACAGCACGCCCGAGATGGCCAAGCCTTTGTAGAGCGCAGGCATCACATTGGTCATGCCCGGCGAGGCCTTGACGAAGAAGCAACCAATGATGGAGGCGATGATGGACACCGCGCCCAAAGCCAGCGGGTACAGCACGGCCTGACCCGGGGCCGCCGAAATCAGCAAGGCCCCCAGCACCATGGTGGCGATCAAGGTCACGGCATAGGTCTCGAACAAGTCGGCGGCCATGCCGGCACAGTCGCCCACGTTGTCGCCCACGTTGTCGGCAATCACAGCGGGGTTGCGCGGATCGTCCTCGGGAATGCCCGCTTCCACTTTGCCCACCAGGTCGGCACCCACGTCAGCGCCCTTGGTGAAAATGCCGCCGCCCAGTCGGGCAAAAATCGAGATCAGCGAGGAGCCAAAGGCAAAGCCAATCAAGGGGTTGAGCATGTTGGCCAGATTTTTGTCAGGCGTGAAGTTGCCGTTGCCCACCAAAAACCAGTAAAAACCGGACACACCCAACAAACCCAAGCCCACCACCAGCATGCCGGTGATGGCACCACCCCGAAACGCCACATCCAGCGCCGGGCCAATGCCTTTGGTGGCGGCCTGGGCCGTGCGCACATTGGCTTTGACCGACACATTCATGCCAATAAAGCCACAAGCGCCCGAAAGCACCGCACCGATCACGAATCCGATGGCGGTGATGCCATCCAGAAAGATGGCCATCAAGATGGTCAGCACGACACCGACGATGGCGATGGTTTTGTATTGCCGGGCCAGATAGGCGGCAGCACCGGCCTGAATGGCGGCTGCAATTTCCTGCATCCGGTCATTGCCGGCGTCTTGAGAAAGGATCCACCCACGGGCCCAAATGCCATAAGCCACGGCAATCAGACCGCACACGAGCGCCAAAATGAGCGCTGAATTTCCTGTCATCGTTGAACTCCTCGATGGTTGTCGCAGAACAGAGGGGCAACGCACTGGAGACCCCTCCACGGCGTTGCTTCCTCGATCACCGAAACCGGAGAACGATTGGCCAACAATTCATTAAAGCGGCCAAACTGGGTTTTGCGCAAGGCTTGTGAAAGTAAAATCGGGGTTAATCCCTAGCGATGACTGTTTTTCTTAACTTTTCACAAAGAGACCCGCAAGATGTCCCTCGACAACGTGACCCCCGGCAGCAAAGCACCCGAGACCTTCAACGTGATCATCGAAATCCCGATGAACTCCGATCCGATCAAGTACGAAGTGGACAAGGAAACCGGCGCCTTGTTCGTGGACCGTTTCATGACCACCGCCATGCACTACCCCACCAATTACGGTTACGTGCCCCAAACCCTGTCTGGCGATGGAGACCCGGTGGATGTGTTGGTGATCACCCCTTACGCCTTGCACCCCGGTGTGGTGGTGCCCTGCCGCGCCTTGGGCATTTTGATGATGGAAGACGAGGCAGGAGTGGACGGCAAAGTGATTGCTGTGCCGACCAGCAAAATTTTGCCAATGTACGACCACTGGCAAGACATCTCGGATGTGAACGCGATGCGCCGCAACGCGATTGCCCACTTCTTTGAGCACTACAAAGACCTTGAAAAAGGCAAGTGGGTCAAAGTGCTGGGCTGGGAAGGCAAGGGCTCTGCCCACAAGGAAATCCTGGACGGCATCGCGGCCTACAACAAAACCAAGGCCTGATGGGGCGGGTTTAGCGCTCGTCCCTTGAGCGCTTGCCACACTGTGAACGCCTGCCCGGCTTGCGCCGCGCTGGCGTTTTTTTATGGGGCCTTCTTCAAAGGCGAGTGCTGCTGCAACGCTTCCAGGTAGTTCTCCACCCCTGCTTTTTCCCGCTCCAGAAACCGCGCCACGGCTTCTGAAAACCCTGGGTGCGACAGCCAGTGGGCGCTGTGCGTGGGCGTGGGCAGCAGGGCGCGGGCCATTTTGTGCTCGCCTTGTGCACCGCCCTCAAAGCGCTTGACGCCGTTGTCAATGCACCATTCGATGGGCTGGTAATAGCAAGCCTCAAAGTGCAGACAGTCCACCCGCGCGAGGGCCCCCCAGTAACGGCCATAAGCCACTTCGGGCTGACCAGCGGCGTCCAAGTGCAGGCCGATCAGGCTGATGCCCATCGGCTGTGCCTCGTGTTCGGCCACAAACAGCAGCCAGTTTTGCGGCATATCGGTGCGCATGGACTCGAAAAACGCCGGGGTCAAGTAGGGCGGGTTGCCGTGTTCCCAATAGGTTTGCTGGTAGCAGCGCAGCAGGAATGCCCAGTCGCCTTCCGTCATGTCGGGGCCGCGCACGGCGCGAAACGTGACGCCCGCCTCCTGCACTTTGCGGCGTTCTTGCCGGATTTTTTTGCGCTTTTCTTGCGTCAGGCTGGCCAAAAAGTCATCGAAGTCGCGCCAGCCCTGGTTTTGCCAGTGGAACTGCACTTGGTCACGTTGCAGCAGGCCTGCTTTTTCGCAGGCCTGCAGGTCTTGTGCGCTGCCAAACAGGATGTGCAGCGAGGGGATGTTGTTGGTTTGGCAGATGTCCAGCAAGGCGGCCAGCAGGGCCTGGCGGGCGTCGTCA
>NZ_JBIKIL010000032.1:0-31964 GCF_044361645.1 Limnohabitans sp. | reverse complement strand
AAGTGGTCCATGGATTGCCGCGCTTCGCTCGCAATGACGGTGAAAGGGGTCGCCATGGCGGCCGGGGGGCTTGCATTGGCGGTGGGGGGGCTTGCGTTGGCGGTGGGGAGGTTCGCAATGGCGGTAGAAATGTCCTGGCTCAACGCCCCGTCATCAGCAGGCGCGAAGTGGTCCATGGATTGCCGCGCTTCGCTCGCAATGACGGTGGAAGGGGTCGCCACGGCGGCCGGGGGGCTTGCGTTGGCGGTCATGGGGCTGGCCATGGCAGCGGGGCTTGGCGCGGCGTGTCGAATTTTTCGGAACTGCGCTGTGCCCCAGCTTTGCGTTTCGGCCGACAGGGGCGAGCCGGTGGTGCCCAAGGCGCGCACGCGCGACAAATCGCCGCAGCGCGAGAGCTCGACCCCGGCTTTTTGGCAATTGGCAAAGTAAGCCGCGCCCGCACCGAAGAAGGTGACCTTTTCTTCTGCCGCCATGCGCCACAAAAGGCCCCAGTCGGGCCGCTCTTTGCTGCCGCCGGGGTTGCCGTCATAAATCACGCAGGTCACGCCATTGAGCAGGCCAGCCACCTGGGCGTTCCACATCACCCAGCCGGTGGAGCTGTACCAGTGAAAGCGCTCGCCCCAGCTGTTGGGCTGGTAGCTGCAGCCAATGTCGTTGTGCAAAATTTTGTTGGCCAAGGCCACAATCACGGTGCCGCCATGGCCGTGCACGATGGGTTTGGGCAGGCCGGTGGTGCCACTGGAGTAAACAATCCACAACGGGTGGTCAAAAGCCAACCACATCGGCTCAAAAGCCTGCACCTGGGCATCGTCGCGCGCCGTGACCATCGACATTTGCGCGCTGGCCCCCACGTCGCAGTTGGTCAAATCCAAGGTGCCCAGGTTCTCGTGGATGATGACGTGCTGCACGCTGGGCAACGCGTCGCGCAACTCTTGCACCACCCCCATGCGGTCAAAGTCGCGCCCGCCGTAACTCACGCCGTCCACCGCGATCAACACCTTGGGCTCGATCTGCTTGAAGCGGTCGAGCACGGCGTGGGTGCCCATGTCGGGCGCGCAAATGCTCCACACACCGCCCACGCTGGCAGTGGCCAAAAACGCCACCATGGCCTCGGGGATGTTGGGCAAGTACGCCGCCACACGGTCGCCCGGTTGCACACCTTGGGCTTGCAGGTGCAGCGCCATGGCGGCGACTTGGCGGCGCAACTCGGGCCAGCTCATCTCGCGGCGCAGGCCTTTTTCGTTGTGGCTGATGACGGCCAAAAACCCGGCCGCATGCGCCGCGGGCACATGGCGCAGCACTTGCTGCGCGTAATTGGTTTGGGCCCCGGGAAACCATTGGGCACACGGCATGACGTTGCCCGCCAGCACCGCGCTGTGCGCCGTGGGCGACTGCAGGTCAAAGTAATCCCAGATGCTTTGCCAGAAAGCGTCCAGCTCGGTCACAGACCAACGCCAAAGGTCGTTGTAGGTGTCAAAACTCAAGCCCCGTTGCTCGCGCAGCCAGTTTTGGTAAAGGCGAATTTGCGGCAAATAGGGCGCTGGGGCGGCAGCGTCAGAAATGGCGTGGGTGGCAATGGTCATGTGGGCAGGTTAGCAGCGGCCTGCCCCCCATGTCACGCGCAACAACCCTGAAAGCTGCACCTTGGTGACAGGGCCAGCAACGGCCTTAGCCGGGGGCGTTTTCGCAGCGACCCTGGCCTGTGGCATGGCCGCGAAAGTCGCTTTGCCATTGGCGCGTGCGCAGGTCAATCTGGATGCGTTCGTTGTCAAGGGCCGTCATCACACCGTCGGGCAGCAGCGAAAAACCGTGCGGCTCCACGCCATCGATGCGCAAACGCCGAACGGCTTTGTGGTCCCAGTCGATGCGCACCTCGCGCACCCAGGTGCTGCGCTGCGGCAAGTAGGCCACCGCGCAGCTCAAGACCACTGAAGACGGTGCGGCCGCAGCTGGGCTGAGCGCCGCCAAACCCAGGCACAGGCCCAGACCCAGGCCAAGCAACGCGCCCCCCGCTCCCAAAATTTGGCCTTGCCGCTCAGACATGGCGCCTTAAGACGCTGGCGTGGCCGTGGCGTCCGGTGAGGCCGGCGCGTCAGGGCTCATGCGCTGGCTTTTCCAGTACACGTCGTCGCCGCCGTTCAGGCGATTGAGCACACGGGCCAGCACAAACATCAGGTCAGACAGGCGGTTCAGGTACTGGCGCGGGGTTTCATTGATGGCTTCTTCGTTGCCCAAGGCCACACAGGCACGTTCGGCGCGGCGGGCTACGGTGCGGCACACATGCGCTTGCGCCGCGCCGCGTGTGCCCGCGGGCAAGATGAATTCTGCCAATTTGGGCAGTTGGACGTTGTGCGCGTCCAAGGCGGCATCGAGCGCGGCCACAGCCTCTTCCTTGAGCAGCTCAAACCCGGGAATGGACAACTCGCCGCCCAGGTTGAACAGCTGGTGCTGCACCTCGACCAGAACCTCGCGCACATCGGTGGGCATGTCTTCGCACAGCAGCAGCCCGATGTGGGAGTTCAGCTCGTCCACCTCGCCCATGGCGTGCACGCGCAAACTGTTTTTGGACACGCGCTGGTTGTTGCCCAGGCCCGTGGTGCCGTTGTCGCCGGTGCGGGTAGCGATTTGAGTGAGTCGGTTGCCCATGAAAAAAGTCCTCGTTTTTGAATGCTGCTGCGTGCGCGGTCCGCTTGAGCGGGCCGCCCAAATGGGCCACCCAGTTGTTTTGCAAATGCCCCCTGTAGGAGCGGCCTTCGGCCGCGATGGTGAGCCCGGCTCATGCTTTCGCGGTCAGAGACCGCTCCTACAAAGAAAGGCAATTGTCAGCGATGTCACCCTGGCTTGTCTGAAAGCGGACAGCATGGCCCCAGTGGTTTTGCACATGCCCCCTATAGGAGCGGCCTCCGGCCGCGATGGTGAGCCCGGCTCATGCTTTCGCGGTCGGAGACCGCTCCTACGAAGAAAGGCAATTGTCAGCCATGTCCACCTGGCTTGTCTGACAGCGGACTGCATGGCCCCAGTGGTTTTGCAAATGCCCCCTGTAGGAGCGGCCTCCGGCCGCGATGGTGAGCCCGGCTCATGCTTTCGCGGTCAGCGACCGCTCCTACAAAGAAAGGCAATTGTCAGCCATATCCCCTGGCTTGTCTGACAGCGGGCTGCATGGCCCCAGTGGTTTTGCACATGCCCCCTGTAGGAGCGGCCTCCGGCCGCGATGGTGAGCCCAGCTCATGCTTTCGCAATGCCTCCTGTAGGAGCGGCCTCTGGCCGCGATGGTGAGCCCAGCTCGTGCTTTCGCAAATGCCCCCTGTAGGAGCGGCCTCTGGCCGCGATGGTGAGCCCAGCTCGTGCTTTCGCAAATGCCCCCTGTAGGAGCGGTCTCCGACCGCGATGGTGAGCCCGGCTCATGCTTTCGCGGTCGGAGACCGCTCCTACGAAGAACGGCAATTGTCAGCGATGTCACCTGGCTTGTCTGACAGCGGACAGCATGGCCCCAGTGGTTTCGCAAATGCGCCCTGTTGGAGAGGCCTTCGGCCGCGATGGTGAACCCAGCTCATGCTTTCGCAATGCCCCCTGTAGGAGCGGTCTCCGACCGCGATGGTGAGCCCGGCTCGTGCTTTCGCGGTCGGAGACCGCTCCTACAAAGAAAGGCAATTGTCAGCCATGTCCACCTGGCTTGTCTGACAGCGGACAGCATCGCCCCTGTTTGCAGCGTAAACTGCCGTTTAGTTTGTTTGGCGGGTTTGCCTCGCCACCACTGGAGACAGCCCATGAACGCCCCCACCCCTGCCGCCCACCTGGCCCCCGAAGTCGCGCAACGTGCTGTGCCCGATGCCTTCTTGGTGGCCCTGAAAGCCCGCTTTGGCAGCAACTGTTCGACCGCGCTGGTGGTCCGCGAACAGCATGGACGCGATGAGTCGGCCTTCACCCATGTGCCGCCACCCGCTGCCGTGGTGTTCGCCGAGAACACCCAGGATGTGGCCGACGCGGTCAAGCTGTGCGCCGAACACCAAGTGCCGGTGATCCCGTTTGGCGTGGGCTCGTCATTAGAGGGCCATTTGCTGGCGGTGCAAGGCGGCATCAGCATCGACCTGACGCGCATGAACCGGGTGCTGACCATCAACGCCGAAGACCTCACCGTCACGGTGCAGCCGGGCGTGACGCGCAAACAGCTGAACGAAGAGATCAAGTCCACCGGCTTGTTCTTCCCGATCGACCCGGGCGCAGATGCCACGATTGGCGGCATGAGCGCCACGCGCGCCAGCGGCACGAACGCCGTGCGCTACGGCACCATGCGCGAGAACGTGCTGGCCCTGGAAGTGGTCACCTCCTCGGGTGAGCTCATCCGCACCGGCACCCGCGCCAAGAAGTCAAGCGCCGGTTATGACCTGACCCGCCTGATGGTGGGCAGCGAAGGCACGCTGGGCGTGATCACCGAAGTCACCGTGCGCCTGTACCCCTTGCCCGAGGCCATCTCAGCCGCCATTTGCTCCTTCCCCAGCATCGAAGCGGCGGTGCGCAGCGTGATCCAAATCATTCAGTTGGGCGTGCCGATTGCCCGCGTGGAATTGCTCGACCACAACAGCCTGCGCATGGTCAACGCCTACGCCAAGCTGGGTTTGCGCGAAGAGCCCATGCTGTTGATGGAGTTTCACGGCTCGCCAGCGGGCGTGAAAGAACAGGCCGAAACGGTGCAAGACATTGCCAGCGAATTTGGCGGCAATTCATTTGAATGGGCCACCACCCCCGAAGAGCGCACGCGCCTGTGGACCGCGCGGCACAACGCCTACTTTGCAGCCATCCAGAGCAAGCCCGGCTGCCGCGCCATCAGCACCGACACCTGCGTGCCCATCAGCCGCTTGGCCGATTGCCTGCTCGACTCCATCACCGAAACCGATGCCAGCGGCATTCCGTACTTTTTGGTCGGCCATGTGGGCGACGGCAATTTCCACTTTGGCTATTTGATCGACCCAAACAACCCTCAAGAATGCGAAACCGCCGAGGCCTTGAACCAGCAACTGGTCAACCGCGCCCTGCGTTTAGGGGGCACTTGCACCGGCGAGCACGGCATCGGTCTGCACAAGATGGACTTTTTGCGCACCGAAACCGGCGAAGGTGCGGTCGACATGATGCGCACCATCAAGCGGGCGCTGGACCCGCACAACATCATGAATCCGGGGAAGATTTTTTCAATGTGACGTGAGCAAGGCCTTTTGAGAGGCCTTGCACTTGGTCAAGCATCACACAGCAGGTGCTTGGATTGAACCCCATACCGCTTCGATACCCATGCCAATGGCCAACAAATTGGCGTCTGAGCCCAGTGGGCCGTCGATTTCCATGCCCACAGGCAAGCCGCCAGCAGTCAAACCTGCAGGGATCGACAGGCTGGGAAGGCCGGCGTTGGTGCACGGGTCGGTGTTGCGGATGCAAGTGCCAAAGGTGTCTTTGTCCTTTTGCTCCACACCACCGACGGTGTAGCTGAGGGTATGAGAACCTTTGACCGGGTCGATCTTGGGCGCGGCCAAGAGGGTCGTTGGAAACAACACGCACTCCACGCCTGATACAGCAAAGTAGTCTGTGTAGAGTTTTTGCAGTGTTTCACGCCCACCACCGGCACCCATGATGCCAACATATGCAGTATGGAAAGTGGCTTCGTTGAACGGAGATCCGCTTACGTCATCGTTGAAGGCGCTAAATGCCCCAGCTACATCAGGACTGGCGACCAGATCCCTGATTTCTTTGACTGTGCGGGCTGGCGCGTTGTCTACGCTCGCAAAGTATGCCGGAATCGCGTGGATGGGTTCATGCAATGCAATTGGGAACGAGATATTGCCGTTGAGCGTCATGATGTCAGCCAAGTCGGCTGTGCTGGACTCCACAAAAACAACGCCAGCATCTGCCAGTTTTTTCTTGGCAGCTTCAGCCACTGGTTTGACGCTGTCATCCAGACCTGCCCAGAAGGCAGAGGGAAGACCGATTTTCAGACCTTTGAGCCCTTTAGCTGTTGGCACAGTGCCGCCAGTGATGACTGCGTCGAGCAAGGCAATATCAGCAACAGTGCGGGCCATGGGGCCGACGGTGTCGCGTGTGGTGCTGATCGGCAGCACGTCAGTGACAGCGTCTGGATAACGGCGACCATTGCCTGCGCCATTGCCCACTGAGGGACGAAAGCCTGCAATGCCGCAGAACGACGCGGGCACGCGTGTCGAGCCACCGGTGTCAGTGCCCAAGCCTGCTGGTGCAAAGCGTGCGGAAACAGCTACGGCTGTACCGCCCGATGAACCACCAGGGATGCGACTGTTATCGTAGGGGTTTTTGCAGGGACGTGCTGCTGCGCCAGACTGGTCGGTGCCCAGGGTGAAGTTGGTGCTGGTGATGCCAAACGCCCACTCGTGCAGGTTGGATTTACCCAACACAATCGCGCCTGCGTCAATGAGTTTTTGCAAGGATGGCGCATTCTTTTTAGGTTGATGGTTGCGCAATGCAGGCGTCCCGGCTGTTGTCTTCATGTCTTTGGTGTTGATGTTGTCCTTGACCACAATCGGCAAACCGGCCAAAGCGCCCAATGGTGTGCCAGCGGTTTTGGCTGCATCAACGGCTTTGGCTGCTTTCAATGCCTCTGCTTCGTTCAAAAAGATCATGCCGTTCAGTCCGCTGGCAGCTTTGGCGCGGGCGATCATGGCGGCCATGTAAGTCTCAGCCTTGAGCGTGCCGTTTTTGATGTTTGCAACCACTTGGGTGGCTGTCAAGGCCAGCAAAGGGTCTTCAGGGATGGCATTGGAATCGCCACCGCAAGCTGTCAAGCCTGCGCCAACGCCGCCCAACATGGCAGCCGCCGAAACAGCGCCCGTGCTTTTGAAAAAATGTCGACGTGATGCATTGGGGTTCATGAAGGTCTCCTTGGATATTGAAACGCCCGAATGGACGTTCTTTTCATGCTACGTAGACCCTCTGCGTTCAACCATCCTGCAGAGTCAGGAGGCAGAGGCCATCAGACTCTCAACTTGTGCACCAGTGCCGCGCGGTTGCTGACGCCTACTTTGCGAAACGCATTTTCCAAATGTGTGCGCACAGTGGTGCTTGATATCTGCAAGTTCCGCGCGATTTCCTTGTCCGTCAAGCCCAGCATCACCAAGCGTGCCGCATCTTGCTCACGGGGCGTCAGGCGCTGTGACAAGGTGTTAAGTAACACTTCATTGCGCTGGTTCGGTCTTTGTGCCCGGGCCAATGCCGTCACGAAAGCCGGCTGCAGCATGTCCAGCAAACGCAGTTCATCGAGTGAGAAGTTTTCGCGTCGCTTGTCGCGCCAGATGCGCATGTCTCCCAGGTTCTGCCCCTGGTGCCAGGCGTACAGGTTCACACCCCAATACAGACCATCCTTGTTCAAGAAGTCATTGAAGAACTCTGTTTTTTGGAGGTCCTCATGGGCCATGACATCGGTCGCACGCACAGCCACCTGGAAACGCTGCATCAGAGGCGTGATCGGGTCGTGAAACTGGTAATAGCTTTCATAGGCCCGAAGGTTGATGGGGTCCATGTTGATCTGGGTGGGCTGTGCAAAGCTCAAAGAGCCCGGCTGCCAGACGTAACTGGCATAAAACTGTGCGCCCAACAATTGCATGACCAAGTCACCCATGATTTCACGGATTTCCAATTCTTCATGCGGTTCGGCCAGCGTTTGCATGATCTGGCTCAGCAAAGTTGTTTGTTTTCCACTGAGGTACACGACCCACCTTCTCGCCTGTTTTCCTTCATGGATTAAATATCTATCCTAACAACCCCCCAACCGGGTTTGCCCCATCCTGAACTTCAAGGATGTCCCGATGGCCATGAGCCTGAATGGATGGGTTAGCTGTTTCAGTTTGACGCACTTGGGCGCCGCGTCCACCACCACTGCGCCAAACCGCCGACCACCACGCCCCAAAAAGCCGAGCCAACGCCCATCAGTGCCACGCCTGACAGGGTCACCAAAAATGTGAGCAGCGCAGCTTCGCGGTGCTGCTCGTCTTTGACGGCCACCGCCAAGCCCGAGGCCATGGTGCCCAGCAAAGCCAGACCGGCCAGCGCCAACACCAGCGCCTGCGGGAACGCCGCCATCAGGCTGACGATGGTGCCGCCTGCCAAACCCAAAGCGATGTACAACACGCCCGCGGCCACCGCAGCGGTGTAGCGGCGGCTGGGGTCGGGGTGGGCTTCTTTGCCCATGCAGATCGCCGCCGTGATCGCCGCCAAATTGAGTGCATAGCCACCAAAGGGGGCCAACACCAAGCTGGCCAAGCCGGTCGCCCCCACCACGGGCGAGACCGGCGTGTCATAGCCCGAAGCGCGCTGCGCCGCCACACCCGGCAGGTTTTGCGAGGCCATGGTCACCACAAACAGGGGCAAGGCCACGCTGACCATGGCCGCCCCACTCCAAACAGGACTGACCCACACGGGCACGGCCCAAGTCCAGGCCACGCTGGCCAAATGCAACTGGCCTTGCAGCGCCGCCACCGCCATGCCCACCAACAACACCACGGGCACAGACCAGCGCGGCCACCAGCGTCGGCCCAACACATAGCTCAGGGTCATGGCCAGCACCAACACCGGCGCGTGTGCCACGGCCCCCACAGCGTCTAAAGCAAAACGCGCCAACACCCCGGCCAACAAGGCGCTGGCCAAGGCCAGGGGAATTTTGGCCATCAGGCGTTCGAACCAGCCGCTGTAGCCAACCAGCATGATGAGCAGGGCGCACACGATGAAAGCACCCGTCGCCTCTGGCAAGCTCACGCCCTGGCTCACGGCCAAGACCGCCGCACCCGGGGTGGACCAGGCCGTCAGCACCGGCTGCCGGTACCACAGGCTCAAGCCCAGACTGCTCACACCCATGCCAATGCCCAGAGCCCACATCCAAGACACCGTTTGCGCGGGCGTCGCCCCCAAGGCTTGCGCGGCCGCAAACACAATCGCCGCCGAACTGGTGAAGCCCACCAACACGGCGACAAAACCCGCCACGCCCGTGGACACTGAAAAATCGCGCCAAACGCTGCTCATGTGCGTTGCAACAACCACTGCTCCACCCGCAGGCACAGCCATTCAGGCTCAAAGGGCTTGAGCATGACGTCGCTCAAACCCGCCGCCTTAAAGCGCACCAAGTCCACGGGGTTGACGTTGGCCGTGAGCCCGATGACGGGCAGGTGGCAAGCCGGCGCGGGCCACTCTTGGCGCAGTTTTTGGGTTGCCACGATGCCATCCATGACGGGCATGACCATGTCCATCAAGACCAGGTCAAAGGCTTGCTGCTGCAAA
Source organism: Limnohabitans sp. (assembly GCF_044361645.1). Taxonomy (GTDB): domain Bacteria; phylum Pseudomonadota; class Gammaproteobacteria; order Burkholderiales; family Burkholderiaceae_C; genus Limnohabitans_A. Next base: position 22,679 of record NZ_JBIKIL010000032.1, on the reverse strand, counting down.
GCGTTGAGTGCTTCTAGCCCGTTGCCCACCTCCACCGTTTGGCAATGCGGCCAGGCATTTTTCAGCACCTGTTGCACCAACAGGCGGTTCACCGGGTGATCGTCGGCGATCAAGAAGCGCCAAGGCATCTGGGCGGTTTGCAGCTTGGCCGCAGCCGCGCCTTTTTTGAGCGGTGCAGATTCGGCCTTCAACGGCAATTGCAGCCAAAAGCGCGAGCCTTTGCCGGGCTCGCTTTCAAACCCGATCTCACCGCCCAAAAGCTGCGCCAAGCGGCGTGAAATCGCCAAGCCCAAGCCATTGCCACCGTACAAAGCCTGGGTGTCGTCTTCCGCTTGGCTGAAGCGGTTGAACACCTGCGCTTGGCGCTCGGGCGCAATGCCAATGCCCGTGTCTTTCACCGAAAACAGCACACCCGGGTTTTGCCATTGCACGCGCAGGGTGACCGCGCCTTGGTGGGTGAACTTCAGGGCATTGCCTAAAAAGTTGACCAAGACCTGCATCAAGCGGTGCCGGTCGCTGCAAACCCAAACGGGCAGATCGTCGTCCAGCGCCATGTGGTAGTCGATGTCCATGCTTTTGACCCGAGGCCAAAAAAGCTCGAACGCATGGGTGACCGTTTGCCGCAGTTCAAACCGCTCTTGCTGGACCACCAACTCGCCCGCTTCCAACTGCGAGTAATCCAGGATGTCGTTGATCACCGTCATCAGGTGGTCGGCCGACTGTTGGGTGTGGTTGAGCACTTTGCGGGCATTGGGGTGGCCCTCCAAGCGCGACAGCAGCAAGGCATTGAAGCCCAAAATGGCATTCATAGGCGTTCTGAGCTCATGGCTCACGGTGGCCACAAAATGCTCGCGCATGAGCAGCGCGTGTTCCAGTTCTTTCTTTTTGAGCTCCAGTGCCGCCTGGTCGCGCATGCCTTGCGCCAAGGCGCTTTGGTACATGCGCGCATACAGCAAAGGCACGATGACCAACACCCCCGTGGCGGCAGTGGCCGTGACCCAAGACGAAAAAGCATGCTCTGAACCCAAGGCCAAGGCGGGCCATATTTCAAGCCCCGTGAGCGCCGCAATCAGCGCCTGCAAAAACAAAGCGATGCACAGCCAGACCGAGCCCGCTTTGCGGCCCAACACATAAAAAGGCGTGAGCGGCAGCACCATCAACCACGTCATGCGTGGCGAAAAGCTGCCACCGGCCACCCAGATGGCATACAGCAACAACACGGCCGCAGCAGCGCTGCCCAAATGCACTGCCCATGCCAGCGACAAACCGCCATGCACCAACAACAGCAACAGAACCAAAAAAGCCGCGAACGACAAAAACATCGGCGTGGCATAGGGGTAAGGGCTGATGACCGCGTACACCAACAACAGGGCGATCATCAAGCTCACAAAAAAGAACATGTAGGGCAGCTTGCCCTCTTGAAAGGAGCTGGGCAAAAGGGTGCCGAGGCGGCGCATCAGCGCTGCCACGGGCCTGAAGCGGGCACTCTCGCTCATGCGGCGGCCCTCTTGGCAGATTGCACCTGGGTGCTCACGCTGTGCACCAGCGCCGCCATGTCCATGGGTTTGCTCAGCACATCGCACATGCCCGCGTCCAAGCAGCGTTGGCGGTCCACCGGGTTGGTGTTGGCGGTCAAGGCGATGATGGGCATGTGCGCCGCTTGGTGCGCAAAGCGCTGGCGAATCGCTTGCGTCAACTGCATGCCGTCCATCTCGGGCATGACCATGTCCACCAGCGCCACGTCGAACACCGATTCGGCCAATAAATTCAGCGCCGCTGCCGCACTGTCGGCCGTGACCACCTGCGCCTGGGGCCAGCATTTTTCCAGCTGCAAACGGGCCACCATGAGGTTGATGGCGTTGTCATCGACCACCAAAATCCGCAGCCCTTGCTGCACCGCATGGGCGGGCACCAGCACCGGCTCAGGGTCGGCGTGCACAGCCGCCTGCAAAGGCGTGTGAAACCAAAATTGCGCGCCCTGGCCCTCTTGGCTTTTTACCCCGATCTGCCCGCCTTGCAGGTGCACCAGTTTTTCGCAAATCGACAAACCCAGACCCGTGCCGCCATAGGTTCGGGTGGTCTGCACATCGGCATGCTCAAAGCGCCGAAAAATGTGCGCCTGCCTTTGTGGCGCTATGCCGCAGCCACTGTCCGACACCTCCCAGCGCAAACGCTCGCCTTGGGCGGTGATGCGCAAACTGACTTCGCCGCGTTCGGTGAATTTGATGGCGTTGCCCAGCAAGTTGCGCAAAATTTGCAACAAGCGCTGGCGGTCGGCATGCACGCGACGCGGCAAGGCGGGGTCAATCTGCGCGCTCAGGCCCAAGCCTTTTTCGGTCGCCTTGGCGCGCTGGGCGGTCAAAGCCTCTTCGGCCAGTGCTGCCAAATCAAAGTCCACCGGGTACAGCGGCATCTTGCCCGCCTGCAGTTGCGAAAAGTCCAAAATGTCGTTGACCACTTGCAGCAAATGGTCGGTGGAGCGACGAATGTGGTCCACCACAGCCACGTGTTCGGGCTGGCCTGCCAACTCTTCGCGCAGCAAGCCATTGAAGCCCAGGATGGCGTTCATGGGCGTGCGCAGCTCATGGCCCACGGCGGCCACAAAATTGTCCTTGTGGGCTTGCGTTTGCAGCAGCGCCTGGTGGGTGGCCTTGATCTCTTGGTTGCGCTGCTGCAGTTGTTGCAGTTGCTGGTCGTGCAGGTGGTCGTGCAAACGAATACCCAACATCAGGTTGGCCATGGCCAAGACTTGGTTCATCCAAGCCCAAGGCAAGACCTTCGTGTGGCTCAGGTTTTGGCTGTTCACCCAAGCCAAGCTCATGCCCACATACAAAGCCGAAATGGTGGTCAATACGATGGCGATCCAAAACATGGCCGCCCGAGGGCCGATCAACAAAAGCACCGGCAAAGCCACCACATTGAGCCACACCACAGCGGTGGAGTTGACGCCCCCTGTTTGAATGGCGATGTAAGTGACCAGCGATAAATTGACCAAGGTGGACACATGCACCACTGGCACGTACCAGCGCGGATGCCAGGCCAAAGGGATCATCGCCAAAACCAAGATGCTTGCCACCAGGTTCGCGTTGGGGTCGTAATAACCCGGGTGCACGACATAAAACGACAAGGAGGTCAGGCCCGCCGCCACCAAGTAAAAAACCAAAATGTTGGGGCGGGTGAACAAACCGTCGCGGTCTGGCAAAGCGCCTGCGCGCCACAAGGCGGCAAGCTTCGAAAAAAGCGATGGCAATTGCAGCGGTCTCATCTTCGCGGGCGTTTATTGGCTAAGCGCGTAATTTATCAATCAGTCCATTGAGCTCGTCGAGCGACCCGAACTGGATGCTCAACTCACCCAACTCCTCCATCCGACCCGCGCGTTTGACGCGTTTCTTGACGCGCACCTCGACCTCGGCCATCAGCAAATCGGACAGCTCTTCTTCAATGCGGCGAATGTCTCGGGACTTTTCCTTTTTCGGTTTTTGCGTGACCAAATGGAACTCGGCGCCGAGTTTTTTGACCAAACTTTCGGCCTCTCTCACCGACATCTTACGGGCGCTGATCTGATTGGCCGCCGTGATTTGTGTCGCTTTTTCAAGAGACAGCAGCGCCCGCGCATGCCCCATGTCCAAATCGCCCGCCATCAGCATGGTCTGCACCGGCTCGGCCAAATTGAGCAGGCGCAACAGGTTGCTGCCCGCGCTGCGCGAGCGACCGACCGCTTGTGCAGCAGCTTCGTGAGTGAGCCCAAACTCTTTGATCAGGCGTTGCAAGCCTTGGGCTTCTTCGAGCGGGTTGAGGTCTTCACGCTGGATGTTTTCAATCAAGGCCATGGCCGCAGCGGCCTCGTTGGGCACGTCACGCACCAAAACAGGGACAGCGTCCAAACCCGCCAAACGGGACGCCCTGAAACGCCGCTCGCCCGCGATGATCTCGTACTTGCCCGCGTGCTCACCCTCCTTCAACTGCCGCACCAAGATCGGCTGCATGATGCCCTGCGCCTTGATGGACTCGGCCAGCTCGTACAAAGCGCCCTCGTCCATGCGGGTGCGCGGCTGGTACATGCCGGGCACCATCTGGTCGAGCTTGAGTTGGCTGGGCAGGCCGCTTTCGGCATAAGACGCGGTGTCAGGCGCCTCCTGCACCGTGGGGCCCAGCAAGGCTTCGAGTCCGCGGCCAAGGCCTTTGGGTTTTTTGGTGACCATGGTCAATCCTTGTGTAATGTTTGCAGCAGCGCATGGCCTTGCGGCCAGTCGCCCAGCGATGAATCGGCATGGATGCCCCCAGCTTCAACCGGACTCACCCAGCGTGCACCCCAATCTTGGGCCAGCGCTTGGGCCAGCTGCGGCGGGCCATACGGGTCATTTTGGCTGCCCACCACCAGGCTGCGAAAAGGCAAAGCTTGGCGGGGTATGGGCGACCATCCGGGCAGACGGTCTTTTAACGTGGCCGCATCGGTGTCGGCGGGGGCCGCCAGCAAGGCCCCACGCACCCGCGCCGTGTGCCGTGACACGCTGGCCCAAGCGGCCACCAAAATACAGCCCAAACTGTGCGCAGCCAACACCACAGGGCCAGGCGTGTCGATCACCGTCTCCTCCAAGCGGGCCATCCAATCCCCCCGCAGAGGCTTGAGCCAATCGTTTTGTTCGACCACGGTGTACCCATGCAAACGCGCCCAGCGCATTTGCCAATGCGCGTGGCCTCTGCCTTGCCAGCCCGGCAAAATCAAGACCGTGGCACGCATTCAAAGCGGTGGTGCACGCTGCACCAACTCACGCGCAAACTCGACATAGGCTTGGCTGCCCTTGGCCGAGGCGTCAAACACCACCCCAGGCAATCCGTAGCTGGGGGCTTCGGCCAGGCGCACATTGCGCGGTATCACCGTGTCAAACACTTTGTCGCCAAAGTGCGCCTTGAGCTGGTCACTCACCTGCACTTGCAAGGTGATGCGCGGGTCATACATGACGCGCAGCAAACCAATGATCTTCAGCTCTTTGTTCAAGTTGGCATGCACCTGCTTGATGGTGTTGACCAAGTCCGTCAGGCCCTCCAGCGCAAAGTACTCGCACTGCATGGGCACGATCACGCCATGGGCCGAGCACAAGCCATTGAGGGTGAGCATGGACAAAGACGGCGGGCAGTCGATCAGCACAAAGTCGTAATCGGCATCGACCACGACAATCGCATTCTTCAGCCGTTGGTCGCGGTGCTCGAGCTGCACCAGCTCAACCTCGGCTCCGGCCAACTCGCGGTTGGCGCTCAGCACGTCATAGCCGCACTTGTCGGCCTTGACCACCGCCTCGGCCACCGATGCCGACTCCAACAACACGTCGTACACGCTCAGCGCCACCGCGCGCTTATCGATACCCGAACCCATGGTGGCATTGCCCTGTGGGTCCAAATCGACCAGCAACACACGCTGACCGACTTTGGCCAGACCAGCCGCCAGGTTCACGCTGGTGGTGGTTTTACCAACACCCCCCTTTTGGTTGGCAATGCAGAAAATTTTGGCCATGCTTGAAATCCCCGGTGCTTATTTGGACAAGGCCATCTTGAGCCCAAAGCCGATCAGGCACGCACCCGCCAGCTTTTGCAAAAACCCCGAAAAACGGGGATTGGCCCGAATGCGTTCGGCCATGTGGTGCGTGATCAGCACCACACCAAAGCAATACATGAACCCCAAGACTGCAATGGTCAAAGCCATCACCGCAAAAGTGATCCAACCCTGATGATGGACCGGGTCAATGAACTGCGGAAAAAACGCAAAGTAAAACATGATGGCCTTGGGGTTGAGCAAGGTGATGAACATCGTTTCCCGAAAATAATGCCCGGGCGTGATCTGAATGCTGGGCCCCTCGCCCGGCTTGGCGGTGATCATTTTGTAACCCAACCACGCCAGATACGCCGCACCCAACCACTGCAATGCCATGAACAGCGGCGGATAGGTCTTGAGCAAAGCCGCCACCCCAGCCACCGTGAGCCAGAGCAAAATCTGGTCCCCCAACAGCAAGCCCAAGACCGAAGCCAAGCCCCCCGCCACCCCGCCCTTGCTGGCCGAGCTGATCAAGGCCAGATTGCCAGGGCCAGGCAAAAACAAGAGCAAGACAAAAGCTGCTGCAAACGCGCCGTAATCCGAGATGCCGAACATGGGTTTTCTTTGAAGGGAATGGGGCGAGTGTACGTGATGCCTGTACCGATGTGCGCAGGCGCCGCCTCTTGTTTCACGTGAAACACCTGCCGATCGGCAAAGAGGCCCGTCTTTTTCAGGACACAAGCGCAGCGGCGGTGAGGGGCCAGAGGCAAAAAGCCCCACCCCTCCAGACTCAAGGCCCAGGCTTCATCCACACCATGCACCGCTCCACATCCAGGCCCGGCAGGGTCAAAGGTTCCACGTGAAACACTTTGACATCCGCTGGCAGCGCCTTGATTTCGTCCTGCGGCTGCTTGCCCTTCATGGCCATCCACACCCCGCCCTCGGCCAAGGCCCGGCGTGACCAAGTCACAAAGTCGGGCAAAGATGCAAAGGCGCGGGAGCAAATGACCGGATAGGGGTCAAGCAAAGATTCGACGCGGGCGTGGATGCCGCGCAAATTGGGCAGTTTCAGGCTGGCCGCCACCTGCTGAACAAAGGCGGCTTTTTTGGCCACGGTGTCCACACAGCTCACATCCAGCTCGGGCATGCAAATGGCCAGCACCACACCAGGCAGGCCGCCGCCCGAACCCACGTCCAGCACCTTGGTCGGCTGGCCCTGGGTGTGGCGCGACAAAGGCGCAACAGCCGTCAAGCTGTCCAGCAGGTGGTGGGTCAGCATGTCCGCCGGGTCGCGCAAAGCGGTCAGGTTGTAGACCTTGTTCCATTTCTGGATGAGCGCCACGTAGTCCAAAAGAAGCTGGACTTGTTCGTCCGACAAACTCAGATTCAGGGCCTTGGCACCCGAGCGCAAGCCCACCTCCAAACTCACACTCATGCCCGAACACCCACCTCAGCACGATCATCGGCGGCTTGCATGAAGCCCTTAAAGCCGCCCTTCTTCAGGTGAATCAACAACAGCGACACACTGGCCGGCGTGATGCCCGAGATGCGCGAGGCTTGGCCCAGGGTTTCTGGGCGGTGCTTGGCTAACTTTTGCCGCGCCTCAATCGACAAGGCCGAGACCTGCATGTAGTCCAGACTTTCAGGCAATCGCAGGTATTCGTAAAAAGCAGCCCGCTCCACCTCGCCCTTTTGACGGTCGATGTAGCCCGAGTACTTGGCCGCGATCTCCACCTGCTCGATCACCGGGGCGCTCAAATCACCCAGCGTTTCACGTGAAACATCAGCACTGACCATGCGGCCACCGTCCAAAGTCATCAGGGCCGGATACGTCACATTGGGCCTGCGCAACAAATCGAACAGGCTGTGCTCATGCTCAATCGCCTTGCCCAGCACCCGCTCAGACTCGGCGGCTGGCAAGTTGCGTGGATTCACCCAGGTGGACTTCAGGCGCTCTGTTTCACGTGAAACAGCATCGCGTTTGCGGCTGAACGCGTCCCAGCGGGCATCGTCCACCAAACCCATCTGCCGCCCCGCCTCGGTCAAGCGGGCATCGGCATTGTCTTCGCGCAGTTGCAGGCGGAACTCGGCCCGGCTGGTGAACATGCGGTAGGGCTCGGTCACGCCCTGGGTCACCAGGTCGTCTACCAACACGCCCAGGTAAGCTTGGTCACGCGCAGGCAACCAGGCCGCTTCGCCCCGGCATTGCAGCGCGGCGTTGATGCCGGCAAACAAGCCCTGGGCGGCGGCCTCTTCGTAACCGGTGGTGCCGTTGATCTGCCCAGCAAAAAACAAGCCGTTGATCTGCCGGGTCTCAAAACTGTTTTTCAGCGCGCGGGGGTCAAAGTAGTCGTATTCGATGGCGTAACCGGGGCGCAAGATATGGCAATTTTCCAGCCCCTTCATCGAGCGCACCAGTTCGTACTGGATGTCAAACGGCAAGCTGGTCGAAATGCCGTTGGGGTAAAACTCGTGCGTCGTCAAGCCTTCGGGCTCCAGAAAAATCTGGTGGCTGTCCTTGTCGGCAAAGCGGTTGACCTTGTCTTCCACACTGGGGCAATAGCGCGGGCCCACACCCTCGATCTTGCCGGTGAACATGGGGCTGCGCTCAAAGCCCGAGCGGATGATCTCGTGCGTGCGCTCGTTGGTGTGGGTGATCCAGCAGGGCACTTGCTGCGGGTGCATGCTGGCCTGGCCCATGAAGCTGAACACCGGCACACCACCGTTCGGCGTCATGCCGCCGGGCACGCCGTCACCCGCTTGCTCGGTGCACTTGGCAAAGTCGATGGTCCGGCCATCCAAACGCGGCGGCGTGCCGGTTTTCAAACGCCCTTGCGGCAGCTTGAGTTCTTTCAAGCGGGCCGACAAACTCAGGGCAGGCGGGTCGCCCGCCCTGCCCGCCGCATAGTTTTGTAGACCGACATGGATCTTGCCGTCCAAAAACGTGCCTGCGGTGAGCACCACGGTGCGCGAACGGAAGCGGATACCCACCTGCGTCACCGCCCCCACCACCCGGTCACCCTCCACCATCAAGTCGTCCACCGCTTGCTGAAACAGCCACAAATTGGGCTGGTTCTCCAGCATGCGGCGAATCGCGGCCTTGTACAAAATCCGGTCGGCCTGGGCGCGCGTGGCGCGCACCGCCGGGCCTTTGGAGCTGTTGAGGATGCGAAACTGGATACCGCCCTCGTCGGTGGCCAGCGCCATCGCACCACCCAAAGCATCAACCTCCTTGACCAAATGGCCCTTGCCAATGCCGCCGATGCTGGGGTTGCAGCTCATCTGCCCCAGCGTCTCGATGTTGTGCGTGAGCAGCAGCGTTTTACAGCCCATGCGGGCACTGGCCAGTGCGGCCTCGGTGCCAGCATGGCCGCCGCCGACCACAATCACGTCGAATTCTTGAGGGTAAAGCATGAGAGTCTGCCCTTTGAAGGCCAAAAATGGGCGCCGCCTGCGCCGTGGGCCGCCCTGCCACGGGGCGGCTGTAGCGGCAGATTTTACAGTCAGGGGTGCATGTGCGCGAGCCCTGCGGGCAGGGCCATGGCTTGGGCGGTCGCATAGCCCGGGGTTATGCGCCAAACGCATGGGCTGAAAGCCAAGCGGCCTTGGACGAATGCGCGGTGCCAGCCTAAGATTTGAGGCACTGACAAACCGTCAGTTTCAAGAAAGAAAAGCACCATGTCCAAGCCAAACGCAAGCAGCACCGCCAAAAGCGCGCACGCCTTGCCCTCTTATCTGAACCCTGAGCACCTCGGCCCCTGGGGCATTTACCTGCAGCAAGTCGACCGCGTCACGCCCTATTTGGGCAGCTTGTCGCGCTGGGTCGAAACCCTCAAGCGCCCCAAACGCGCCCTGATCGTGGATGTGCCCATCGAGCTGGACAATGGCACCATGGCCCACTTTGAGGGCTACCGCGTGCAGCACAACACCAGCCGTGGACCCGGCAAAGGCGGCGTGCGCTTTCACCAAGACGTGACCCTGTCCGAGGTCATGGCCTTGTCGGCCTGGATGTCGGTGAAAAACGCCGCAGTCAACCTGCCCTTCGGCGGGGCCAAGGGCGGTATACGGGTCGACCCCAAAACCCTGTCACGCGGCGAGCTGGAGCGCCTGACGCGCCGCTACACCAGCGAGATCGGCATCATCATCGGGCCGAACAAAGACATCCCCGCACCCGATGTGAACACCAACGCGCAAATCATGGCCTGGATGATGGACACCTACGCCATGAACGAAGGCACGAGTGCCTTGGGCGTGGTCACCGGCAAGCCGCTGGCCTTGGGTGGCTCCTTGGGCCGAAACGAAGCCACTGGCCGAGGCGTGTTCACCGTGGGCCACGAGGCCGCCTTGCACATTGGCCTCAACATCACCCAAGCCAAAGTGGCGGTGCAAGGCTTTGGCAACGTGGGCGGCATCGCCGCCAAATTGTTCGCGCAGGCCGGGGCCACGGTGGTGGCGGTGCAAGACCACGGCGGCACGGTTTACCAAGCATCGGGGCTGGATGTGACGGCGCTGCTGCGCCATGTGGCCGAGCACGGCAGCGTGAACGGTTTTGAGACTGCCGAGGTTTTGGACGATGCAGCGTTTTGGAGCGTGGACTGCGACATCCTCATCCCGGCGGCGCTGGAACAACAAATCACGGCCGACAACGCGCACCTGATCAAAGCCCGCATGGTGATCGAAGGGGCCAACGGCCCCACCACACCCGAGGCCGACGACATCTTGCACGCGCGTGGCATTTTGGTGGTGCCCGACGTGATCGCCAACGCCGGGGGCGTCACCGTCAGCTACTTTGAATGGGTGCAAGATTTCTCCAGCTTCTTCTGGAGCGAAGACGACATCAACACCCGCCTGGTGCGCATCCTGCGCGAGGCCTTTGCAGGCATTTGGCAAGTGGCCGACACGCACCACGTCAGTCTGCGCACCGCCACCTTCATCGTGGCATGCACGCGCATCTTGCAGGCGCGCGAGTTGCGCGGGCTGTACCCTTAAAAACCTCCCGCCCCCCAACCCCAAGCGCCCGAAGCCCAGGAATCGCCCAGAGCTCAGGCCCAGAGCTCAGGGCTTGAGCGGCAAGGCCCCTGCGGCCTTGACCTCGCCCAGCGAGAAGCTGGTGTGCAGGTCTTTCACATTGGGAAGGTTGAGCAAAACATCGCGTGCAAACTGGCTGAAGCTGTTCAGGTCCTTGCTGACCACCTGCAACTCAAAGGTGCCGGTGCCGCTGATGTAGTGGCACGACACCACCTCGGGGATTTTGAGGATGGCCTCTTCCAGTTGGCGCGTCACGTCGCCCCGGTTGCGCTCGGCGTCCAGGCGCACAAAGGCCAACACATCCAAGCCCACTTTTTGCCGGTCAATCTCGGCCCGGTAGCCCTTGATGACGCCCGAGTCTTCCAAGGCCCTCACCCGCCGCCAACAGGGTGCAGCAGACAGGCCCACGCGCTGCGCCAACTCGGCATTGGTCAAGCGGCCATTGGTTTGCAATTCATTCAATATGGCCCAATCGAATTTGTCCAGTGTTTCCATAAGCGTCTTTTTTGAGCAAGATTCTTCCAAATCTTAGGGCAAACGCTGTCCCCGAAAGCAAGCACCTGTCGGCTCAGCCGACCTACACTGTGATTTCTCTTTCGTTTGCAGGACACACCATGAACGCCCCCTTGCCCGAATCGATCCGCCAAGCTTTAGAAACCGTAACGCTGGACGACAAGTACAGCCTCGATATCGGCAGGGCCTTCATGAGCGGCGTGCAGGCGCTGGTCAAGTTGCCCATGCTGCAACGCCAGCGTGACGCGCTGCAAGGCAAGAACACGGCGGGCTTCATCAGCGGCTACCGGGGCTCGCCCCTGGGCAGCTATGACCAGTCGCTGTGGAAGGCCAAAGACCACCTCAAGGCCCAGCACATCGTGTTCCAGCCCGGCGTGAACGAAGAGCTGGCCGCCACCGCTTTGTGGGGCACGCAACAACTGGGTTTTGCGCCACCCGGCACCAACAAATACGACGGCGTGTTCGGCATCTGGTACGGCAAAGGCCCCGGCGTGGACCGCTGCTCTGACGTGTTCAAACACGCCAACATGGCCGGCACCACGCCGTGGGGCGGCGTGCTGGCGGTGGCCGGTGATGACCATGTGGCCAAAAGCTCCACGGCCGCCCACCAAAGCGACCACATCTTCAAGGCCTGTGGCCTGCCGGTGTTCTTTCCGGCCAGCGTACAAGACATCCTCGACCAGGGTCTGCACGCCTTGGCCCTGAGCCGTTTTGCGGGCATTTGGTCGGGCATGAAGACCATCCAAGAGATTGTGGAGTCGAGTGCCACGGCGCACATCGACCCTGAGCGCGTGCAAATCGTGCTGCCCGAATTTGTCATGCCGCCAGGTGGCGTGCACATCCGCTGGCCCGACAATGCGCTGGAACAAGAAGCGCGTTTGTTTGACTACAAGTGGTACGCCGCACTGGCCTACATCCGCGCCAACAAACTCAACCACAACGTGATTGAAGGTCCCAAGGACCGTTTTGGCCTGATCGCCAGTGGCAAGGCCTACAACGACACGCGTCAAGCTTTGCTGGACTTGGGTTTGAACGACGCGCGTTGCCGCGAGTTGGGCATCCGTTTGCACAAGGTGGGCGTGGTCTGGCCCCTCGAAGCGCAGACCACCCGGGAATTTGCCACCGGCTTGCGCGAGATTTTGGTGGTCGAGGAAAAACGCCAAGTCATCGAGTACCAACTCAAAGAAGAACTCTACAACTGGCGCGACGATGTGCGCCCGCACATTGTTGGCAAATTCGAAGAAGCCGAGGGCGACACCACAGGTGGCGAATGGTCGGCCCCCAACCCGATTGCGCGCACCCTGCTGCGGGCCAGTGCCGACTTGACCCCCGCCATCATCGCGCGGGCCATTGCCAAACGGCTGAAAAAACTGGGCATCGATGCCGACACCCAAGCCCAAATCGACGCGCATTTGGCCGTGCTGGAAGCCAAAGACCAGGCCATGCAAACGCTGACACTGGGTGCGGCGGCAGACCGCACGCCTTGGTTTTGCTCAGGCTGCCCGCACAACACCTCGACCAAGGTGCCTGAAGGCTCGCGCGCCATGGCCGGCATTGGCTGCCACTTCATGAGCTTGTGGATGGACCGCAGCACCACCGGTTTCACCCAAATGGGTGGCGAGGGCGTGCCATGGTCAGGCCAACAGCCCTTCAGCACCGACCAGCACATTTTTGCCAACATCGGTGACGGCACCTATTTCCACAGCGGCATCTTGGCGGTGCGCCAAAGCGTGGCCTCGGGCGTGAACATCACCTACAAAATTTTGTACAACGACGCGGTGGCCATGACCGGTGGCCAGCCCGTGGGCGAACGCTCGGAAGGCCACAGCGTGGTGCAGATCTCCATGAGCATGAAGGCCGAAGGTGCGCAGCGTATCGCGGTCGTGACCGATGAGCCTGAAAAATACGAGGGCGTGGCATTGGCCGAGGGCGTGCGCGTGTTCCACCGCGACGAGCTTGACCGCATTCAACGCGAAATGCGCGAGATCAAAGGCACCTCGGTCATCGTGTACGACCAAACCTGCGCCACCGAAAAACGCCGCCGCCGCAAGCGCGGCACCATGGTGGACCCTGCTGTGCGGGTGATGATCAACGAAGCCGTGTGCGAGGGCTGCGGTGATTGTGGTGTGCAGTCCAACTGCCTGTCGGTAGAGCCCCTCGAAACCCCCTTGGGGCGCAAACGCACCATCAACCAAAGCACCTGCAACAAGGACACCAGCTGCCTCAAGGGCTTTTGCCCCAGCTTCGTGACCATCGAAGGCGGCACTTTCAAGAAAAAAGCCAGCTCGGCCAACACCTCCAGCAGCGCCGCCTTGAGCCCAGCCAGCTTGGGCGCTTTGCCCGAGCCCAGCTTGCCCAGCATGAGCCAAGCCTGGGGCATGGTGGTGGCCGGCGTGGGCGGCACCGGCGTCATCACCATTGGCCAGTTGTTGGGCATGGCCGCGCACATCGAGGGCAAAGGCATCGTCACGCAAGACTCGGGCGGTCTGGCGCAAAAAGGCGGTGCGACCTGGAGCCATATCTTGGTGGCCAACACGCCCGACGAGATACGCACTACCCGCGTGGGCATGGCTTCGGCCGACCTCATCATCGGCTGCGACCCCATCGTCAGCGCCTCCAAAGAGACCACCTTGCGCATGCGCGCAGGCCGCACCCATGTGGCGCTGAACAGCCACAGCACCCCCACCGCTGCCTTTGTCAAAGACGGCAACTGGGAAAACCCCGCCGACCAATGCGTGGCCAGCATCTCTGCACAAGTGGGTGCCGACGGTGTGAGTGCTTTCGACGCCGAAACTTTGGCCAAGCAACTGATGGGCGACACGATTTATGTGAACCCCATGATCCTGGGCTATGCCTGGCAAAAAGGCTGGGTGCCTTTGCACCGCGAAAGCATCCTGCGGGCCATGGAGCTGAACGATGTGCAGGTCAAAAACAACCAAGTCGCGTTTGAATGGGGTCGGCACGCTGCCCACCAGTTGCCGGCCTTGATGCAAAAGATGCAGCCCAGCCAAGTGGTGCAATTCAAAAAGCGTGAAAGCTTGGATGAACTGATCGCAGACCGTGTGCAGCGTTTGACCGATTACCAAAACACCAGCTATGCCCAGCTCTACCACGACATCGTCCAACGTGTGCGTGCCAGCGAAGCGCCCTTGGGCAAAACCTTGCTCAGCGACACCGTGGCCCGCCAGTTGTTCAAGCTGATGGCCTACAAAGACGAGTACGAGGTGGCCCGCCTGCACACACAAACCGGTTTCTTGGAACGCATCAACAACAGCTTTGAAGGCGACTTCAAGGTGCACTACCACCTGGCCCCACCCCTCTTGTCCAAACGCAACGAACGCGGCGAATTGGTCAAACAAAAGTTTGGCCCCATCATGCAAACCGCTTTCAAGGTGTTGACCAAATTCAAAGCTTTGCGCGGCACCAAGTTGGACCTTTTAGGCCGCACCGAAGAACGCCAGACCGAACGCGCTTTGATTCGGGAGTACATGCAACACATTGACCGCGTGCTGACGGGCCTGAGCAATGAAGGCCACGCGCATGCGGTCGATGTGGCGCGTGTGCCCGAGACCATCAAAGGCTATGGCCATGTCAAAGAGCGCAACATCCGGGCCGCACGTTCGCTGTGGGCGCATTTGGCAACAAAAGAGCAAAGCCTGCTGGCCTGATTCGAACCCTCACGCAAGGTCTGCGCTGACCATGAAAAAACCCCCGAGCCTGTCGGGGGTTTTTCTTTGGGCAGGCGGGTCAGTTCAGGCTGAGCCAAGCGGCAAAGTGCTCAGCCCAAATGGGTGCTCGCAGCACGCCAAAAACATGACGCTTGAACCGCTTTTTTTCAGCGCACGTCGGGCAGCTCGATCTTGACTTCCAAAACTTCCAGATTGTCTTGGCGTTCCAGATTGACTTTGATGTCGTCTGGATTGATCTTGATGTACTTGCTGATCACGGCAATCAATTCACGTTGCAGGTCAGGCAGGTAATCGGGCTCGGCCACATGGCGACCGCTGCGCTCGTGCGCCAAGATGATTTGTAAACGCTCTTTGGCCACACTGGCGGTTTTTTTCTTTTCGCCCAACAGGAAAGAAAGAAAGGACATGGCTCACTTGCCTCCAAACATGCGCTTGAAGAAGCCAGGCTTCTCGGCGTCGATGAAGCGCATGGGCTTGTCTTCGCCCAAAAAGCGTTCAATCACGTCTTTGTAGGCTTCTGACACGTCGCTGTTGGCCATGTGGATGGCGGGCGTGCCTTGGTTAGAAGCTTGCAAGACGTTTTCGCTTTCTGGAATCACGCCCAGCAGCTTGATGCGCAAAATGTCCTGAATGTCTTGCAAAGACAGCATCTGGCCTTCTTCGACACGGCTGGGGTTGTAGCGGGTGATCAACAGGTGTTCTTTGATCGGCTCCAGACCTTCGATCGCCCGCTTGGTTTTGCTGCCCAGCATGCCCAAAATGCGGTCTGAATCGCGCACCGAAGACACCTCGGGGTTGGTCACCACCAAAGCTTCGTCGGCAAAGTGCATGGCCATCAGAGCACCGGTTTCAATGCCCGCGGGCGAGTCGCACACGATGTACTCAAAGCCCATGCTGCTCAGGTCGTTCAAAACTTTCTCAACGCCTGCTTGCGACAAAGCATCTTTGTCACGGGTTTGCGAGGCCGCCAGCACAAACAGGTTGTCGCACTGCTTGTCTTTGATCAAGGCTTGGTTCAGATTGGCTTCGCCCTGGATCACGTTGATCAAGTCGTACACCACTCGGCGCTCACAGCCCATGATCAGGTCCAGGTTGCGCAGACCGACATCAAAGTCAATGACGGCGGTTTTGAAACCCTTGAGGGCCAGGCCCGTTGCAAAACTGGCGCTGGTGGTGGTTTTACCCACACCACCTTTGCCGGAGGTCACCACCACAATTTTTGCCATGGAACAACTTTCTTGGACGCGGTTAAAAAAACAATCAGCTTTTCAAGGCGCTGATCAGCAACTTGTCCCCATCAGGGCCAGATTGCAAACTCACTTGTGCAGCTTGGCCCAGCACTTCGGCAGGCAAGGCATTTTCGCTGGTGCGGTAGACCCCAGCGATGGAAATCAGTTCGGGCTCCATCACCAAGGCAAAAATTTGCGCTTGCGCATTGCCTCGGGCACCGGCAATGGCTTTGCCACGCAATGCACCGTAAACATGGATATGGCCATCGGCAATCACCTCAGCACCCGCGTTGACCATGGCCAACACAATCAAATCGCGCCCTTTGGCGTACACCTGTTGACCCGAACGCAAGGGCTTGTCGATGACCATGGCACCCCAAATCGGTGCCGCGGGCGGTGTGGGCAAGCTTGGCACCTCAGGCGCAGGTGTTGGTGCAGGTGTACAAGCAACTGGCAATGAAGGCTCAATGGGCGCAGAACGGCGTATACGGGCATCCGAGGCGTCCACCAAGCCCAATGCCTTGGCTTGCGCTAAAAGCGCCTGCTGCGCCCCTTTGATGGCCAAAGGCACCAAATGCTGTTCACGCAAAACGGCCAACAAACCAAGCAAGTCCAGATGGGCATGTGCCGTGGGTTCTAAAGCACTCACATCCACCAGCACCGGGTCTTGGTCAAAAAAACCAGGTGTTTCGGCCATTTGCTGCTGCAAGGCAGAAGAAACCGCTTGCACATCAGCCGTTTTCAACACCAAGGCCAACAAAGACAGGTCAGCACTTTTGATGTCGTAACCGTTTTGTGGGGGGTCTTCTGAAACGATCGCCATGGTGCTGTGGGGGTTGGAAAGACGCAAATCTTAACAGCCCAATCAAGTGCTTTGCATGCTTCTTATCTCTCTATGTTCTTATATCATTCAATAGTGGTAGTAGTAAGAGGCCATGCTTTCTGTGCACAAGTCGGTTTTGTTGTGCTTTGACAAGGGCTTGTCCTGCTTTGAAAGCTGTGCGTGGGCTTGGTTTTTTGCTGTCACGCTTTGATGAACAACTTTTGAAAACCAGACCAAACTGTGGATAACTGTGTTTTTGCAGCATTTCTATCCACAGCTTTTTCCCAAAACGGATCACACATCCAACATCCACTGGATAAGCCCCTTGGCGACAAAGCCCAACATGCCAAAGGCCAGGCCAAGAAAGATGACAAAAGTTCCAAACTTCCCTGCTTTGGACGCCCAGGCCAACTGGCCAATGATGAACAACATGTACAACATGAAGGCCCCCACACCGATGGTCAAGCCAAATGCTGCAAATTCTTCTTCGCTGAAACCCCACATCATGGTCTTGCCTGACGGGGTAAGCGCTCTTCCAAGTCAGATGTGTCCACCATGTCGCGGTAGGCATGCCAACTGGCATGTCCCAACACCGGCACGATCACCACCAAACCCAAAAACACGGTGCCCATGCCCACCACACTGAGCAAGCTGATCAGAAAAGCCCACAAGAGCATTTGAAACGGGTGTGTCAGCACGGCTTGCCAGCTGGTGAGCACGGCTTGCAAAACAGTCACCCGACGGTCCAATAACAAAGGCATCGCGATCACACTGGAGGCGAACATGGGCAAGGCCAAAACAGCACCCAATCCTGTCCAGATCTCAAACAAATACCCTTGTTTGGCCAACACCACATGGTGTACAAAATCGAGCGGTGTGTGGATGGGTTGAGGTGACAACAAAGTGATCAGTGCAGCCGATGTGATCACCCAGCCTGTTGCTGCCAAGCCCAGCAACAGGCCAAAGCGGATCAGACTCCAGTAACTGTCAACGTCATGGCGCAATCGCATTTGCCACTGTGTCCAGGTGTTGATCAAAAGAGCCATGTCCGCGCGGTCACCGCGCTCAATAGCCCGACTCATGGCGTACAAACTGGTGGCCAAGACCGGTGCGACCACCAAAAACCCCGACAAAGCGCCAGCCAAAAGCCAAAACCGGTCGTGTGCAAACCATGTGATGCCAGCACCCAACAAAGCCAACACCCAGCCATGCAACAAACTCAGCCCGGGCGCATGCAACACATCTTTGAAACCCAAAATCAGCCATTTAAACACCTGGCTTTTCAACAAGGGCTTGATGGGCGCCAAGGCGTGCGCATTTTGAGTGGGCAGGGTGTGCTGTGGTCTTGTCATCAGCACAGCTTACCCAGCACAGGCAAGCTCAGGTTTGACATGTGTCAAATCCAAAAATCAAAGCAAAAAAAGGCCACTTGAAAAGTGGCCTAAAAGAACATGCAAAAACCAATGGGCCGAGGGTCAATGGCGGCTGTGGTGCCCGTCTTGGTGGCCCGTTTTGGAATGCATTTTGTAAGCCATGACGCGCAAGGCGCTTGCCGTCTCGCTGTCAAAGACCTGCTTTTGCTGGTTTTGCAAAACGGCATAAAAAAGCCGGGTGGCATCGGCGCGTTTTTGCATCTCGCTGTGCTGTGCGGCTTGGCTTGCTTGCATTTGGTCAATGCGTTCGGGCGTGGTCATTGCGCTCAAAGCGGCGCGGTCGGGGTAGGCCATCTTGCCCGCTGGTGATTGCATGCTTTGGGCAAATGCGGTCCAAGCGGCTTCTTGGCTGGTGTCGAGCTTGAGCTTGGCCTTGAGTGCATCCAGGCTTTGGGCTTGTCGGCCGGCCATTTTGGCGTGCTTTTTTTGCATGCGTTCGGCCCTTGGGCTGTCTTGCGCAGCAATGGGTGCGGTTTGCGCCATGGCCAAGCCCGAAAGACCGAGGCACAGGCTGGCTGCAATGCTTGAAATGCGCAAAGTGCTGCGCAGTGAATCACGGTTTGTCAACATCAAAACATCCTTTGGTTGGTGGGATGCTTGCAGTGTGGCGGGCCCATGTATCGGGCAGGTACCCGTGTGGTGCTGATTTGTAAAGACGCGGCGTTTCACCGCATCAGGCGATGACTTGGTAAGCCTGAGCGATCATGGCTTGGGCCAAGGCGTCGCGGCTGCAGGCAGAGTCAATGCGCACAAGCTTGTCTTGCCGCTCAATCACGACTTGGGCCTGTGCATCCAAAGCCAGCACAGCTTGTGTGATGGCTTTCTCGCAATGTGCGCAAACCATGCCCTCGACGCTGAAAATGTGGTTCATGATGTGTCCTTTTCTTGACCCCTGAAGGTCGCGCACAAGCATAGACCAAAAGCGCTGCATGCCATGACACCCATCAAGACCGAGCCCGCACGCACGTATGACATTGGCATCGATGGGATGACCTGTGCCTCGTGTGTGTCGCGGGTTGAAAAAGCCCTGAAACAAATACCGGGCGTACTGAACACCAGCGTCAACCTGGCCACCGAATCGGCGCGCGTGCAAGTCGATTCCTCAGAGGTTTCCGATGCGCGTTTGCGCCGCGCTGTGCGCGATGCGGGGTACGCGCCGCGCAGCCCTGAGGCACAGACGGACGCAAGCCTTGAATCGGCCTGGAAAGGCTTTGCCCCCGTGGCCATGGGTTTGCTGCTGACCACACCCTTGGTGTTGCCCATGCTGGGCGAGGTGTGGTCTTGGCATTGGATGCTGCCCGCATGGCTTCAATTTTCTTTGGCCACACCGGTGCAGTTTGTTTTGGGTGCGCGCTTTTACAAAGCCGGCTGGCACGCGCTCAAGGCACGCACCGGCAACATGGACTTGCTGGTGTCTTTGGGCACCACCGCCGCTTGGGCCTTGTCGGTGTGGCTGTGGCTCACCGCGCAAGAGGGCCACACGCCGCATTTGTACTTTGAAGGCGCGGCAGTGGTCATCACGCTGGTGCTGCTGGGCAAGTGGCTGGAGTCGCGGGCCAAACGCCAAACCACCGAGGCCATCCGCGCCTTGCATGCTTTGCGGCCCCACACGGCACATCACTTGGGCCGTGACGGCGAGGTGGATGTGCCGGTTGATGAAATTTTGGTGGGCGACACCCTTGTGGTCAAACCCGGCGAGCGCTTGCCACTGGACGGCGAGCTGCTGGAGGGCCTGACCCAAGTGGACGAATCCATGCTCACGGGTGAGCCTTTACCAGTGGCCAAAGGGCCGGGCAGCGCGTTGACGGGCGGCGCCATCAATGGCGATGGCCGCGTGCTGATGCGTGTCACCGCCGTGGGGCAGGCCACCGTGTTGTCCAACATCATCCGTTTGGTCGAAGACGCGCAAACCGGCAAAGCGCCAATTCAGCGCTTGGTGGACCGCGTGGCCGAGGTGTTTGTACCGGTGGTGTTGGTGGTTGCGCTGTTCACCCTGGGCACCTGGCTGGTCTTGGGGGCTGACTTTGAAACCGCCCTCATCCATGCCGTGTCGGTGTTGGTGATCGCCTGCCCTTGCGCTTTGGGCTTGGCCACGCCGGTGGCCATCATGGCGGGCACGGGTGTGGCGGCGCGGCACGGCATCCTCATCCAAGACGTGCAGGCGCTGGAACTGGCACACCGCGTGCAAACCGTGGCCTTTGACAAAACCGGCACCTTGACCGCTGGCCAAGCACGCTTGACCGCCTACCTGCCCGCGCCGGGGCAAGACGCACAGCACAACCTGGCCTTGGCCGCCTGCGTGCAAAGCGGCAGTGAGCACCCGTTGGCGCGTGCGGTGGTGAATGCGGCCCAAGCGCTTGGCTTGCATGGTGGGCAAGAACCCGCACAAGCCCTGAACTTGACTGCCGTGCCGGGCCAAGGTGTGCAAGCCACGCTGAACGGTCGGCAACTGTGCTTGGGCAGCTTGCCGTGGCTGCAAGAACAGGGCTTGGACTTGGCGATGTGGCGCGCAGACATCGAAGGCTTGCAGGCCCAAGGCGCCAGCCTGTCGGCCATGGCCGAGCGCACGCCAGCCGGCTTGCAAGGCCTGCTGCTCATGGGCTTTGGCGACGAGCCCAAAGCCGGGGCCGCCAGCGCTTTGGCGGCTTTGCGCGCACGCGGCTTGAAGCTGGTGATGGTCTCGGGCGACAACCTTGCGGCTGCCGAGGCCATGGCCCGCCGCTTGGGGCTGCGGCCCGAGGACGGTGAAGTTTTGGCCAATGTCTTGCCCGGCGACAAAGCCGCGCAGGTGCAGCGGCTGCGCGCCAAGGGCCAGGTGGTGGCCATGGTGGGCGACGGCGTGAACGACGCCCCGGCTTTGGCCGCTGCCGATGTGGGCATGGCCATGGGCACGGGCACCGATGTCGCCATGCACGCGGCGGGTATCACGCTCATGCGGGGCGATGTGGCCCTGGTGGCCGCAGCGCTCGACATCTCGGCCCGCACGGTGGCCAAAATCCGGCAAAACCTGTTTTGGGCCTTTGCCTTCAATGTGGCCGGCATCCCACTGGCGGCCATGGGCTACCTGAACCCCATGCTGGCGGGCGCAGCCATGGCGCTCAGCTCGGTCAGCGTCATGCTCAACGCCCTGCTGCTCAAGCGCTGGAGGCCTTGAGCGCCAGGCGGTGTCAAGCGCGGCCTCAGCCCTTGGTCCCCTCAAGGCAAGCGGTTCACCAGGCCAAGGGGCAAGCCATCACTGGACAGCCGCATGAGAACTCAGTAACCCCGAGGAATCACAAAAGTGCGCTCGTTCTTTGCGTCATTCCAAGGCCCACGGAAGCCGCCGCGATTATTTCCCTGGTCAGGCGCCACTTCAATACACAGCCGCTGCTCGGGGCCACATTTGTCCAAGCGAATGCGACCGCCCTTTCTCTCCAGAAAAACCACGCTCGCCTGCATGCGTGCCATCTCTTCTGAAAACGCCTGCCGCTGAGCCGTTAGTTCGGCCTGTTGGCGTTGCACTTCGGTTTGTTGTGCCTTGATTTGCTGCACGCCCACCACCGCCACCACCAAGGTGGCAAGCACGCCCAGCGCACTCAGCGCGGTCCACTGCCATGCGTGCCGATAGCCTGCATGGCGGATGCGCGCCTCCATCTCGTTGGCCATCTTTGCCACACTGCCAATGCGCTCGACGGCGGGGGCCGTGGTCCCGCTCCAAAGACGCGTCACCGCATCATGCGTGACACCCAGCGCACGGTCCATGGCAGATTGAATCGACTTGTCTGCAGCCTCAGCGATGGCCGGTATGGCATCTGCGGTGGCGCGACGCAAAGTCTCGGAAACCTCGGCCGAATTGACGGAGGCCTTGGCCAGCGTCAAGCGCTCTTTGCTCAGTGCTTCGCGCTCAGCGCTCAGGCAGGCAATGGCGTCTTGCACCGCCAATTGGTTGTCTTCGGCCAACTCAAACAACTTGCGCAGTTGTTTGTCGTGTTCGGCGTAGTTGAAGGCTGGTGAGGGTGGGGTGGTGGCAGTGTTCATGGTGTGTATTGACGCGGGAGGGGAGATTCAAACGCACGCCGCTGTGCGGCTTGCGTGCACGGAAATAGTTGACCTGGGCCTCAATGAGGCCTGGCCTGCTGTGTGTCCAAGGGGCACCTTCTCAGGAGGTTTTGGGGCCGCTGGACGGTTTGAGGCCAGCTTGCTGTCACCCAAGCAACGCGTGTCTTTAATCAGCACGGTCTCTCCCAGTTGAGCGCGTGAGCGTATTTTGTGAGGGCGCGGTCAGCACGGGGGCTTGGCGCAGCGCAGGGCTGGGCCACTGGCTGTCGTCATCGAAGCGCGCCATCCAGAGCGGGCCGCTGATGTCGTCAAAGCGCGGATTCGGGTCATCGTCCCAGGGGTCCAGGCTGGTCAGCTCAAGGTCGTTGCAGCGCACCGGCTTGATCAAACGGTTGG
>NZ_JBIKIL010000216.1:0-2705 GCF_044361645.1 Limnohabitans sp. | reverse complement strand
CATCCAGCATGCCCATCGACTCCATCACCTGCGCATTTCGCAAAGAAGCCTCGGCATAGGTCTGCGCCTCTTGCGAACGGCGCTGCGCCTCTTGCAAAGGCTCGCGCGACGTACGTTGAATCAACCAGGTCACCAAGGTCTGTGCACCTGCACCTACCAGAGCCGCCCAGCCCAACAGCGGATTGATGGCAAAAATCAAGACCAGCGACACCAGCGCAATCGGCAACTCAAAAATTGCCCCCAGCGCCGGGTTGTTGAAAAATTCACGCACGCTTTTGAAATCGTTTTGCACCGACAAGGCACCACCCATTTGCTTTTTGAGCAGACCGTCAAACATCGCGTTGTACACGCGGTCGGCCATGCGCAACTCAAACTCGATGCCCGCTCCCCACAACAAACGCGAGCGGAATTTCTCGATCAGCTCCATCACTGCGTAGGCCCCCAAGGTGACCACTGTCAGCATCAACAGCGTCATCACATCTCGGCTGTTCACCACCCGCTCATACACCTGCAGCATGTACACCGTGGGGGTAAAGCCCAGCAGACCAATCACCAAACTCATTAGCACAGCCTGACGCCATGCCAACTTGTTCTCCCACAGCGCCATGCGCAATTCGGAAACCGCAGAACCAGCCTTCATGGCGTCACCTCAACTGAAACATATTCTGGAATCAAAGCAGCCGAAGCAGCGCCCTGCGCCACAGGTTCGGCCAGCGCGTCAGGCTCGGCCGCCTCGATCGTGTCCAGATGAAAGGACAACTCAAACACCTTGTCCGTGCGCTCATTGAGCACAATCTCGCGCAGCTTGGCCTGCTCAAAAATAGCCAACTTCTCGGGCTCCAGCGTCAAGTCAAAGCGCATGCGCCCATCCATCGTGAACAAGGACAACTGCCCCGGCTTGATGCTCAAGGTAT
The DNA here is from genome assembly GCF_044361645.1 of Limnohabitans sp. Taxonomy (GTDB): domain Bacteria; phylum Pseudomonadota; class Gammaproteobacteria; order Burkholderiales; family Burkholderiaceae_C; genus Limnohabitans_A. The sequence goes on along the minus strand of NZ_JBIKIL010000216.1, from coordinate 1,791 downwards.
GGCGGTCAAAATAAACTGGGCAACTGTCCGCAAAACGCAAAAGCGGCAGAGCTGCGCCCGGCTTAAGCGCTGGATTGAAAGGACTCTGGGGGTGCTGGTAAATAAGCCGAGCCATTTTGGACACCGCATAAATGGCATTGCACACCATCTGCGAACCCAAGGCCGGGAATTGGGCACGCAATGCGTGGTAATGCAAATGGTGCAAAGTCACCCGATTCCACACACGCGAATGCTTCACGCTGGGCGCCAGCTGGTTGCAAACCTGCGCAAACACCACCCGCAACGCGCACAAACGTGCGTACTGCTCGGGCGATGTATTCAGGGGAACACGGATTTGAAAGTTCATATAGGAAGCGAGTATACCTCATTCCTATATGAAATTCCCAAACTTAATCTGGCAAATAAGCTTGGAGCATCCACTCTCCAAGATTTTTCATGTCCAGTCCTTGAAGCAGTCGATCACTGGCACACCGGATAGGAAATGCGCACATCGGTGTGATAAGCAAAGGCAGCACCGCGATACACATCGACACCCGCCCCCACCAGCCCACCCACCAACCAGTTCCCCGCCATCGACAAGTTCAAGCGGGAAGGCACCGTGGCCGTGATCTCGGGGAAAAAGGGCGACTTGCAAGCCACCTGCAAAGAAGTCAGATCCTTGTGCACCTGAAAAGTGCCTGGAGCCTGAAATTGCCACATCCCCTTGGCGTTTTGTGCCACACAAGCGGCTGGAACCATCCGGTCATTGCACAGCACCGTCACCTGAACAGGCTGCACATCACCGTGCAAAAAACTGGCGCAGCCCGACAACAGCAGCAAACCCACCACAGACCAGAAAAGGCGCATCATTGTTGACGTATCCCAGTTTGGGAGCGCCGCACACCATGTCAGCACCCCGTGAATGATTGGAATCGTCGCCAAACCCCAAAACTTGAGGCCAGCCCTAGGCGCCTTCAGTCACCACAGCCCGCCATCTATACAATAAAGCCAGTTTTCAAGACAGCCTCAAGCCATCGCCCTCATTGCCATGCAGCCCATCACCGGCCCCGCCCACCCTGCCGACATCGAAGCCGAATTTTGGCGCGAGTTGGCAGACATAGAAGCCGAATCCATCGGCTGGATTGCCCTGGACGAGGGCTGCTACCTGCACACCTGCACCCAAGCCAGCGAGGTGCTCATCGTCGGCACCGCCAGCGCCACCTTGGCAGGCCACAACGTGCTGTGGGTTTACTGAACCCCTTCAACGCACCTGCGTGACCGAGGTGATCGTCACCTCTGACAAAGGCACATCACCTATGCCATTCATCGTGCCCGTGGTTTGCGAAGCGATGGTATCCACCACCCCCATGCCCTGCACCACCGCGCCAAACACAGCGTACCCTCCATTCAAGGTATCCAAAGCCACGTTGTCCACCAAATTCACATAAAACTCAGACGTGGCCGAGTTAAGGTCATTGGTTCGGGCCATGGCCAAGGTGCCCCGCAAATTGGACAAACCGTTGTTGCTCTCCAAGGCAATCGGCGCCGCCAGCCCCGACTTTTTGACCAGCCCCGTGGTGTAGCCCCCCCCCTGTACCACAAACCCAGCGATCACCCGATGAAACAAGGTGTTGGTGTAAAAACCCTGGCGCACATAACCCAAAAAATTGTTCACCGAAACCGGCGCTTTGGCAGGGTCCAGCTCAAACAATATGCTGCCCATAGAAGTCACCAAAGCCACCTGCGGCTTAGGCACCGTCAAGGTGGTGGCAAACACCACCTTGCCTTCGGTGTCCTTGACCGACAACGGCA
>NZ_JBIKIL010000215.1:0-2710 GCF_044361645.1 Limnohabitans sp. | reverse complement strand
CAGTCGGTCGATATTCCGCTGGCCGACCCGCATTTTTGGACACTGCAAGGCTCGGTGCGCGTGGCGCAGTTGTGCCAGATGTATGAGCTGACCTGGGGCTCGCACTCGAACAACCACTTTGACATCTCGCTGGCCATGTTCACCCAGTGCGCCGCTGCGGCGCCGGGCAAAATCACCGCCATTGACACCCACTGGATCTGGCAAGACGGCCAGTTCCTGACCCAAAACCCGCTGCAAATCAAGGGCGGCTATATCGATGTGCCCGTCAAGCCGGGCCTGGGCATTGAAGTGGACATGGACGCGGTCATGACAGCCCACCAGCTGTACCTGCAGCACGGCCTGGGCGCGCGCGACGACGCCATGGCCATGCAGTACCTGATCCCCAACTGGAAGTTCAACCACAAGATGCCTTGCATGGTGCGCTGATCAAACCCTGCGCCCCATGCCCCACCACACGCCCTTTTGAGGAAGCAAGCCATGGACATGCCCGTCAACCACTTCAAACACGCCATCCAATCTGGTCAAAAACAAATCGGCCTGTGGTCGCACCTGTGCAGCAACATCAGCGCAGAAATTTTGGCGCACTGCGGCTTTGACTGGCTGCTGCTGGACATGGAGCATTCGCCCAACGACCTGAGTGAAATCCTGGCCCAATTGCAAGCCATGAAGGGCAGCCCCACCACGCCAATAGTGCGCCCACCCTGGAACGACATGGTGACCTTCAAGCGCTTGCTCGATGTGGGCGTGCAAACCCTGCTGGTGCCTTACATCCAAACACGGGAAGAGGCGCAACAAGCCGTGTCATTCACCCGCTACCCGCCCCAGGGCGTGCGTGGTTATGCGGGCGCGCCCCGCGCCAGCCACTATGGCCGTGTCAAGGGCTATGCCCAACACAGCAGCGATGAAATTTGCGTCTTGCTGCAGGTGGAAACCGTGGAGGGCCTGCAAAACATCGAGGCCATCGCCAACGTGGACGGGGTGGACGGCGTGTTCATCGGCCCTGGCGATTTGTCGGCAGCCCTGGGCCACTTGGGCAACCCCAAGCACCCCGAGGTGCTGAAAGTGATTGACGAATCCATTGCCCGCATCCGGGCCTGTGGCAAGGCCGCTGGCATCTTGACAGGCGACGAAGCCCTGGCCCAGCACTATGTCAAACAAGGCTGCTTGTTTGTGGCCGTGGGCGCCGACCAGAACCTGCTGCGCGACAGCGCCACGGCCTTGGCCGGCCGCTTTAAATCTTGACCTTGCGTTTGAACACGACCCCACCCATGCTGACCACACCTGCCTCCCCTTTGCGATTTCCCCGTTTGCTGCTCACCGGCGCAGGCGGCAACTTGGGCCAAGAGCTTCGCCCCCGGCTCAAGGCCTATTGCGAGGTGCTGCGTGTCAGCCACCGCCGTGCGCTGGAGCCGGCAACTGCAGGGGAAGAAATCCAACTCGCATCCCTTGAAGACAAGGACCAAATGATGGCCTTGCTCGACGGTGTCAGCGCCGTGGTGCACATGGGCGGCGTGTCCACCGAACAAGCTTGGGAGCCGATCCTGGCGGGCAACATCGTCGGCATGGTCAACCTGTACGAGGCCGCACGCCTGAAGGGCGTCAAGCGCATCGTGTTTGCCAGCTCCAACCATGTGACCGGCTTTTACCGCCAAGACGAGGTGGTCAACACCCGCACACCCCCCAAGCCCGACGGCTTTTATGGCCTGTCCAAAGCCTTTGGCGAGGACTTGGCCCAGCTGTACTGGGACCGCTGGGACATCGAGACGGTGAGCCTGCGCATCGGCTCTTCGTATGCCGAACCCAAAGACCGCCGCATGCTGGCCACTTGGCTGAGTTTTGACGACCTGGAGCGCCTGGTGGTGGCAGCCCTGACCGCACCCATCGTGGGGCACAGCATCATCTATGGCATGTCCGACAACCAGACCACCTGGTGGGACAACACCCATGCCAAACACATCGGCTACCGCCCTTTGGACTCCTCTGACGTGTTCCGCCCTGCTGTCGAAGCACGCCAACAAAGCATAGACACGCAAGACCCGGCCGCCATCTTCCAGGGCGGCGCCTTTGTCAAGGCCAAACCCCACGGCTGAATGCAGGCAAAAGCGTCGCTGCCGCGCTGCAAGCCCAATTAATTTCAAAGCGCTGAGCTCAAGTTTCACAAGCGCGCGCCGGTCAGCAAGCTACGATCACGCTTGCCACTAAAACCAATATTCCACTCGGAGACTGCCCCATGCCCGTGATCACCACCATCGAAGACCTGCGCGTTTTGGCCGAAAAGCGCGTGCCGCGCATGTTCTACGACTACGCCGACAGCGGCTCTTGGACCGAGGGCACCTACCGCGCCAACGAGACCGATTTCCACAAAATCAAGCTGCGCCAGCGCGTGGCCGTCAACATGGAAAACCGCACAACGGCCACCCAAATGGTCGGCATCGACACCAAAATGCCCGTGTGCATCGCCCCTGTGGGCCTCACGGGCATGCAGCACGCCGACGGCGAAATGCACGCGGCCATGGCCGCCAAAAAGTTCGGCATCCCCTTCACCTTGTCAACCATGAGCATCTGCTCCATCGAAGACATCGCGGCCCACACCCAAGCGCCGTTTTGGTTTCAGCTGTACATGATGCGCGACCGCGAGGCCATGGCCCGCATGATCGAGCGCTGCAAAGCCGCCAAGGTGAGCGCCATGGTGCTCACGCTCGACCTGCAA
>NZ_JBIKIL010000031.1:0-32220 GCF_044361645.1 Limnohabitans sp. | reverse complement strand
AACAGCATAACGTGCCACTACAAAGATTTTTAAGCTTCAGTCTGAAAACCCTCGCAAGTGCTTGAATTTATTGGCAGACTGGGCTGCGGAAGGAAGCGTTTCTGGAAAAAGGTGTCGAACTTCTGTGAACAAGTGCTTATAAAAATCTCAAAACTTTGCCAGGTAAGCAACACGCCATGCACAATCACCTAACGAGTAAGGATAGATCGCGCGTAGCCTCGACCTGTCAATTATTGAACGAACCCGGTTTTGGGCAGTGGTTTGTGCCCTACAGAAAATATCTTTTGAAGGAAATCGAAGATGCATGGACACACCACTCCGGCGGCTGAAGTCACCAACATCTCTCCTCATGGTTTCTGGATGCTCCTTGGAGACGAGGCGTTGCTGTTGTCCTTTGAGCATTTCCCGTGGTTTCAACAAGCCACGGTGGCGCAAATCAGCCACGTTGAGCGTCCTACACCAGATCACCTCTATTGGCCAAGCCTGTACATTGACCTTTCCGTTAGCGCTATTCGCAGGCCCCAGGATTTTCCGCTCATGTCGCGTACCTGAATGTGTAAGCGTTGCCGAAACCCGTTCCCCTTTGGCGGTCAAGGCAGCAGCGTTTAACGACAGGTAGCACATAGACGCAACCTGATCTTTTTGTTGAACGAACCCGGTTCTGGCCGGTGGTTTGTGCCTGACAGAAAACATCGATTTGTCTTGCCTGTGCGGTTGAGCATTCAGGTGGCTCAAGCGGTATGAAGGCGTTGCGCTTTGTGCCATTGCGGCACTTGACTGTCAGTGACTGGATGCAGATTTCGCGAGTGTGGCGCATGGCACTGAACTGCATCAACCCTTGCGGCCAAGGCATGGCAAAAGCAGGCTGCCAGCGCAGCACACGCCCATGGCGGCGCCAAGATCTTCGGCAAGGAGTCGTGCATACAGCACAAAAAGAGTTTTAAAGGATTCAAAAATGACCCTTAGAGCCAAGCCATTGGCATAATCAAACCCACACACCAGCATCTGTGCGGCGGTTCAGCTGAACATGGATCACCCGCCGCGAATGACACGGCTGGTCTTGGCTTGGCGCATTGGTGCAGCAGATAAAAGATAAGTGTTAGGACAAAAGAGGGCGAATGCAAATGGGAGAAATTTTTCTCAAACTGGCTGCATCAGCTTGTGCAGTGGCTGCTTTGCTTCACTTTGCGTGCATTCCTTGGGGGGCTGACGGTTACAGATTCCTGGGCGCTGGCGAGGTTGTCGCTGATGCTGTCGCTTCAGGCGATTGGAGACCCCCTATTTCTGCTGCCCTTGTCGGTACTTTGCTTTTGGTTTTGGCTGCATATGCTTTGGCTGGTGCCGGGGTCATCCAACCTCTTCCACTGCTTCAGCCCGTGCTTTTCGGCTCTGCCGCTGTCTTGCTTTTGCGCGCCGTCATGTTTCCACTGCTGCGCCCAATGTTTCCAGGGAACAGTGATGTTTTTTGGTATGTTTCTTCTGGTGCTGTTGGTCTCTTAGGCCTTTTCATTTTGTTGGGCGCGTTGTGGCTAAAAAAGTAACATTCTCAAAAGAGTTGAGTGCAAGAAAATACTTTGTAACTAATTTTTAGTATTTATTTCGATATAGTTGAGCGCTTCACGCTTGCTGCGCTGGATGGTGCGGGAGGGAGGTTGTGAGGGGCTGAGTGCCCGGTTGGGTCTGCAAGACAAAGCGCAAGCCAATTTGGCAGCCAACCATGTCTTCGCTTTCGCATTGCGCTGGCGTAGCGGTGCCTAGCCCTTCCATAGCGCGGACGTCACATTCCTCACATTCATTCGGTAGGCCTCGAAAGGACACCATGCCAGCAATCCAGCATAAATTTCTGATCGCCATGTTCGCCGTCGTTTTAACTTCAGTCAGCACTTTCGCCTTGGCGCTGCCTGGCCCAACGGCCTGTCTCCTCCTTGACGTAGCCGATTTGCAAAAACTCGCCGATGGTTCTCTTGCGGAAAGTGAATCTGAGGTCGATCAACAGCGCTTCGCTCAACTCACGCGAGATGCCCGCCTTCGAATTGAAAGTACCTTCGGCGCAGTTGAGTCGAAACCCATCATTGTTTTCTTCGATCAACCAAACGGGTTTGGCCCGTTTAGGCTCAACGCCTACGGTAGTACCGCGTCTATTGGGAACCGCTCTTGCGTCATGGTTGGCCCTAAAGGGCAAAACGTTGATGTCGTTGCCCACGAACTCATGCACGCGGAGGTTCATCACCGTGTAGGTTACCTGGCGCTCTTCTTCCAAATTCCTACTTGGTTTCACGAAGGGGTTGCGATGCAAGTTGACTATCGCCCTCAGTACTCGTTATCGCTACAGGATGCCCAAAACACGGCCTATGTTCGTGATCTCACGGCGCCATCGACTTTTAATGAGGGTGATGATCAGGCGCTGACGAGAAATTACGCCTCTGCCAAACACGAGGTCGCGTCTTGGCTGTCAAGAGCTGGGGCTACCCATCTGTATTCGCGTCTACAGCGCATCAGGGATGGCCAGTCGTTTGCCGAGGCAATTGCCGAATGAGAGCTATTCTGCTGTTCGTCACAGACATGCTGCAGCATGAAGCCGCTTCTCGGGATGTGCTGCTAGCCGGACAATGCCAACGTTAAGCCCCACAAAATGCGCACTGCAGCACTCGCCATCCTTGAATACCTGATCGGCTTCATCGCTCTGGCCTTCTTTGCGTATCTGGCGTTTGGTCGTGGTCAAACCACTGACGAGTCTTTTGTCTTCGCTTTCAAGGCAAGTTCGTTTCTTGCCATTGGTGAACTCGCTTTTTTGCTCGCGCGCACTGCCCCAGCCAACCGCCTTATCCTGGGGGCCAATTTGTGGCTCATCGCGGGCGGTGCAGCGGCGTTTACCGAGCAGTGGTGGTGGTTGCGCGTTTATCAGCAGTTCGGCGAAGCGAGTTTGTTCTTGGCCATCCTCTTGGTGGGGGTCGTTTCCACGCTCTTCACCCCCAGTGGCTTCATTGCCAAGCTCGGTCCCAGGTTGTCGGTGCAGCGTTCTTCGCTGCTCCTGTTGGTCGCCGTCGGTTGCGCACTGGCGGCCGCTGTCTACTTTCGAGGCAATGTCAAGTATGCCGCCGTCATTCCCATCATCGCGCTGTCGTGGCTCCATCGCTTGCTAAGGCACAGGCTGTCGAGTGGGGTCTAACCATCCGCTTAGCTCGTACGTTAAACAACAAACATCATATGATTGATTTTCCAACGCTACAGACATCCCGACTCACGCTGCGTGAGGTTGTGGAATCCGATGCGGAAAATATTTTTCGAATTCATGGAAACGCCGAGTACATGAGATGGTTCGGTTCGGATCCGATTCCCGATCTTGAAGGCGCCGCGAAGTTGGTCGCTACGTTTGCCAGTTGGCGGAAAGAGCCGGTTTCTGGTGCACGCTGGGCCTTGGCGTTGAGAGACCAACCCGGACTGATCGGTACATGCGGCTTGTTTCGCTGGAATCGAAGCTGGAAATCCTGCATCGTCGGTTACGAAATCACTCCAGCGTATCAGGGCCGCGGATATGTGAAAGAAGCTCTAAAAGCAATCATCACATGGGGTTTCCGAGAGGCAATGTTCAATCGAATCGAGGCGCAGGTTCACCCTGACAACACGGCATCTCTGGCCTTACTCGAGGCGCTCGGGTTTCTGCAAGAGGGGCGGCAGCGGGAAGCTGGGTACTGGGCGGGCCGGCACCATGACCTCCTTCAGTACGCGCTGCTCAATAGGCAGTGGAGTGCACCGAATGAGGTCTAAACTTCTGCTGGAGGGGATGTCTTCGCCCAACGCTGAGCGTTAACGTTCGCTTGAAATAATCAATCACACCATCCATCGAAGAGGAGCATTCCATGTCGCACAGTTCCCCGCTTGAAGTCGTACAGGCCCAACTGGACGCGTACAACGCAAAAGACATTGAGGCCCTGCTGGCCACCTACTCGCCAAATGCGGCGCAGTACGCAACCGGTGGAGAGCTGCTGGCGCAGGGGCACGAGCAGATGCGTCCGCGCTTTCTTGCGCGATTCGCTGAGCCAAACTTCACGCCAGGCTGCTGTCTCGTCAGATGGCAGGCAACATGGTCGCTGACCTTGAGCTGATTGAACGCAACTTTCCAGAGGGTGTTGGCTCCATCGAGATGTTGTGTGTCTACGAAGTGGTTGATGGCCGCATCCTGCGGGCCACGTTCGCCACTGGCGAGAAAAAGCTGTACGCAGGGCCGTCCAAAGCAAGCTAATAAATTGCTCAAGCGGTCGAGTTTGCCGTTAGCATTTGATTCATCAGCCCAAATAATTGGCGCTTGCGCGCAAACGTATGAAAGACTGGAAACATGTTGACGCATAAACAACTGCGCGCCCAGGCATTGGCCGATCCGGCTGTCAAAGCAGAATTCGACAAGCTGAGCGACGAGTTTTCTCTTTTAGACGAGTTCTTGAGGGCCCGCACGTCGCAAGGTCTCACTCAAGCGCCCTGCTCAGCGAGCATAAAATTGAACAAAGTGGGCGACTGAGATCGTCAATGTAAGGAACTCGCATGTTCAAGTTCGAATGGGATAATCAAAAAGCACAAAGCAACTTGCTCAAGCATGGCGTGTCTTTTGACGAGGCTGTCAGCGTTTTTGGAGATGCTTTGGCCTTGACTTTTTCGGACACTGATCACTCAATGGATGAGGACAGGAGCCGAACCTATGGAATCTCAAACAAGGAGCGGCATTTGGTGGTCGTTCACACGGAGCGTCGCAACAGCATTCGAATCATCAGCGCAAGAAAGGCAACCCGATATGAAAAAGACATCTACAAAAATGGCTGATCTGGATATTCCTGAATTGAAGCGCGACCAACTTGGCAAGGGTGTTCGCGGCAAGTACCTTCAACATTTCGTGCAGGGCAGCAATGTCGTGGTGTTACAGCCCGAAATTCTGAAGGCGTTTCCGACTTCTGAAGCCGTCAACAAAGCTTTGGCAAGCATGCTGGCTTTCGCTCACGAAACGCAAGTCTTGTCTGTTCGCACAAAATCCACCACGCGCAAACGCTTGGCGGCCCCCTGAGCGAAATAGTGCAACAGCCGTGCGTCGTGCACGCACAGCAGAGGTGGCACTTTATGAAAGCTAAAAAGTTCGAGCAACAGTTTGATGAGGGCGCTGACATCACGGCTTCTTTGGACTTGTCCAAAGGCAGGCGCGTGCTGCAGGAGCAAAAGCGGGTGAATGTGGATTTCCCAACATGGATGGTTGACTCGCTGGATCGCGAAGCCAGAAAAATGGGGGTGACGAGGCTGTCCGTGATCAAGGTCTGGCTGGCCGAGCGCCTTGAAGCGACAGCGTCTCATATGCCTTTACAACGGACGCCCAAAGTCACAACACATCGCTGAACTTCAGGTCAGCTTGTCCATATTCGCTGACATCTTCACGACTCAGATGCCGTCGCCGCGCTTGGGCGACATGGCTTCATGATTACCTCTGCTTTGTCCTTTAAAAACCCAGCCCATCCATCCGATGATTGATCCGGCACCTCGCTCGGTGGCTTTGGCCCCGACGTTTTGCCTTCGGCGTATGCCCCATGTAGGGTCTGGAGCGGCCGACCACCGGGGGAAAGGTTATGGAGGGCGGTCAATCAGGCGGCTTGGCCGTGGAGGATTTCTACCGGGAGTGCGCCGTTGGCTCTGGCGTCCAGCACGACGACTTCTACGGCAGTGCCATCAGCGGCATAGCTGACATGCGTGTTCCAGTCCTGCGACACCTCGCGTGCAATGGGTTTATCCGAGAGTTGAATCACCAAGATGTCATCTTGGTCGTAGTAAGTGGTTTTCATGGGTTAATCCTCCAATACAAATGCGTGCATGACGGTTTTAACGACCACGGCGTTTTCAAGGACCAACACCGCGCAGACCAAATGATCAGTTCGACCAGGGAGTTTTTTATACGCCCACAGATGGGTTGGGTCTTTGAACCGTGTTTCATCGGTGTGAATCAGTGGTGCATTCACCGCAAACAGCGCGGTAAATAAAGTAGGTTTTCGCCACATCAACTGGCCTGTCACTTGGCGCAAACATCGCCGGGGCGCGCATCCGGTAGCTTGATCCTATTTTTTGCGCTTATCGCCCTTGCGTTTGACCTGAGAAGCGTCGACTCCAAGTGCTTTTGTGACCTTCAAGACCCGGTCAAAGTCCGATTCAATTTTTTGCGTTCGATTGAATTGCGCGTATTCAGCCAAAGCTTTCTGGTCGGCCTGCGTTTTGCTGATCCGGCCTTTGTGCGTCAGCAGCTTGTACTCGTTGAAACTCAGGAACTTATCCACGCTGGTGGCCATATCGGCCATGCCCATTTGCACTCGGTTCTCGATGATGTTTTCGATGTAGTCGAAGAAGCTGGAGATGGTGCGCTCCAGGCGCTTGATCTCGGGTTCAGTCAGGTAGTTTTTGGCGATGGTCACATCAGAGGCGAGGACTCGGCCATGTGGGGCGTTTTTCCAGGTCAGCAAACCTGCATGCGACGCATTGTGGTCGGCCTTGCTGTGAATGATCTCGGCGGCCGTCTGGCCGGTAATGGCGAAATGGAACTTGTTTTGCACCATGGCATAAAAGTTCTGCGTGATGTCCGACTTGGGATCGTAGTCCACACTGCACTCAGCGAAGATGTCGGTGATTTGCTGGTAAATGCGCCGCTCGCTGGCACGGATGGAGCGGACCCGCTCCAGTAACTCCAGAAAGTAGTCTTCGCCGAAGACTTGTTTGCCCTGCTTCAAGCGCTCGTCGTCCAGGACAAAGCCCTTGCGGATGTACTCATTGAGGATCTGGGTGGCCCAGATGCGAAACTGGGTGGCGCGCTTGGAGCTGACCCGGTAGCCGACTGCGATGATGGCGTCCAAGCCGTAGTGCCTGAGCGTGCGCCGGACGGCCCGGCCACCTTCGTTTTGAACTACCGAGAAATCCTCGGCAGTTGCCTCTTCCGCCAGTTCGCCTTCGGCGTAGATGTTCTTGAGGTGCAAGCCGACGTTATCGGGGGTGGTCTGGAACAGTTCGGCCATCAAGCGTTGCGGCAGCCACAGCGTCTCGGCGTGGATCAGAACGCGGACATGCACTTTCTCGTCATCACCTGCGTAAAGCAGAAAGGGCGATTCCGCGCCGAAACTGACCGTGATGGCTTGGTTCTTGATGGGTTTATCTTCCTTGGTCATGACGTAGTGCCTCTGATCGTTTGGCTCAAAATTATGGTGCTCATCCGAACTCACTACGCCTGGCGGCGTGCCGCTTAGGCTCAAGCAATGCAACGGCCAGAGCCCTGTGCACTTCACAATTTGGCTCACTATCCTAGCGCCAAACCACCCCACCCACACCCCGTGGTGAAAGCGCACCACCCCGTAAGCCCCTGATCAGCCCCCAGTTCAGCGTCTTGCAGCTGGTGCTTGCCATCGCAGAAATTGTTGACAGCCGGAATGTCGCCTTAGAACCCGAGCCGCAAGCCAACCTCGGGCAGCATCAAAGCGCGGCGCTTGATGAAGTCGCCCTCGACCAGCGGGCGCTTGGGGCTAGTGCCCGCCGCCTGCGCGGACTCAATGGCTTGCAGCGCGGTCTGGTAACGGTTGGTGGCGTGCCGCAAAAAAATCACGCCCAACACCGGCATGGAATATTCGGTGGCCGTGAGGTTGGAGTTGGCACGGAGCTGATCGGCGGCTTCCCACAGGCTGGTTTCAATTTGCGCGATGTTGTGGAAGGCGTTGGCGGTCATCTGTGCGGGGGCTGATTGTTGTTTTTGGCGGGTTGCCAGAGGTGCGTTTGGGCGAGGTGGCCAGCGGGGGCGTGAATGATTATGCCCAGCTTTGGTTGGTGTTGGGGGGGAGTATTAGGGTTTGCGCGCAAAGCAGATTTATAGCTAATTTTTCGTAATTTCTTGGGTATAGTTGGGCGCTTCATGCCTGCTGCGCTGGATGGTGCGGTAGGGAAGTTGCAAGGGGTTGGGTGGCGGGTTTCGCTGCAAATTTATACCTGCATGCACATGCAGTGGCTGACCTGAAACCTACATCACAAGTCGCTTACGACGATTTCAGCAAAAAAAGTATTGATGCGGACCGGTTGTATGAAATGGGTTTAACGGTCTACAACTTGTAGGCCATTGCGAAAACCCTTGCTAACGATCTTTTAGGAAACACAACATGAGTGCACTTGACCATCTTCTTAAATACGTTAGAACTGGTACCTCGGAAGGTGATCGCCCTTTCCTTGGCGAGATATTCATCGTGCCATCTCAGTTCGAGCAGCTCTGCGCTATTGAGCCGGGGGGCATGAGAGTTTTGGTGGGAAATAAGGGCATCGGCAAGAGCGCTGTCGTTGAGTGGATTGACACGGTAGCAAAATCAAAGAATCTTCCATGCCTACTGATACGGCCGGACAACATATCGTCTAAGGACACGCCCGCATCACTCGACATCGGTTCTCTTAAGCGCTTTTATTACGAGGTGCTACTTCGGACGTTGGGTGCGCAAATAGGTTCGCAACTGAAAGGGCTGTTGAAAGGGCCCGCTGCTAAGCTCCATAGCGAAGCAAGGCAACAAGGACTTGCGGAAGAAGACTTTATCCAGAAGTCACTTGAACTCATAACCGCCATTTCATTGCCTGTCACGAAGATCAACGGTGTTCAGCTTGCAAAGGATCTGGCTGGTACCAATTCGCCGAATTCCCTGATCAAAGCAGTCAACTCACAACTTCTCTCATCAGGGAACGTTTTCTATCTGCTCATTGATGACACAGACCAATTAGCCGCACCTGATCAACCGGCGCATCTTAATCGGATTTGGGCACTTCTTCTCGCTGTCAGGCGATTAACCGGGGAATGCAACGCGGTCAGAGCAATTGTGAGCCTCCGCTCAAGTGTATGGACTCGACTTACCAGCGAAAGCCAGGGGCAAAGAGATCAGACTGATCACATGCGCGGCCTGATGATTCCCCTTCTGGCCGACGACAAGCTAATGGAAAGCATCATACGTAAGCGTTTGGAAAGCGCAGCGAGGGATGCCGGGAAACCGCGGGTCGATCCCTACACAGTCTTCTTTAAAGACCAGAGTATGACTTTGCCCAAAAGCGACGAAAGGCGCACCTGGGACACATTTATCTCGAAGTCAGCTCGCGAGCGCCCGAGAGATGCAATTCAGCTCATTAAAAACATGGTGGATGCAGCCAAGCGTGGCAACGTACCTTTGATAGGCAGCAACGAGGCCGGGGAGGCAATGCAAGTCTATTCATCAGAACGGGTTGATGATGTAGTTAATGAGTTTTCGCTTGATTGCAAGAGCATCCGCGAAATCATCAATACCTTCGCTGACTTTGTTTTCGAGTCAGACTTTGAAAGTCTCCGACGGCACCTTCGTACGGTGCCAAGCATCGCCTCAATACAGATACGTGGCGCGCAACTTCGCCCGGATGTCGATGACGACGCTGTTGCAATACTTAGGCTTTTGCATGAAACAGGTTTTATGAATCCGCGCATTGTCGACAACACAATGACTCGCAAATTTCGCCACATTCTGTTTCACGATGACTCAAACTTCGCAAAACTTGCAAACTGGAACGTTATGCAGGGAGCGCGATGGGAAATTCATCCAGCATTTCGTACCTACCTCATTGGTGTCAAGCAAGCCCAGTTGGCGAAACGGGTACCTGCTAAGCTAAGTGGCCTAACAAAGCGCTGAGCTTGTTGTTGCGGCGCATGGCCCCGCAAGTGGGCGGTTTCTGCCGCTTTACGGAGCGTCGCAACAGCATTCGAATCATCAGCGCAAGAAAGGCAACCCGATATGAAAAAGACATCTACAAAAATGGCTGATCTGGATATTCCTGAATTGAGGCGCGATCAACTGGGCAAGGGTGTTCGCGGCAAGTACCTTCAACATTTCGTGCAGGGCAGCAATGTCGTGGTGTTACAGCCCGAAATTCTGAAGGCGTTTCCGACTTCTGAAGCCGTCAACAAAGCTTTGGCAAGTATGCTGGCTTTTGCTCACGAAACACAAGTCTTATCTGTTCGTCCAAAAACCACCACGCGTAAGCGTTTGGCGGCTTCATGAACGAAATAGTGCAACATCCGTGCGTCGCGCACGCACAGAAGAGGTGGCACTTTATGAAAGCTAAAAAGTTCGAGCAACAGTTTGAAGATGGTGCCGACATCACGGCTTCTTTGGACTTGTCCAAAGCCAGACGTGTACTGCAGGATCAGAAGCGGGTGAATGTGGATTTCCCAACATGGATGATTGACTCGCTGGATCGCGAAGCCAGCAAACTGGGGGTGACGAGGCAGTCCGTGATCAAGGTCTGGCTGGCCGAGCGCCTTGAAGCGACAACGTCTCATATGCCTTTACAACGGACGCCCAAAGTTGCGACGCAGCGCTGAACTTCACGTCAGTTTCACCCCCCCCGCCGATACTTCCACGCAACCCGCATCCCGCCGGTACCGCACACAAGCAAAAAGCGCCCGAAGGCGCTTTGAGCGATGCCCCATGGTAGCGCCAGGGCTCCCCGCAGGGGCGATGTGGCAAAGCGAAGCGCCTCTGAGCCCCTGCGGGGAGCCCTGACGCTGCCTGCCCGTTCAGGTCACTTCTTCTTAGAAACCACCCGCACCATCTCCAGACACTGCTTGGCGTAGCCCCATTCGTTGTCGTACCAGGCCACGATCTTGACGAAGCGTTTGTCCAGCGCGATGCCGGCGGTGGCATCGAACACGCTGGCGCAGGACTCGCCTCGGAAGTCGGTGGAGACCACTTTTTCGTCGGTGTAACCCAGCACGCCCAAGAGCGCGCCTTCGCTTTGTGCTTTCATCTCGGCGCAAATCTCGGCATAGCTGGCGTCGCTGCTCAACTCCACGGTCAGGTCAACCACCGACACGTCAGACGTGGGCACGCGAAACGCCATGCCGGTGATCTTGCCCTTGATCTCGGGGATCACCACGCCCACGGCCTTGGCCGCGCCCGTGCTGCTGGGGATGATGTTTTCCAGAATGCCGCGCCCACCGCGCCAGTCTTTGCGCGACGAGCCGTCCACGGTCATTTGGCTGGCGGTGGCGGCGTGCACGGTGGTCATCAGGCCGCGTTGGATGCCCCATTTGTCGTGCAGCACCTTGACCACGGGGGCCAGGCAGTTGGTGGTGCAAGAGGCATTCGACACGATGGCCTCGCCCGCGTACTTTTTGTGGTTCACGCCATAGACGAACATGGGGGTGCTGTCTTTGGACGGGGCCGAGATCACGACTTTTTCGCGCCCGCAATCAAGTGCATTTGGCTGGTGGCTTCGGTCAGGTAGTGGCCGGTGCATTCGAGCACGGTGTGCACGCCCATCTGTCCCCAGCGCAGGTTGTGCGCATCGCGTTCGTGTGAGAGCTTGATTTTTTTGCCGTTGATGATGAGGGCGTCATCGGTGAAGTCCACCGTGCCATCAAAGCGGCCGTGCACGCTGTCGTACTTGAGCATGTAGGCCAGGTAGTCGGCGGGCTTGGGGTCGTTGATGCCGACGATCTGGATGTCGTCGAAGCCGTGCTGGAGTGCAGCGCGCAGGGCCAGGCGGCCAATGCGGCCAAATCCGTTGATGCCCCACTTGATGGTCATGGTGAAAGCCTATGGAGCGAAGTTACTCAGCGGTTACGTAACCGGATTGGAAGCCAAGTCGCTTGCATGGACCTGATTCCTGAACATGGCTTGAGCGCCCTCAGGCGCTGAAGCGTTTCATCCGGCGGGCCTGATCAGGCCTTGAGCAGCGCGGCGTGCACGGTGTCGGCGACGTTCTCGGCGGTGAAGCCGAAATGTTTGAACAGCACAGGCGCTGGGGCCGACTCGCCGTAGGTGTCGATGCCGACCACGGCAGCGCAGCCGTATTTCCACCAGCCGTCGGTGGCACCCATTTCAACCGCCACGCGGGGAATGCCTGCGGGCAGCACGCTGATTTTGTAGTCGGCGTCTTGGCGGTCAAACACATTGGTGCTGGGCATGGAGACCACGCGCACACCGATCTTGCGTGCGGCCAGCAGCTTTTGCGCAGCCAGGGCCAGTTGCACTTCAGAGCCGGTGGCGATGATCACGCCGTGGGTCTTTTTGATGCCGACGTGTTCTGGCTCGGACAACACATAAGCGCCACGGCTGATGTCGCCCAGATCGCTCTTGGGCGAGTAGGCCAGGTTTTGGCGGCTGAGCAACAGGGCCGAGGGGCGGTGGGCGTTTTGCAGGGCCACGGCCCAGGCCACGGTGGTCTCGGCGGTGTCGGCAGGACGCCACACGTCCAGACCGGGGATCAGGCGCAGGCTGGCGGCGTGCTCGATCGACTGGTGGGTCGGGCCGTCTTCGCCCAAGCCGATGGAGTCGTGGGTGAACACGTGGATGACCCGTTTTTTCATCAACGCGGCCATGCGGATGGCGTTGCGTGAGTAGTCAGAGAAAGTGAGGAAGGTGCCGCCGTAGGGGATGTAACCGCCATGCAGGGCCACGCCGTTCATGATGGCGGCCATGCCGAATTCGCGTACGCCGTAGTTGATGTGCCTTCCGATCTTGGAGGCCCCTTCGGTAGCCGAGCCGTCAGCTGTCTTGACCACGTCACCTGCCAGGTCCACGCGGAAAGCCGGGGTGCTCTTGGTGTTGGTGAGGTTAGAGCCCGTGAGGTCGGCCGAGCCGCCCAGCATTTCGGGCAAGGCGGCGGTGAAGGCTTCAAGGGCCAATTGGCTGGCCTTGCGGCTGGCCACGGTCTCGCCCTGGGTGTGGGCGGCCACCACGGCGTCAAAGGCCACTTGGTTGAAGTTCTTGGGCAAATCGCCCTTCATGCGGCGTACAAACTCTTTGGCCTCTGCGGGGAAAGCGGCTTTGTAAGCGGCAAAGTTGGTGTTCCACGCGGCTTCGCGGGCTTTGCCTGCGACTTTGGCGTCCCAGTCGGCATAGACCTCTTTGGGAATCTTGAAGGGCTCGGCCGACCAGCCCAGGGCTTCGCGGGTCAGCTTGATTTCTTCAGCACCCAAGGGCTCGCCGTGGGCTTTGGCGGTGCCTGCGCGGTTGGGCGAGCCCTTGCCAATCGCCGTTTTGCAGACGATCAGGGTGGGCTTGTCGGCGCTGTGTTTGGCCGCAGCAATGGCTTTGGAGACAGCAGCCGCGTCATGGCCGTCGACAGCGTCGATCACGTTCCAGCCGCAGGCGGCAAAGCGCTGGGGCGTGTTGTCGATGAACCAAGGGGCCACTTGGCCGTCAATCGAGATGCCGTTGTCGTCGTACAGGGCGATCAGTTTGTTCAGTTTCCAAGCACCGGCCAGCGCCACGGCCTCGTGGCTGATGCCTTCCATGAGACAGCCGTCACCCAGAAACACATAGGTGTGGTGAGAGACGATGGTGTGGCCGGGTTTGTTGAACTCGGCGGCCAGCATTTTCTCGGCCAGGGCCATGCCCACGGCATTGGTGATGCCTTGGCCCAGCGGGCCGGTGGTGGTTTCCACGCCGGGGGTCACGCCCACTTCGGGGTGGCCGGCGGTTTTGCTGTGCAACTGGCGGAAGTTTTTGAGTTCGTCGATCGGCAGTTTGTAGCCGGTCAGGTGCAGCACCGAATAAATCAACATGGAGCCATGGCCGTTGGACAGCACAAAGCGGTCGCGGTTGGCCCAATGCGGGTTTGTGGGGTTGTGTTGCAGGTGATCGCCCCACAAGGCCACGGCCATGTCGGCCATGCCCATGGGCGCGCCGGGGTGCCCGGAGTTGGCTTGTTGAACAGCGTCCATTGCGAGGGCGCGGATGGCGTTGGCCATTTGTTGCTGGTTTGCCATGTGGGCAGCTCCGGGGAAGTATTCTGGAAAACCCGTGATTTTAGCGGTTGTCCACCACACGCTTGGCAGGCCTGCGCACGGGCAGCATGCCCTCAGATCACTTGCAGCCCGAGGGCAGCGCAGTCAAGACCCGCTCACTGCACCCCAAGGCTGCACTGCCTTGGGCAAGGCCGACCGGCCCTATCGTTTTGCGCCCAGCCTCGCGGCGGCAGGATGCGAGGCGATCAGTTTTTGGCAACCGACAAGGCCAACACCAAATCGGCCCAGGCCTTGGCCTTGTCGGGTGCTGAGCGGAGCAAGCTCGTCGGGGGGTAAGTCACGACCACGGGCACGCCCTTGTATGCGTGCAGTCGGCCCCGCAGCTTGCCCGTGGGCTCGGTGCTGCCCAGCAGGCTTTGGATGGCGAAACGGCCCATGGCCAAAATCACCTTTGGCTGGGCCAACGCGACTTGGCGCGACAGGTAAGCGGCGCACACGGCCAATTCGGTCGCCTCGGGGTTGCGCCCTTGGGGGGGGCGACATTTGACAGCACTGGTCAGCAAAGCCTCGGGCTGAACCTTAGCCCCGCTGACAGCTGTGGACAGACCTTGGCGGCGCACACCCACAGCCTTGAGCATGTTGTCCAGCAGCACGCCTTCTGGTCCGGTGAAAAGCTGGCCCTGTTGGTCGTCGGTCTCGGTGGGCAAATCACACACCACCATCCAAGGGGCTGGACCTTGGCCGGTGCTCGGCATCGGGGTTTTGCGCCCCGCACACAAGCCACACGACTGACACTCTTGCACGGCCTGTTGCAGCTCGGGCCAGGCCATGTCAGCCAAGCCGCTGGGCAATGGCTTGAAGGCGGTGGCGAGCGGCTGAACATGGGCCTTGGCATTGGCTTGGTCATTGGCCTGGGCATGGGCCTGGGCATGGGCCTGGGCATGGGCCTGGGCATGGGCCTGCACTTTGGCTCTGGCATTGGTTTGGGCATGGGCCGCAAAGGGTGCAGCTGGTGGGTGGACTGTGCCCGAGGGCTGATGGGGGGCCGGGGATAGCACTGCTGGCGAAGTGGGCACGGTGGGCACGGTGGGCACAGTGGGCACGGTGGGCACCGCCATCGCCCCAACGGGTGGCGCGGCCTGGTGACGCTGGGGCCACCAAACGCGCACGCCCATTTCGGCCAACATCGCGCGTTGGCGTTCGTTCAGGTCAAACAAGCTGGGTTCACTCATGGGGGGCTCACGGTTTCAAACTCATGACCACCGCATGCTCGCGCTGCAAGCGGCCTGCAGGATAGTAATCTTTGCGGATGCTGATTTGCTGAAAACCACAACGCTTATACACCTGCAACGCGCGCCAATTGCTTTGGCGCACTTCCAGCCAAAGCCACTGCGCACCAGCATGGCGTGACAACAGCGACAACGCCTCCAACATCATGCGGCCCCAGCCTTGGCCTTGCCGTGCAGGGGCCACGGTGATGTTGAGCAAGTGCATTTCTTGCACACCGTGCATGGCTAAAAAGAAGCCCAGCAGTTCACCGTCCAGCCGCAGGCACTGGGCCACAAACAAAGGGTTGAGCGAGTCCTGAAAGTTGCCGCGCGTCCAAGGGTGGCTGTGGGCGGTTTGCTCGATCGCCATCACCTCATCCAGATCGTCCGGGGTCATGGGGGCCCAGCTCACGCGATCGCGCTCAGCCCCTGGTGTGGGGTCGGGGTTTGCAGACATCTTGGCCTTCATGAGCTCGGTCGTGCTTGCGCCTTTGCCGAGCTGGGCACGGGCAAAGTGGGCGCTTTCATGGCTTGGCGCTCGGCACTGGTGTAGGCCACTTTGTCGCGCACATACAGCGGCATGGCTTGGTCGGCAGGCACCGCCAAACCCTGCGCCCACAAAGCCGGGGCCAAGCGCAGCAAAGCGGCGGCGGTGGGCAGGGCTTGGCAGTGGGACGTGATCAGGCCTGGGTTCAGGCTTGGGTTCAGGTGCCCTGGCTGCAAGCGCTCTGCATAAGCGGCAAACGCGTTGCCCGCCAGCAACAAGGCGCTGCCCGGCGCCAAGCCCAAGGACGCGCCGCTGGGGATGTTTTCGGGCGCACTGACCTGCAAAGGCGCGGCGGCATGCCAGTGCCCAGCGCCACCGTCTGGCGTCCAGCGGTAAGCGGCGCTGTAGACCTCGTCCATGCGGGCGTCCAGCAGCGCCAACACGGTCAGCTCGGCATCTGCCGCCAAAGCACCGGCTTGCACCTGCGCCCAACGCGCTTCTTCGGCCACGGCCAGCAAAGTGTCCACGGGCAAAACGCGCAAGTCCGCGCCAAAAGCCAGGCCTTGCGCCACAGCGCAGGCCGTGCGCAAGCCGGTGAAAGAGCCCGGACCCCGGCCAAACACAATGGCGTCCAGCGAGGTCAGCGGCATGTCGGCCTCGGCCAGCAAAGCCAGCACAGCAGGAATCAAGCCGCTTGAGGCTTGCGCGCCACCGGGCAAGGTTTGCGTCCAGACCTGGTCAGCGCGTGCCACCGCCAAAGACAGCACGTCGGTGCTGGTGTCAAAGGCCAGCCAGCGCTGCGTGGGCGCGGCGGTCATGGGATGCCTGCCCCTTTGGCGGGCACAGGCTCTGCCAAAACTGGAGGCAGCACCGGTGTCTCGGCCACAGTTTTTTTCGCTTGTTGCACGCCAAACAAAATGCCACTGGTCACCAGCGCCAGCCCTGCCAACAAATGCCAGTGCATAGGCTCACCCAAAAACCACACAGCCGCCAACGCCGACAGGCCTGGCACCAAGGCGGTGATCATGGTCGAGCGCACCGGCCCGTAGTGACGCACCATGTGCGTGAAAGTGATGCCCGAGATGACGACCGAGCCCACGCCCTGAAACATCGCCTGAAACCCAATCTCTGAAAACGGCACACGAGCCAAATGGGTCGGCAGCACCCCGGTGCTGATCAAGACCAAATACAGCGGGACAAAACAAACCAACGCAAACGCCGTGATGGCCATGGTGGCGCGCACCGCGTCCAAGCCATGGCGGCGCACCGTCACGCTGTAAGCGGCCCAGCAACAGGCTGCCAGCATGAACAACACATCGCCTTTCCAGACCTCACCGCCGTCAAAAGCCATGAGCAAACTCGCGCCACCCACCAACACATCGCCCAACACAATCAGGCCCAAACCCAGGGCGCGGCTGACCGCCACTTTTTCACGCAAAAACAACCACGCCAACAAGGTGGTCCACAAAGGCAAGCTGCCAGGCAGCAACACCGAAGCGTGCGAAGCGGGGGCATAAAAGAAACCGGTGTAGGCCAACACCGCATAAAGCAGGCCGCCAAAAAAACCCGCTTGCACCGTCTCGCGCAAAGGCAAGGGGGACAAGCCCCAAAGCGAGCCCACCTTCTGACCGTCCTGCCGGGCCGGGCGCATGAGCCACCAAGCCCACGGCAGCAAAATCGCGCTGGCACCCAAGATGCGGGCCAGCGCAATGTCCAAGGGCAGCAAACCCCGCGATGCAGACGCACGCGCAATGACAATGAAACCGGTCCAGATGAGCACCGTGATGACCGCTGAAACCAGGCCCACGGTTTTTGAAGAAAATCGCATGGCCCGAATCATAGTGCCCCGAGGGCGACAGCCCGGTCCACGGGTGGGGCGGGTTAGACTCGCCCGATGATTTTGACCCGTCCCCCTCACCCTTGGACAAGGCTCAAGCCATGGGGCCTTGGGGCCTTGCTGGCAGCTGCTTTGGGCGCATCCCAGGCCGCGCTTGGCACAACCGCCACAGCGCGCAGTGCAACACAAGGGAGCACCACCCCAACGCCGCGTGCAAGCCCAAGCAATTTGCCGCCCGGCATTTTGAAAATCTTGCGCCAAGCGCAGGTGCCGCCATCGGCTTTGAGTGTCTTGATCGCGCCCGTGCCCGCCAACGCCAAAGCCCCACAAGCGGCGGCACCGCGTTTGTCCCACCATGCCCAAAGCAGCGTCAACCCGGCATCGGTCATGAAGCTGTTCACCACCTACGCAGGCCTGAGCCTGCTCGGACCAGACCACACTTGGCGCAACCGCATCTACACCGATGGCACCGTGCGCGACGGCGTGCTGCACGGCAACTTGATCGTGCGCGGCAGCGGCGACCCCAAATTGGTGGTCGAGCGTCTGCAGGACTTGCTCCAACAAGTGCAAGCCGCAGGTGTACGAGAGGTGCGAGGCGACATCGTGCTGGACCGCAGCGTGTTTGATGTGCGCGAGCGCAGCGAAGCCTTTGACGACGAGCCCCTCAGGCCCTACAACGTGGGACCCGATGGTTTGCTGCTCAACTTCAAAGCCGTCATTTACACCTTCACCCCCGACCCGGCCAACGGCCTGGTGCAGGTGCGCTTTGAGCCCCCGTTGGCGGGCCTGTCGGTCACCAGCAAGTTGCCTTTGACCTCAAGCCCTTGCACCGACTGGCGACGCCAATTGCAGGCCGACTTCAGCCAGCCGCTGCAGGTTCGGTTTGCCGGGGGCTACCCCGCCAGTTGCGGCGAGCGGGAATGGCCCGTGGCCTTCCCAGACCCTGCCCAGTACGCCCCGCGCGTGTTGCAAGCCCTGTGGGCTGGCGCGGGCGGGCAACTGAGCGGACAGGTGCGCTACGGCGCACGCCCAGCCCAGGCCCGTTTGCTGGTGGACGCCCCCTCTTTGCCGATGTCAGAAGTGATCAAGGACATCAACAAATTCTCCAACAACGTGATGGCCCAGCAGTTGTTCCTGTCGCTGTCGAGCGAACTGGGAGCACCCGGGCGCTTTGAGGCCTCACGCCTGCGCCTGTCGCAGTGGTGGCGGCATGGCTTTGCGGCTCAAAGCGAACCGCTGCTGGACAACGGTTCTGGCCTGTCGCGCAGCGAGCGCAGCACGGCGCAAGCCTTGACCGCCTTGCTGCAGGCGGCCCACGCGGGGCCACATGCCCAAGCCTTCATCGACTCGTTGGCGGTGGCAGGCGTGGACGGCACGGCCGCCCGCCTGAAAGAGCGCCTACCCCAATCGCCTGTGATCGGCAACGCTTGGCTGAAAACCGGCTCGCTGCGCGATGTGGCCTCGGTGGCCGGTTATGTGCAGGGCCAAAGCGGCCAACGTTACACCTTGGTGGCGGTGCTGCACCACCCCAACGCCCACCAAGCGCGGGCGGCGCTCGACCAGTTGCTGGAATGGACGGTGCGCGACCTGGCTTCGACCACGGCCAGCCGCCGCCAGCGCGCCAGCGCTGAGCGCAAGGCCGCACAGCGTGGCGCAACGCGCTGATACCTCAAAGCAGATCTCTCAGAAGGACTTCGACCATGAATTGGATCGACTGGGTGGGCACCGTGGCCGCTTGTCTCACCACGACCAGCTTCATTCCGCAGGCTTGGCAAACTTTTCGCACCCGCGACGTGAGCGGCATCTCGCTGGGCATGTACAGCCTGTTCACCGTGGGCGTCGCCCTGTGGCTGGTGTACGGCATCTTGCTGATGGCCTGGCCCATCATCATCGCCAACGCCATCACCACCAGCCTGGCGCTGATGATTTTGGTGATGAAGCTGCGCTACCGGTAATTCACAGCAATTACCCTTTTACTGGTATTGACCCCGTGAATTAAAAGGAAATCCAGTCATAATATTGAAATGGAACGACCGTTCTTTTCCAAAAAGGAGACATGACATGGAAAAATTTCTAAGATGGGGTTGGTATGCCTTGCTGACCAGTTTGGTGGCTGTGGGCATCGCCGCCTGCGGTGGCAACGACAGCTTGCCGCCGAAAGCCAACATCAGCAAGGTCTATGTGATGGGCGACAGCTTGGCGGATGTCGGGACCTTTGGGGGCGTCAAGTTCACCGTGCAAGACCCCGTAAAACCGAGCAATTCGCTCATTTGGACTCAACTCATCGCCAACTATTTTGGTTTGAACGGTGGTGCTCAATGTCATTTTTATACGTTCACAGGCACCACGTTCGCACCCAATCCAACTGCGGGCTGCACCAACTATGCCATCGGCGGTGGTCGGGTGAGGGTCAAAGACGCAGACGGTGGCGCACTGAACCCCTTAACCGTTGGCACCCAAATGGCCACACGCGCGCTTGCAGGAGATTACAACGCGAATGATCTGGTGCTCATCGTGGCCGGTGGCAACGATGCGGCCGATCTGACAACGGCCGTCCTGCAAGCGGGCGCAGACCCAAGCAACGCGGGTGGCAAGATCACGGAACTTCAAACTTTACTGAGGCAGCAGTTGACGGATGAACAGACAGGGCAACTTTTGGGGGCAGACCCATCCGGTGCGGCTGCAGGCAACGCCTACATGACCGCATTGGCAAACACATTGTTCAACGATGTAAAAACCAAAGTTCTGGATAAAAAAGCCACCCACGTCGCGATTTTGAACATGCCGGACATCACCATCACCCCGCTCTTGCAAGCCACGCTGAGCACCATGCCCCCAGCCACGGCCAGTGGCGTGCAGGCCTTGGTGCGCACTTGGGTCACCACCTTCAACACGCAACTCAAAACCAATATCGCCAATGATTCACGCATCGCCCTGGTCGATTTTTACACCGACTTCCAAGACGAGGTGAGCAAACCCGCCGATTACGGCCTGGCCAATGCCACCACACCCGTTTGCTCAGTCGACAAGCCTGCTGGTCTCGGCAAATTTCCTTGTTTCAGCACCGAGTTGGATGCCCTTCCTGGCAAAACCCCCGGTTGGTGGAAAACCTATGCCTTTTCTGACGGCTTCCACCCCACCCCTTTTGGCCACAGCCTTTTGGCCGCCTCTGTAGCGCGGGCATTAGCACGCGCTGGCTGGCTCTGACATTCCACCTAGGAGTTACACATGAAAAAACACCTTATGGCTCTCGGTCTGGTGGGCTGCGTCTCTTGTGCAGTGGCGCAAACACCGGGGTCTTGGTTGATCCAAGGCGGCATCACCCAAATATCCCCCAGCGTCACCAGCGGCAATTTGAGCGCGCCATCACCCTCAGGCACCACCGTGGGAGTCGGCAGCGACACTCAAGTTACGGCGCAACTGACCTATGTTTACAACGACCATTGGTCCGTGGCCGTCCCGCTGGGCTTGGGCTTTCAGCACAAGCTCTATGGCACAGGCGCGATCTCCAACACGGGCCAAATAGGCACCGTCACGGCCTTGCCTATCACCGTGTTTGGTCAGTACCGCTTGGGTGAAGCCAATGCAAAATTCCGGCCGTATGGCGTGTTGGGCCTGAGCTATGTCTATTTCCATGATGCCAAAGGCAGCGCGGCCCTCAATGGACTCAACCCCATCAACCCGGTGGGTGGCAGCACGGGTCTGAAAGTGGACTCGAAATTTGCACCCAGCCTGGGCTTGGGCATGTTCATCCGCATCGACGACCGCTGGTTTGTGGACTTGTCTTATGCCAAGACTTTCCTGAAAACCACCACCACGCTGTCCACGGGTCAAAGCATCCGGACAACACTGAATCCAGGCATCACCTCATTAGGTGTCGGTATGCGCTTTTGATCGTCAGCGCTTCTATTGTGAAAACGCCCACAGCTTCGGGCGTTTTACAAGCTGCCATCAAGCCGCTGCCCGCTGCAGTCTGTCCCGCACGCCTTCCCACTCGGGCGTGTCGGGGGGCAGCTGGACCCAGATTTGCGTCACACCTCGGGCGTCCAAATCGCGCAGCACGCTGAACAAATCGTGTGCTGCTTTTTCGGCTGTTGCAGCTTGCTGTCGCCACAGCACCCCAGCACCCACGCCCACTTGGGGTGAAGGTCGTTCGCTTGACCACAGCCCCAGGTTGTTGGCATGCGGCCCCAAGGCCTGCAGTTTGGCGCTGATGTCTTGCGCCGACATCAGGTGCAGCTTGGCGCGGGGCGCGTAATGGGATTCGAGCGTGCCCGAGGCGCGCGGCGCGGTTTGCCCGTTGACCTCCTGTGGGGCGTCTTTGCCCCGAACCGCAAGGCCACACGCAGCCTCAATCTGCGCCCGCGTGATCTGCCCCGGGCGCAGCAGCACCGGCTCGCCCCGCGTGCAGTCGATGATGGTGGACTCGATGCCGACCTCGCAGTCGCCGCCGTCCAAAACCAACAAATCAGGACCCAGCTCAGACTGCACATGCGCGGCCGTGGTTGGGCTGACGCGGCCAAAGCGGTTGGCGCTGGGGGCCGAGACACCCAGCACGCCCAGCGGCAAACACGCCTGCAGCAAGGCCTGGGCCACTGGGTGCGAGGGGCAGCGCAGACCAATGGAATCCTGCCCCCCGGCCGATGCCGCCGCCACACCGCGCAAGCGCGGCAAGATCAAAGTGAGCGGGCCAGGCCAAAACGCAGCCATGAGCTTTTGCGCAAAGTCGGGCACTTGCGCGGCAAACAGCGGCACCTGCGCCACACTGGCCAGATGCACGATCAGCGGGTGGTCGGCAGGACGGCCTTTGGCGATGAAAATTTTCGCCACTGCCGCGTCGTCGGTCGCGTTGGCCGCCAGGCCGTACACCGTCTCGGTGGGCAGGCCGAGCAGCTGGCCATCACGCAGCACCTGCGCCGCCTGGGCCACGCTTGCCTCGTCGGCACTCAAGATCATGGTGGTCTTTAAAACGCTTCGATGCCCAGCAGCGCTGCCGCTTGCAAAGCGGTGGCGCGCACGGCCTCGGGCGTGGCGCCGGTGATGTTCAGGTGCCCCATCTTGCGCCCCGGGCGGGCTGTCAGCTTGCCGTACAGGTGCAAATGGGTGCCCGGCAGCGGCAGCACCTGGCCCCAGGCGGGGCTGGTCGGGCCCTTGCCGGTGGGCGTGACTTCAGGCCACAGATCACCCAGCAGGTTGAGCATGATGGCGCTCGAATGCTGGCGCGGCTGGGTGAGCGGCAAGCCCGCCAGCGTGCGCACTTGCAGTTCAAACTGTGACTGGTCGCAGGCGTTCATGGTGTAGTGGCCGCTGTTGTGCGGGCGCGGGGCCATTTCATTCACCACCAGCTGGCCGCCTTCGAGTATGAAAAATTCCACACACAGCACGCCCACGTAGTGAAGGCCTTCGGCAATCGCGCGGGTGGCGGCCACGGCTTGCGCGGCCACATCGGAAGGCACTGCGCCGTCGTACACACTGGTCACGGCCAAAATGCCGTCTCGGTGCAGATTCGATTGCACCGGAAAATTCACCACCTGCCCATCGGCCCCGCGCGCCACGATGACCGAGCACTCGGCCTGCAGCGGCAGCATTTTTTCGAGCACGCAGGGCACGCCCTTCAACTGGGCCCACGCGGCTGCCAGTTCTTCGCGGGTTTTGACGCGGATCTGGCCCTTGCCGTCGTAGCCCATGCGGTTGGTCTTCAAAATACCGGGCAGCAAATCCTCGCCCACCGAGGCCAGCTGTGCGGGGTTCTCGATCACCGCGTGCGGGGCCACCGGCACACCGCAGCGCACAAAGTGGGCTTTTTCGGCGGCGCGGTCTTGCGCAATCGCCACCGACTCGGACGCCGGGGCCACCGGGCGGTGCGCGCCCAGCGTCACCAGCGCCGGTGCGGGCACGTTTTCAAACTCGGTGGTGATGGCGGCGCAGCGCTGCATCAGCTGCGCCAAGCCCTGCTCGTCCAAATAATCGGTCTGGATGTGGTGGTGACTCACCTGCCCGGCGGGGCTGGCGGCATCGGGGTCGAGCACCGCCGTGAAGTAACCCATGGCCTGCGCCGCGTGCACGAACATGCGGCCCAACTGGCCGCCGCCCATCACGCCCAAAGTGGCCATCTGGCCATTGACCATGGCGCCCGGCAAAATGGCGCGGCTCATGCGGCACCCGAGCTTGCAAGAGGTGGCAGCGTCATGGCGCGGGCCATGGCGGTTTGCTCGGCGCGGAAAGCCTCAAGCTTGGCGCGCAAGGCCGGGTCGTGGTTGGCCAACATGGCCACGGCAAACAGGGCCGCGTTGGCTGCACCGGCTGCGCCAATGGCAAAAGTGGCCACCGGCACGCCCTTGGGCATTTGCACAATGCTGTGCAGCGAATCCACGCCCGACAGGGCTTTGGTCTGCACCGGCACGCCCAGCACCGGCACCACGGTTTTGGCCGCGATCATGCCCGGCAGGTGGGCCGCGCCGCCTGCGCCCGCGA
Organism: Limnohabitans sp.; assembly: GCF_044361645.1. GTDB lineage: Bacteria > Pseudomonadota > Gammaproteobacteria > Burkholderiales > Burkholderiaceae_C > Limnohabitans_A. The sequence goes on along the minus strand of NZ_JBIKIL010000031.1, from coordinate 8,401 downwards.
TGATGGCCTGCAAGCCCCGCTCGGCCGCGCTCTGTGCGTAAGCAAACATATCGTCCGGCATTCTGTGGGCCGAAACCACGCGGGCGTCGTGAGCAACGCCAAACTGTTGGAGAATCTGGACTGCGTGCTGCATGGTGTCCCAGTCGGAGCTGGAACCCATGACGACGCCGATGAGCGCTTGAGTCATTGGGTGCTTTTCGTGATCAATCTCGAATTTTAAGGTTTCGCTTCACACGGAGCCGAAACACAACCCGGAACACTGCCCGCCATGATGGACGTCACGATACAAAACTTTGAAACCGAGGTCATCGAAGCCTCCATGACCACGCCCGTGCTGGTGGACTTTTGGGCCCCTTGGTGCGGCCCTTGTAAATCGCTGGGCCCCGTGCTCGAAAAAGTCGAGCTCGCCTATGAAGGCCGTTTCAAACTGGTCAAGATCAATTCCGATGCAGAGCAACAACTGGCCCAGGCCTTTGGCATCAAAAGCATACCGACCTGCATCTTGCTCATGAATGGCCAACCGGTCGACGGCTTCATGGGTGCTTTGCCCGAAGGCCAAGTCAAGCAATTTTTGGACAAGCACCTGCCCGCCGCGGGCGAACTGCAAGCCCAAGCCGCCCTCCAGGATGCCCAAGGTCTTTTGGCGGCAGGTGACGAGCACAGCGCCCGCACAGCCCTGGAACAAGCCTTGGCCACCGACCCCGGCAACGACGATGCGCGTTTTGACCTGGTCAAGCTCTTGATCGGCCAAGGCGAGTTGGCCCAAGCCTCGGCCTTGTTGGCCCCGGCCATGGCCCGCATCCCGGTGCCACTGCGCTTTGAGGCGCAAACCCAGTGGCTCAAGGCCCTGGAATTTGTGACCACCGACCCGCGTGGTGCTTGGGAGCTGGAGCAGTTTGATGCCTTGATCGCTCAAAACAAGCGCGACTTTGAAACCCGCTTTGCCAAAAGCCGCTTGCTCATCGCCATCGGTCAATGGGAGGCGGCCTTGGACGAGCTGCTGGAAATCATCATGCGCGACAAAAAGTGGGACGACGAAGCCCCCCGCAAAACCTTTGTGGCCCTGCTCGAACTCATGACCCCGCCCAAGCCAAAAACGCAAGTGGCCACCGGCAAATCGGCTGGCGGCATCGAACTGATGGGCAAAGCCGCCATGCAAGAAGACCCGCACCTGGCCATGATCTCAGCCTACCGGCGCAAGCTGAGCATGATGCTCAACTGAGCGCTGGTCGAAGGGTAAAAAAAGGCCTTGACTGTTTGCAATGCGGCAAGCGGTCAAGGCCTTTTGAGCGTCTCAATCCCTGCGATTCAGCGGGTCACACCCGCCTGGCGTTCAATGTCCATACGCATGCGCTGCAACAGCCCCATGCGCATCAAAACCTCGCCCACCACAAACATGGGGCCGACCAACAGGCCCGAGAGGTCGTCCACAAAGGCGGGTTTGCGGCCTTCAAAATAATGGCCCACAAATTGTAGAAACCAGCCCAGCGCAAAGACTGCCAAGCCCAGCTGCCAAACCGGCCAGCCCCAGCCACCAACCCACTCGGGCAATGCGTGCGCCAAACCGATCAAGGCGCCATTGACCAAGACGGTGCTCAGTCCCAAGAGGGCATGACCCCGGCTGAGGTACCAAAGACTCGTCAGTCCCCAAAGGGCCCACGCCAGCGTGACAGGCAGTCCGGCCCAGAGCCATGTTGGGCCCTGTAACAAAACACCGATGGACAAAACGATCAAAGGAATGCCCACGCAATGCGTGGCGATGTTGCGGCGACTGCGGTGGTACTGCGCGTACTGCACCATCAATTGGCTGGCGGGTCGAAAAAGACTCATCACTCTCCCAGAGGCTGCGTCAAGCTGAAAAAAAGAATACCCAGTTTACAGAAAATTACCATTTTTAACTGATAAAAATTACCAAAACAAGCACTGAACAGTGGATCAACTTTAAAATTAAAACACCACTTTAAGATTCAATTTCAACATGATGCGCACCCAACCCTTGCTCACACCGGAAGAGCTGCAATGCTTGCTCGGTGCAGCGCCCGTTCAAGCCCAACGCCCCACTGCGGTCTGGCGATGCCCACGCAAGTTTTTGCATTTTGGCGCAGCGCTTTGGCTGGTGAAGGGCGTTTTCTTGTACGCGGTACTCACAAGCCCACAAGCCACCCACCTGCTGGGCAGCGGGCTTTATTTGGGCATGCGCGGCACTCTCGAACTGGCGTGCTTGATGGTCTTTGGCCTCGCCGCCATGCACCCCCATGGCCGATCTTTGGCCAGCGCCAGCATGCTGGTGGCCTGCACCAGCTTGGTCATGGATGCCATGACCGTGCTCAGCGTCACCGCCTGAACAATCTCTGCCGGCCCCACTGCCCCACTGCCCTCTGTCATCTACCCTCTGCCCCACAAGCGCTGCATGGCAGCGCTTTTTTCATGGGTCAGGCCATCAGCCTTTTCATGGCCTCTTCGTACTTGGCGGCAGTCTTTTCGATCACCTCTCGCGGCAAGCGCGGTGCAGGCGGGGTTTTGTCCCAGGGCTTGCCATTGATTTGCGCGGTTTCCAGCCAATCGCGCAGAAACTGCTTGTCGTAACTGGGCGGGTTGCTGCCCTCCCGGTAACTCTGTTCATACAAGTCTGTGGGCCAGTAACGCGATGAGTCGGGCGTCAGCACCTCGTCCATCAGCACCAGCGTGCCATCGGCATCCAGGCCAAACTCGAACTTGGTGTCGGCAATGAGGATGCCTTTGGCCGCCGCGATGTCACGCGCCGCGACGTACAGCTGCAGGCTGATGTCGCGGATGCGGCCGGCCAGATCGACCCCGATCATGGCCACGGTTTGCTCGAAGCTGATGTTCTCGTCGTGCTCACCCACCGCCGCTTTGGCCGCAGGGGTGTAAATGGGTTCGGGCAGGCGGCTGGCGTTTTTCAGACCGGCGGGCAACTTGACACCACAAACAGCTTGGTTTTCTTGGTATTCCTTCCAGCCGCTGCCGGCCAGATAGCCACGCACCACCGCCTCCACAGGAATCGGTTTCAGGCGCTTGACCAACATGGATCGGCCCGTGACCTGGGCCGCTTCGCTTGCGCTCACCACGCTCTCGGGGGCGTCGCCCGTCAGGTGGATCGGGCAAATGTTCAGGCCCTTGGGGCCGAGCTGGTCGAACCAAAACAGCGCCATTTGCGTGAGCAGCACGCCTTTGCCCGGAATCGGCTCACCCATGATCACGTCAAACGCGCTGATGCGGTCAGACGCCACCATCAAGATGCGGTCGTCGCCCACCGCGTAGTTGTCGCGCACCTTGCCACGCGCCAGCAAAGGCAAAGAAGTCAGGGCCGAGGTGTGCAGGGCAGAGGTCATGGCAAAACAGTTAGGGCTACAGCGACAAAAGAAAAAAGGCCCGTTGAACTGACAACGGGCCATTCATGTGGATTATCGCAGGCTCAGTTCACCACTTGGGCCAATTCACCGCGGGCATAACGGGCAGCCACCACCTGCAAATTGTCGCCCTTGATCTTGGGCGCTTGGCCTTCGCAGCCAAACTCCAAATAGCGCTGTTTGCAAATTTGCTTGGCCGCTTCGCGGGCGGGTTTGAGCCATTCGCGGGCGTCGAATTTGTCGGGGTTTTCAAACAAAAACTTGCGCACCGCAGCGGTCATGGCCAGGCGGATGTCGGTGTCGATGTTGATCTTGCGCACGCCGAATTTGATGGCTTCCTGGATTTCTGCCACCGGCACGCCGTAGGTCTGCTTCATCTTGCCGCCGTACTGGTTGATCATGGCCAGCAAATCTTGCGGCACGCTGGACGAGCCGTGCATCACCAGGTGGGTGTTGGGGATGCGGGCGTGGATCTCTTTGACCCGGTAAATCGCCAAAATGTCGCCCGTGGGTTGGCGGCTGAACTTGTAGGCGCCGTGGCTGGTGCCAATGGCAATGGCCAAGGCGTCCAGACCGGTGGCCTGGACGAACTGCGCGGCCTCTTCGGGGTCGGTCAGCATTTGGCTGTGGTCGAGCTTGCCTTCGGCGCCGATGCCGTCTTCCTCACCGGCTTCGCCGGTTTCCAGGTTGCCCAGGCAGCCCAATTCGCCTTCGACCGACACGCCCATGCGGTGGGCCATGTCGACCACGCGGCGGGTCACGTCGACGTTGTAGGCAAAGTCGGCCGGGGTCTTGCCGTCTTCCATGAGTGAGCCGTCCATCATCACCGAGGAGAAACCCAGCTCGATCGCGCCTTGGCAAATTGCCGGGCTTTGGCCGTGGTCTTGGTGCATGACCAGCGGGATGTGCGGCCACTGCTCGGTGGCGGCTTGAATCAAGTGTTTGATGAAGGGCTCGCCCGCGTATTTGCGTGCGCCCGCGCTGGCTTGCAAGATGACCGGGGCCCCGACCTCGTCGGCGGCCGTCATGACGGCCTGGACTTGCTCGAGGTTGTTGACGTTGAAGGCTGGAATGCCGTAGCCGTTGACGGCGGCGTGGTCCAGCAGCTCGCGCATAGAAACGAGTGCCATGGTGGTGTGTCCCTGAGTTGAAAATTCAGCTGCGCCGGTTGCTCACCGGCTTGTAACTGGGCGCGATTTTATAGGGTCTGGCCTGACCCGGACCTGCATCTGCCCGCCCGTGGCCTTGCCCGAAAAAGGAAAGGGCAGGATCAGAACACCCCATGCCAAAGCCCCAAGGGTGCTCGCCAAGCGACTCCTGGCTTGTCAGTCGACTTTGCAGATTTTCAGCATGTTGGTGCCGCCAGGCGAGCCCATGGGCTCGCCGCAGGTGATGGCGTAAACATCGCCCGAGCCCACAATGCCGCGTTTTTTCAAGTGGGTTTCGGCCTCGGCCAAGGCCGTGTCGCGGTCGGCGCTGGTGTCCATCAACAAGGGGCGCACGTTGCGGTACAGCGCCATCTTGCGTTGCGAGGTGAGTTTGGTGGTCAGGGCGTAGATCGGGATGTGCACCCGGTGGCGGCTCATCCACAAGGCGGTCGAGCCCGATTCGGTCATGGCCACAATGGCTTTGGCCCCCAAATGGTGGGCGGTGAACAGCGCGCCCATGGCAATCGATTGGTCGATGCGGCTGAACATCTGGCCTTTGAAGTCGGCATCCAAAGCCGGGTCTTCGGCGTTTTCGGCGGCCTCGCAAATCTTGGCCATTTCTTCCACCGTCTCCAGCGGGTACTTGCCCGCTGCGGTTTCGGCGCTGAGCATCACGGCGTCGGTGCCGTCCAGCACGGCGTTGGCCACGTCAGACACCTCGGCACGGGTGGGCACCGGGTTGGTGATCATGCTTTCCATCATTTGGGTGGCGGTGATGGCGAGTTTGTCGTGTAGCTTGGCCAGCTTGATCATGCGTTTTTGCAGGGCGGGCACGGCGGCATTGCCCACCTCGACGGCCAAATCGCCCCGAGCCACCATGATGCCGTCGCTGGCTTTCAAGATGGCTTCGAGGTGCGGAATGGCTTCGGCGCGTTCGATCTTGGCAATCAGGCCTGGCTTGTGGCCGTATTCGGCCCCGGCCACGTTGCACAGCTGGCGGGCCATTTCCATGTCGGTGGCGTTTTTGGGGAAGCTCACCGCCACGTAGTCGGCGCGCAGGCTCATGGCGGTTTTGATGTCGTCCATGTCCTTGGCCGTCAGCGCGGGGGCGGTAAGGCCGCCGCCTTGCTTGTTGATGCCCTTGTTGTTGGACAACTCGCCGCCCAGCTTGACGGTGGTGTGCACCTGCTCGCCCTTGACGGCGTTGACAGTCAGCACGATCAAACCGTCGTTCAGCAGCAGCACATCGCCCGCCTTCACGTCGCGCGGCAACTCTTTGTAGTCCAGGCCCACGCCCTGCAGGTCTCCCAGCTCGGTGCGCGAAGCGTCCAGCACAAAGGGCGCGCCTGGCTCCAACATGACTTTGCCCTCGGCAAACTTGCCCACGCGGATTTTGGGGCCCTGCAGGTCGGCCATGATGGCCACCTCGCGGCCTGCGCGTTGCGAGGCTTCGCGCACCAAGCGGGCACGGTCCACATGGTCTTGTGCCTTGCCGTGGCTGAAATTCAGCCGGACCACGTTCACGCCGGCCCGGATCATGGCCTCTAGCAGTGCGGGATCGCTGGAAGCGGGGCCTAAAGTGGCAACGATCTTGGTGGCGCGACGGGGCATTGGCAAATCTCCATGTAATTTAGTTTCAATTTTCACACGGAATCGGTGACCCATCGGTTTCTTTCTACCCTTTCACCGCGTGGGAAAACCCGGTCAGTGCGAGGCCCAGGCTGCCCGCCCGGCCCGCGCGCTCGCCGCGATTTCCCTGCCACGATGCCCTTGTTTTGACGCTTGTCAGCCCGTCCAAGGCTCAGGGCGACTAAACTCGGCCCCAAGTTTATTGGATCTACAAGCGCCATGACCGCATTGCACACACCGAACACCGACCAACCCATTGGACTGGACCAAGCCCTGCCGCACCGCAAAACCTTGCGCGAATGGCTCGCGCCCTTGTCTGGCCGCAGCACCGTCAGGGCCTTCGCGCTGCTGGTGTTGGACTACGCCTTGTTTTTCAGCTTGATCACCGGCACCTTGTCCTTGGAGTCTGTTTGGCTCAAGGTGCTGTGCGCCTTGGCTGCGGGTTTTGTCATTGGCCGTTTGTTCATCATTGGCCACGACGCCTGCCACCAAAGCCTGACACCGCACCGCGAACTGAACAAAGTGCTGGGCCGCATCGCGTTTTTGCCCTCGCTCACGCCCTACAGCCTGTGGGATACCGGCCACAACGTGGTGCACCACGGTTACACCAACCTCAAGGGTGTGGACTTTGTCTGGACCCCTTTGACCGCCGCCGAGTTTGATGCCCTGAGCCCCCTGCAAAAGCTGCTGGAGCGGGCCTACCGCAGCGGCTGGGCACCGGGCCTGTATTACATGATCGAGATTTGGTGGAAGCGCGAGTTTTTCCCCAACAAAACCCACATGCCCACCCGCCGCCCGATCTTTTTCAAAGACAGCCTGCTGGTCAGCGTGTTTGCGGGCTTGTGGATCGCCACCGTGGCCGCCGCCGCCGTGGTCACCGGCCAGTCTGTGCTGCTGTCCCTGCTGCTGGGCTTTGTGGTGCCGTTCTTCTTTTGGAACACCATGATCGGTTTCGTGGTCTACGTGCACCACACCCACGTCAAGGTGTCTTGGCACGACAACAAAGCCGCCTGGACCCAGGCCGCGCCCTTTGTCTCGACCACGGTGCACCTGACTTTCCCCTTCAACATCGACGGCATGATGCACCACATCATGGAGCACACCGCCCACCATGTGGACATGAGCATCCCGCTGTACCGCTTAAAGCAAGCGCAGGCCAAGCTCGAAGAAATGCTGCCCGGCCGCATCATCGTGCAGGCCTTCTCGTGGAAGTGGTACTTTGAAACCGCCAAGAACTGCAAGATGTACGACTTCAGCCGCGAATGCTGGACCGACTTCAAAGGCAACATGACCAGCCCGGTGCGCGCCAACTTGCCCAGCGCTGCACAGGCCTGACCCAGGCCTTGCGCCCCACAAAAAACCCCGCTTCGCGGGGTTTTTTGATGGAACGCAAGAACCAGCTTATTGGGGCTTTGCAAATGGCCCCCGGGTCTGCGCCCGGGGTGACAAGGGCTCTGGCGTGACGATGCCACGCCCAAAGCGTAGCGCTTCAGCCCCCCCGTCTCTTGGCATCCCTGCCGTCCCTTGGCATCCCTGCCGTCCCTTGGCATCCCAAGCCACACTTGTCCCGGGCCCTGAGCCGGGACCCATGCCCTTGGTTGACCGCCCCTCAAGCCGCTGCGCGCGTCGTCAAAATTTCGATGGCGGGCAAGGTCTTGCCCTCCAAAATTTCGAGGAAGGCACCCCCGCCCGTCGAGATGTAGCCCACCTGCTTTTCGATGCCGTATTTGGCAATCGCCGCCAGCGTGTCACCGCCGCCCGCGATGCTGAAGGCGCTGGACTCGGCAATTGCCTGGGCAATCACCCGGGTGCCGTTCTCAAAGGCCGCAAACTCGAACACGCCCACTGGGCCGTTCCACACAATGCTGCCCGCCTGCTTGAGCTGGGCGGCCAGCTTGGCCGCCGTCTCGGGGCCGATGTCCAGGATCAAGTCGTCATCGGCCACCTCACTGGCCTTTTTCACGGTGGCCACCGCGTCGGCTGAAAAAGTCTTGGCGGTCACCACGTCGGTCGGAATCGGTACCGCGATGCTGGCGTCGCCCAGTTTCTCGCCCCTGGCTTTCATGGCCTCGATCACGGCTTGGGCCTCACCCACCAAGTCGGCTTCGGCCAGGCTTTTGCCAATCTTCAGGCCCGCGGCCAGCATGAAGGTGTTGGCGATGCCGCCGCCCACGATCAGCTGGTCCACCTTGTGCGACAGGCTCTTCAAAATGGTCAGCTTGGTGCTCACCTTGGAGCCCGCCACGATGGCCA
>NZ_JBIKIL010000137.1:0-9692 GCF_044361645.1 Limnohabitans sp. | reverse complement strand
TGATGGCGGTGTTGAGCTGCCGCTGAAAGATGGCACGGGTGCCAGTCAAACGAGCGGGGATGATCTTGCCGTTTTCGGCGATGAAGTCACGCAAGGTGTCGACATCTTTGTAGTCGATCTCTTCGACGCCCGTCACGGTGAAGCGGCAAAAGCGCTTGCGTTTAAAGAGCAATGACTGGGTGTTGCGCTTGGGGCGCTTGTCTTTGTTGAATTTTTTGAACGTGGCCATGGGGCCTCCTGAAATTAAACTTGCTGAAACTCTTGAATGTGCAACACGACACTTTTGCCTTGTCGAGGGGTGGCCAAAAAGCCTTTGAACGTCCAAACACTGCCAACCGCTTGCTTGACCAGTCTTTCTGCCAGAGACCCGAAGGCCAAGGCACGAAGTTTCAACTGGACTTTGCGCATTTGCCCGGCTTCTTCGATGTCAGAGGCATGCTCCAAAATCAAATCAAGTGCGGGCAAACCAGCAGGCGTGTATCGCAAAGCAGCTTGCTCGGCAATACTGGCATGGAGTTCGGTGCGGTTCACGCCTCAACAAGTGGGTGTCAAGCGGCGAATTCGGCTTGTTGGGATTTGCGGGCCTCTTCCCGCTCGACGGTCTTCATCATGGACGAAGGACCGGCATCGGCTTTTTTCTTGAGCACCGTCAGATGACGCAGCACGGCATCGTTGAATTTGAACGCGTGCTCGAGCTCGGCCATCACCGCCTGATCGGCTTCGATGTTGACGCACAGGTAGTGGGCTTTGCCCAGCTTGTTGATCTGATAGGCCAACTGGCGCCGACCCCAGTCTTCCACACGGTGGATCTGACCACCGCCGGCAGTGATCATGCCTTTGTAGCGCTCCAGCATGGCGGGAACTTGTTCGGACTGATCGGGATGGATCAGCAAAATGATTTCGTAATGACGCATTGAGACTCCTTGAGGTTAAACCAAAAAATGGTTGGATCAGCTGCCCCCAGCGTCTGTCGGGGTGCAGCAAGGTAAAGCCTGTGATTATAGCCCGAACATCACAGCCCAGGATAGTGATTGACCTGCCCCGTTGTAGAGGACTGAGAAGGCTGGGCGGGGCTGACCAGCCGCTGCGGGATGAGCCAGGTGGCCACAACCATGACAGCAAAACCAAGCGGGACACCAAAGACACCCGCCGACATGGGCTGAATGCCCCACCACAAGCCATCAAAGGGGTCGAGTCTCCAAAAGTGGCGAAAACTCGGCGCATTGACCAGCATGTAAAAAATGGTCACCCCCAAACCTGACAACATGCCCAGCACCACCGCCCAGCGATGAACGCGCCGCCAAAGCATGCCCAAGACCATGCCTGGAAAGAATGCCGAAGCCGCCAAAGAAAAAGAGGCCGAGACCAATGCCAAGATTTCAGCCGGCTTGAAAGCCGCCACCACCGAGGCCAACATGGCCACGGCCAACAAGGCGAATTTGGACAAAATCACCCGACCCTCTGAAGATTGGGGCCGCTTGCCACCGCTATGGCGCATGTCGCGCACCAAGGCATTGCTGATGGTCAAAAGCAAGCCATCGGCTGTGGACAAAGCGGCGGCCAAGCCGCCAGCGGCCACCAAACCAGAAACCACGAAGGGCATACCGCCCATCTCAGGCGTGGCCAACATGATCATGTCGGCCCCCAGTTTGAGTTCGCCCAATTGCAAAATGCCATCGCCGTTGACATCCGAAAATGACAACAAAGCAGAGTCCAGCCTTGCCCATTGCGCCATCCAACTGGGCAATTCTGAAAAACTGCTGCCCACCAAATTATTCAGCACCTCAAATTTGACCAACACGGCCAAAGCCGGCACGCTCAGGTAAATCAGCCCAATGAAAAACAATGACCAAGCCACCGAGCTGCGCGTCTCAGCCACCGAGGGCGAGGTGTAAAAACGGGTCAGCAAATGCGGCAAGCCTGCCGTACCAATCATCAAGCAAAACACCAAGGCCAAAAAGTTCATGCGCGATTGGCTGAAAAGTTGGCCCAGCGCAAAATCGGCATCGGGCTCGCCCATGAAGGCTTGGGTGTGTGGGGGCATGCCACCCAAAGGCTGCGCCCGCTCTGAGTTGTCGTGCATGGCGCGGGTCCACAACTCACGCGCTGCCGAGGGGTCATGGGGCACCGCCAACAGCTCGCGTCGCACTTGGGCGACGGCAGCAAAATCAGCCCCTTGAGCTTTGAGCACCCGGATTTTCTCCTCCAACTCTTGGCGCAAAAGAACCATGGCCGTGTCTACATCTTGCAAACGCAAAGCAAAAATCCTGGCCCTTTGAGCGTATTCGTGCCGAACCTCCAACTCGGCCGGATCGTTCAACAGGCGCTTTTCAATGTCGGCAATGGCGGACAGCTGGGCCGCGTAAACCAAAGGTGCGACCGGATTGCCCAGTTGTTTGTAGGCCAACCAAGACACGGGGATCAAAAAGGCCAGCAACAGCATGATGTACTGCGCCACTTGGGTCCACGTGATGGCCCGCATGCCCCCCAGAAAGGAGCACAACAAAACCCCTCCCAAGCCCAACAAAATGCCGATCTCAAACTGCACCCCCGTCAGACGTGAGGCAATCAGGCCAATGCCATAAATTTGCGCCACCACATAGGTGAAAGAACACAAGACCGATGCCAAAGCCGCGATCACGCGGGGCCAATGGCCCCCGTAACGCTGGTCAAAGTAATCGGGCAGCGTGTACAGACGCATGGCGCGCAAATGCGGCGCAATCAGCAAGGCCACAAGGCAAAACCCACCGGTCCAACCGATCACGTAGGCCAATCCGCCGGGCTGGTTGCCACTGCCGGAAAATCCTTGCAGATAAAGTGCACCCGCCAAACTGATGAAAGAGGCAGCGCTCATCCAGTCAGCCGCAGTGGCCATGCCGTTGTACATGGCCGGTATGCGCCTGCCGGCCACGTAGTACTCGTCTTCGTCGGAGGTTCTGCCCGCAATCCCGATCAAGGCGTAAATCATGACCGTGCTGAACAGAAAAATAGGCCCAATCAGGTTGCGCGACAAGCCTGCACGCTCGGCCCAAGCCATGCTGGCAATCAAGGCCAGCAAGAAAACCACGTAGAGCAGCACGTTGCGATGCAAGCGCCAACGGTAGGCCGAAGACATGGCCTCTTGCATCGATTTACTCATCGCTCTGGCCTGATCAGGGGCTCTGCTGGGCTCAGCGGCCCAACTGGGTCCAAGTCTCGATCACCGTGTCGGGGTTCAGTGAAATCGAGCTGATGCCCTGGTCCATCAACCAGCGCGCAAAATCCGGATGGTCTGACGGGCCTTGGCCGCAAATGCCGATGTATTTGCCCTGCGCCAAACAGGCCTGTATGGCTTGGGAGATCAAGGCGGTCACGGCCGGGTCGCGTTCGTCGAAATCTGCGGCCAGCAATTCCAAGCCGGAATCGCGGTCCAGGCCCAGTGTCAACTGGGTCAGGTCGTTCGAGCCAATGGAAAAACCATCGAAGAATTCAAGGAAGCGCTCGGCCAAAATCGCGTTGCTGGGCACCTCGCACATCATGATCAGCTTGAGGCCCTCTTCGCCGCGGCGCAGGCCCTGGCTGGCCAACAGCTGGGTGACCTTTTCGGCTTGGCCCAAGGTGCGCACAAAGGGCACCATGATCTGCACGTTGCTCAAGCCCATCTCGCCGCGCACCCGCTTGAGGGCTTCGCACTCCATGGCAAAGGCTTCGCCAAAGTCATGGCTGATGTAGCGCGCAGCGCCGCGGAAACCCAACATCGGGTTTTCTTCCTCCGGCTCGTAACGGCTGCCACCGATCAATTTGCGGTACTCGTTGCTTTTGAAGTCGGACAAACGCACGATGACCGGCTTGGGCCAAAATGCGGCGGCGATGCTGGCCACACCCTCGGCCACTTTGTCGACGTAAAAAGCACGGGGCGAGGCGTGACCACGGGCCACCGACTCCACCGCCTTCTTCAGGTCGGCGTCGATGGCCGGGTAGTCCAAAATGGCCTTGGGGTGCACGCCGATGTTGTTGTTGATGATGAACTCCAAGCGGGCCAGGCCCACACCGGCGTTGGGCAATTGGGCAAAGTCAAAGGCCAGCTGAGGGTTGCCCACGTTCATCATGATTTTGGTTTTGATCTCGGGCAGCACACCGCGTTGGATCTCGCTGACCTCGGTCTCCAGCAAACCGTCGTAGATATAACCGGTGTCACCTTCTGAACAACTGACGGTGACCAAGGTGCCCTCGCCCAGTTGCTCGGTGGCGTTGCCGCAACCCACCACGGCCGGAATGCCCAGCTCGCGGGCAATGATGGCGGCATGGCAGGTGCGCCCGCCCCGGTTGGTGACGATGGCACTGGCACGCTTCATCACGGGTTCCCAGTTCGGGTCGGTCATGTCGGTCACCAGCACATCGCCGGGCTGGACCTGGTCCATCTCGCTGATGTCGACGACCCGCCGCACCGGGCCGGTGCCGATTTTTTGGCCAATCGCCCTGCCCTCAGCGAGGATGGCGCTTTTGCCCTTGAGCTTGTAGCGCAGCTCGGGCGTGCCCTTGGCCTGGCTTTTCACAGTCTCGGGGCGTGCTTGCAAAATGTAGAGCAGGCCATCGCTGCCGTCCTTGCCCCACTCGATGTCCATCGGACGGCCGTAGTGCTGCTCGATCACCACCGCATACCGAGCCAATTGTTCCACCTCGTCGTCGGTGAGGCTGTAGCGGTTGCGCAGCTCGGTGGGCACGTCGGTGGTTTTCACCAGCTTGCCCGACGCGACTTTTTCCTCAGGCGATGCGAACACCATCTCAATCAACTTGGAGCCCAGGTTGCGGCGAATGACGCTGCGCTTAGCCGCAGCCAGCATGGGTTTGTGCACATAAAACTCGTCGGGGTTCACCGCGCCCTGCACCACAGTTTCACCCAAACCGTAGCTGGAGGTGATGAACACCACGTCTTCAAAACCCGACTCGGTGTCGATGGTGAACATGACCCCGGCCGCGCCCAAATCGGAGCGCACCATGCGCTGCACGCCAGCGGACAGCGCCACGTCGGCGTGGGCGAAACCCTTGTGCACGCGGTAGCTGATGGCGCGGTCGTTGTACAGCGAGGCGAAAACCTCTTTCATCTTGTGCAGCACGTCGTCGATGCCCACGACGTTCAGAAAAGTCTCTTGTTGGCCCGCAAAGGACGCATCGGGCAAATCTTCGGCGGTGGCCGAGGAGCGCACCGCAAAAGACGCCTCTGGGTTGCTGCCCTGCAGCCGCACAAAAGCTTCGCGAATGGCTTGCGCCAAATCGGCTGGGAAGGGCTGGGCCACGACCATGGCGCGGATTTCGGCACCCGCAGCGGTCAAAGCGCGCACATCGTCGGTGTCCAAAGCGTCCAAACGGGTCTTGATGCGATCCGCCAGGCCCCCAAACGCCAAAAATTGGCGAAAGGCGTGGGCCGTGGTGGCAAAGCCCGTGGGCACGCGTACCCCTGAGGGCAACTGCGAAATCATCTCCCCCAAACTGGCGTTTTTGCCCCCTACCGACTCGACATCGGTCATGCGCAACAGCTCAAAGGGAACGACCAAAGCGGTCTCACTGAAAAGATCAGACATACAAAGCTCCAAAGTTAAAACCGGGCACCAAGGCGCAGCTCAGTGGTATGACTTGTTCTTGTGATGGAACCGCTGAGCTGTGTCGCCATGGATAATCGACCGATTCTAGGGGTCTTGTTGACCACCGCATTTGAAATTGATCCACCGCATGCCCAATCGCACTGTTTTTTTCGTCTCCGACGGCACCGGCATCACAGCCGAGACTTTTGGCAACGCCATTCTTGCCCAGTTCGACACCAAAACCCGCCATGTCCGACTGCCCTTCACCGACAGCATTGACAAAGCGCACCAAGCTGTCCGGCAAATCAACCACACGGCTGAAACCGAGGGTAAAAAGCCCATTGTCTTTACCACCTTGGTGAACATGGATGTGCTCAAGGTGCTGCAAGAACACTGCCAGGGCATGTTGCTGGACATGTTTGGCACCTTTGTCAACCCGCTGGAAGCCGAGTTGGGCATCAAGTCCCACCACCGGGTTGGGCGCTTTTCGGATGTGAGCAAAAGCCAGGAATACCATGACCGGATCGAAGCCATCAACTTCTCGCTGGCGCACGACGACGGGCAATCGAACCGCGATCTGGAGTCGGCCGAGGTGATTTTGGTGGGCGTGAGCCGCAGCGGTAAAACCCCCACCAGCCTTTACCTGGCGATGCAGCATGGTCTGAAAGCTGCCAACTACCCTTTGATTCCCGAAGACTTTGACCGCAAACAACTGCCGCCAGCCTTGGTGCCACACCGCAAGAAAATATTCGGTCTGAGCATCCACCCCGATCGTTTGTCCGAAATCCGCGCCGAGCGCCGCCCCAATTCGCGCTACGCCAGCATCGAAAATTGCCGCATGGAAGTCTCGGAAGCCGAGGCCATGATGCGCCGCTCCGGCATCCGTTGGCTGTCCACCACCACCAAGTCGATCGAAGAGATCGCCACCACCATCTTGCAAGAGATCAAGCCTGACCGCCTGATTTACTGAGGGATTGCGCCCTGCGCCAAGGCCGGCTTAGGCAAGTCCTGCAAGTTGACACAGCGAAACGCCGCACCGTCCCAACAGCAGCACAGGGCCTCAGCGCAACGGGATTCAGACGAGTGTGGCCGCCATGCGCTCAGCGCAGTGCCGGGCTTGCTCCGCGTCGCGCGCCTCAACCATCACCCGCACCAAAGGCTCCGTCCCGCTGGCGCGGATCAAGACCCGCCCCGCAGTGCCCAACTCGGCCTCGACGGCCTGTTTGGCCGCCCACAAGGGGGCATGCTTTTGCCAATCGAAACCTTCTGCCAGCCGAACGCTGATGAGCGTTTGCGGAAACAAATTCACGCCGTCGAGCAACTGCGCCATGGTCCGGCCGCTGCCCACACAGGCTTGCAAGACTTGCAACGCGCTGATCAAACCGTCACCGGTGGTGTGCTTGTCCAAGGCCAGCAAATGGCCCGAGCCCTCGCCACCGAGCAACCAGCCTTTCTCGTGCAACACCTCCAGCACATACCGATCGCCCACATTGGCGCGCACAAACTGCACCCCGCGCTGTTGGAGGGCCAACTCGACGGCCAAATTGGTCATCAAAGTGCCCACGGCGCCCGGTACGGTCTCGTCGCGGGCCAACCGGTCAGCGACCATCAGGTACAACAGTTCATCGCCATTGAACAAGCGCCCTGTGGCGTCCACCAAAAGCAAGCGGTCGGCGTCGCCGTCCAAGGCCACGCCGTAATCGGCGCGGTGCTGCTGGACCGCTTGCACCAAAGCCTCGGGGTGGGTCGCGCCAACCCCTTGGTTGATGTTCAGGCCATCGGGCGCACAACCGATGGCCATCACCTCCGCCCCCAACTCATGGAAGACCTTGGGTGCAATTTGGTAAGCCGCCCCGTGGGCAGCGTCCACCACAATTTTCAAACCCTTGAGCGTCAAATCGTTGGAGAAGGTGCTTTTGCAAAATTCAATGTAGCGGCCTGCCGCATCGTTCAAGCGGCGTGTCTTGCCTAAAGCCGCAGAGTGCGCCCAAACTGGATCACCCAGCAAACTGGCTTCAACCGTCTCCTCCCAAGCGTCTGACAATTTTTGGCCTTGGGCGCTGAAAAACTTGATGCCATTGTCGGCAAAAGGGTTGTGGCTTGCACTGATCACGACGCCCAGCGATGCACGTTGAGCGCGCGTCAAATAAGCCACCGCAGGCGTGGGCACAGGCCCCAGCAAAACCACGTCAACGCCGGCAGAATTGAAGCCCGATTCGAGTGCACTTTCGAGCATGTAACCAGAGATGCGCGTGTCTTTGCCAATCAACACCACCGGATGGTCCTCCTGGGACTTCAGAACGCGGCCTACTGCATGCGCCAAACGCAAGATGAAGTCCGGTGTGATGGGGCTTTGACCCACCGTACCGCGAATACCGTCGGTTCCGAAATAATGTCGCGACATTAGACTATCCTTTTTTTTGTAATGGTTGGCCTGATTTTAACGACCCAGTGCGGCTTGCAAGCTGACGGCCAGGCGGGCGTCTCATCACGCAAAGCTTGCGTTTTGGGCCCGCAATGGGGCATTTGAACCGGCTACTGCAGCGCCTGCCAGACTTTGATCGCGTCCAGCGTGGCCTTGACATCGTGGACCCGGACCACCGAAGCGCCGCGCTCCACGGCCAGCAATGCCGCTGCCACGCTGGCAGACAAGCGCTCAGAAGGCGGTGGAACTTGACCATCCCGAGCCAACACGGCGGCCAAAGACGATTTGCGCGACCACGCCACCAACAAGGGCCTTCCCGCTTGCAGCAAATCAGATTGGCGGGCCAGCAGCTGGAAGTTTTGTGCCACGGTTTTGCCAAAACCAATGCCTGGGTCCAGCACCCAGCGATTGCGGTGCACCCCCATGGCCTGCAAGGCCTGAATGCGCTCGGACCAAAAGCTTGTGACCGCGGCCAGCACATCACCACGCAGAGGGTCCATTTGCATGGTCTGTGGTTCGCGGTGCATGTGCATCAAACAAATCCCGCATGACGCATGCGCCGCCACCACCTCCAGGGCACCCGGCTGGCGCAAGGCCCAGATGTCATTGACGATGTCCACACCCAAGTCCAAAGCGGCCTGCATCACCTCAGGCTTGTAGGTATCGACTGAAATCGGCACTTGCCAGCGAACCGCCTCACGCAAAAAGGGCAGCAATCGCGCCAACTCTTGCGCCAGCGCCACGGGTTGGGCACCTGGACGGGTGGATTCAGCCCCCACGTCCAAAATGCCTGCACCTTCGCGCAACAGCCGTTCTGCGTGACGCAAAGCCGTTGAGCCCTGCGCATGCTGGCCGCCGTCTGAAAAGGAGTCGGGGGTCAGATTCACAATGCCCATCACCATGGGGATGGAAAGATCCAAATTAAAACGGGTGGTTTGCCAATGCATGCTCAGGCCAAATCAAACCAATACAAAAGAAGCATAAAAAACGGGACCCGAAGGCCCCGTTGACCGGCTGCGCAAGCCTTGCGCCATCAAGCTGCGGTGGTGGCAGGCTCTGGCTGAACCACTGGGTTTGCACCGCCGCTGTTGCCACCCGATGGGGGATTGCGGGGTGTCCAGTCCTTGGGCGGCAAAGGGTCGCGGCCCGCCATGATGTCAGCGATTTGGTCTTTGTCGATGGTTTCCCACTCCAGCAAGGCCTTGGCCATGGCGTGCATTTGGCTGCTGTGACTTTCGATCAGATTGCGGGCCAGGCTGTATTGCGCATCGATGATGCGGCGCACCTCCAAGTCCACCTTTTGCATGGTGGCTTCGCTCATGTTGGTGGTCTTGGTGACCGAGCGGCCTAAAAACACCTCGCCCTCGTTTTCAGCGTAGACCATGGGGCCCAGCGCGTCGGTCATGCCATAGCGCATCACCATGTCGCGGGCAATCGAGGTGGCACGCTCAAAGTCATTGCTCGCGCCCGTGGTCATTTGGTTCATGAACACTTCTTCGGCAATGCGTCCTCCGAACAACATGCTGATTTGGTTGAGCATGAACTCTTTGTCAAAGCTGTAGCGGTCTTTTTCAGGCAGGCTCATGGTCACACCCAGGGCGCGGCCACGGGGGATGATGGTGACCTTGTGCACCGGGTCACACTTGGGCAAGAGATTGCCAATCAGCGCGTGGCCCGATTCGTGGTAGGCCGTGTTGCGACGCTCT
>NZ_JBIKIL010000030.1:0-32297 GCF_044361645.1 Limnohabitans sp. | reverse complement strand
CCTGATTGACCAAGAAACCAATCGACATGACCTGCACGCCGTAGTTCTCCATCGGCTCCATGGTCTGGCCGTCTTCGCTTTCGGGTCGGCCTTCAATGCCCATCATCATGGGCTGGCTGGGGCCGTAAATGTCGGCGTCCAGCAGGCCCACCTTGGCCCCCTCGGCAGCCAGCGCCAGCGCCAAGTTGACGGCGGTGGTGCTCTTGCCCACGCCGCCCTTGCCCGAGGCCACGGCCACAATGTTTTTCACCTGCGGCAGCAGCGCCACGCCGCGCTGAGCGCTGTGGGCGGTGATCTTGCTGGTCACGTTGGCCGACACGTTGGCCACGCCCGCCACGCCCTTGGCAGCCGCAATCAGCGCTTGGCGAATGCCGGGAATCTGGCTCTTGGCCGGATAACCCAGCTCCACTTCAAACGACACATCGCCGCCTTCGACTTGCAGGTTCTTCAGCGTTTTGGTGGAAACGAAATCTTTGCCCGTGTTCGGGTCGATGACGGCTTGCAGGGCTTGGATGAGTTGTTCGGTGGTCGCCATGGTCACTTTCTTGAATGGGCCGAAGTTTACCGACAAGACTGGCCATACACCCTAAAATCACCGATTCCCCTACAAACTGCCCCACCATGCCTGCCCATAACGGTCTTCAAGAAGCGCCCCGCCAACTCTTCGTCACCACCGCCCTGCCCTACGCCAACGGCCATTTCCACATCGGCCACATCATGGAATACATCCAGGCCGACATCTGGGTGCGTTATCAAAGGATGCAGGGCAGCCAAGTGAACTTTGTGGGTGCTGACGACACGCATGGCGCGCCCATCATGATCGCCGCCGAAAAAGCCGGCAAAACGCCGCAGCAGTTTGTGACCGACATCGCGGCGGGCCGCAAGCCTTATCTGGACGGCTTTCACATCCAGTTCGACAACTGGCACAGCACCGACGCGCCGGAAAACCATGAGCTGGCCCGCCAAATTTACCGCGACCTGCGCGACATTCCCTTGGCCAACGGCGGCTCGCTGATTGAGGTGCGCTCGGTCGAGCAGTTCTTTGACCCACAAAAGAACATGTTCTTGCCCGACCGTTTTATCAAAGGCGAGTGCCCCAAGTGCCACGCCAAAGACCAGTTCGGCGACAACTGCGAGGTGTGTGGCGCAGTCTATGCCCCGACCGACCTGATCAACCCGTTTTCGGCCCTGTCAGGCGCCACGCCTGAGCTCAAAACCTCGGAGCACTTTTTCTTCAAGCTGTCCGACCCGCGCTGCGTTGAGTTTTTGAGCCAGTGGACGCAAGACGGCAAGCTGCAACCCGAAGTGGCCAACAAGGTCAAAGAGTGGTTTTCGGTGCGCACCAACCCCGACGGCACGACCAGCGAAGGCTTGGGCGATTGGGATATCTCACGCGACGCGCCTTACTTCGGCATCGAAATCCCCGACGCACCGGGCAAGTACTTTTATGTCTGGCTGGACGCACCTGTAGGCTACTTGGCGTCACTGAAAAACCTGCTGGACAAACGCGGCGAAGATTACGCCGCCTACATGGCCAACCCCCATCTGGAGCAGATCCACTTCATCGGCAAAGACATCGTGACCTTCCACACGCTGTTTTGGCCCGCGATGCTGCACTTCTCGGGCCGCAAGACGCCCAACAAGGTCAACGTGCACGGCTTTTTGACGGTGAACAACGGCGAGAAGATGAGCAAGAGCCGGGGCACGGGCCTGGACCCGCTCAAGTATTTGAGCCTGGGCATGAACCCCGAGTGGCTGCGCTACTACCTGGCGGCCAAACTCTCAGCCCGCAACGAAGACATCGACTTCAATGCCGAGGACTTCATGGCGCGGGTGAACAGCGATTTGATCGGAAAATTCATCAACATCGCTTCGCGCTCGGCGGGTTTCATCGCCAAGCGTTTTGGCGGCCAGTTGGGCAGCGTCAGCGCCGACGGCCAAGCCTTGCTCTCGGCCTTGCAAGCCGCCACGCCAAGCATTGCTGCGTTCTACGAAGAGCGCGAATACGCCAAAGCTTTGCGCGAAATCATGCTGCTGACCGACAAGGTCAACAGCTATGTGGACCAAAACAAACCTTGGGATTTGGTCAAACAAGTCGGTCAAGACGCACGCTTGCACGACGTGTGCACAGCTTGCATTGAAGCCTTCCGCTTGCTGAGTCTGCAACTCAAACCCGTGCTGCCCGCATTGGCCGTGCAGGTCGAGGCCTTTTTGAACGTCCCGCCCTTGAGCTTTGCGCAAGCGCAAAACCTGCTGGGTGCGGGCCACACCATCCACACCTACCAACACCTGATGCAGCGCGTCACCCCCGAACAACTCGAAGCCCTGTTCGAGCCACCTGCCGTGGTGGAAGAAAAGCTGATCCCCGGTGGCGAAGCCATCGCGCCCGCGATCAGCATCGACGACTTCGCCAAGGTGGACCTGCGCATCGCCCAGATCGTCAACTGTGAGCCGGTGGAAGGCTCGGTCAAGCTGCTGCGCCTGACGCTGGACGTGGGTGAAGGCCCGGACTCACAAGGACGTCCCATCCTGCGCAACGTGTTCAGCGGCATCGCCAGCATGTACAAGCCCGAAGACCTGATCGGCCAACTCACGGTGCTGGTGGCCAACTTGGCGCCGCGCAAGATGAAGTTTGGCGTGAGCGAGGGCATGGTGCTGGCCGCCAGCCACGCCGACGACAAAACCGATGCAGGCATTTACGTGCTGCACCCCTGGCCGGGCGCCAAGCCCGGCATGCGCATCCACTGAAACGCCTGCACACGAGCACACTGCACATGTTCCCTCTGATCCGCGGATGGACCGATGTGCAGCGAAGCCCTGAGGCCAATCTGCGACTGGGCCTGGTGCTGACCTTTGTGGCCGGGGCCACCAACGCGGGTGGTTTTTTGGCGGTGGGCAGTTACACCTCGCACATGACTGGCATCGTGTCTTCGGTGGCCGATGACCTGGTGTTGGGCAACATCACCTTGGCGCTGGCAGGCCTCGTGTGCTTGCTGGCCTTTATGGCCGGGGCCATGTGCACCGCCGTGCTGGTCAACTGGGGCCTGCGTCAGCAACTGCGCAGCAGCTACGGACTGCCACTTCTGCTCGAATCCGGGGCCTTGCTGGTGTTCGGGCTGTTTGGCGCGGCCATTGCAGCTTGGTCGCAGCTGTTTGTGCCGCTCACGGTGGTCTTGCTGTGCTTCATCATGGGCTTGCAAAACGCCGTCATCACCAAAATTTCCAAGGCCGAAATCCGCACCACCCACATCACCGGCTTGGTGACCGACTTGGGCATCGAGCTGGGCAAACTCTTGTACATGAACCGCAGCCAGCCCGGAACCCCGGTGCGCGCCAACCGACAACGCCTTCGGGTGCAGCTGAGCTTGGTGCTGGGCTTTTTTCTGGGTGGGCTGATGGGGGCGTTGGGCTTCAAATACTGGGGCTACATCACCACCGTGCCCTTGGCGGCTTTGCTGTGGCTGCTGTGTCTGCGGCCCCTGCTGGCCGACCTGCGCTGGCGTGCCGCATAATTTGCCTATAAAAATAACCACGAGACGCCCATGGTCAAGATGCAAACTGTGCATTTTTTTCGCCCTCGTTTGCTCGACAGCTTGCATGGCTACAACCGCGAACGCTTCGGCCAAGATGTGGGGGCTGGCCTGACCGTTGGCGTGGTGGCCCTGCCCCTGGCCATGGCCTTTGCCATTGCCTCGGGCCTCAAACCCGAAGCCGGTCTTTTCACCGCCATCATCGCGGGCTTTTTGATCTCTGCTTTGGGGGGCAGCCGGGTGCAAATCGGCGGCCCTGCAGGCGCGTTCATCGTCATCGTCTACGGCATCGTGGAGCGCTATGGCCTGGCCAACCTGATCTTGGCCACTGCCATGTCGGGCGTGTTGCTGTTTTTAATGGGCTTGTTTCGGCTGGGCTCCTTGATCCGCTTTATCCCTGTCACCGTGGTCATTGGTTTTACCAACGGCATCGCGGTGCTGATCATCTTGTCGCAAATCAAAGATTTTTTGGGCCTCCAAGTGGTCAGCATGCCGGCTGATTTTTTTGGTATTTTGAACGCCTTGTGGCACAGTTTGCACACCATCAATTGGCCAGCGCTGCTGCTGGCCTTGGCCTCTTTGTCACTGGTGGTGGGGTGGCTGCGCGTAAGCAAACGCTTGAGCGGCACACCTTACCGCTGGGCCAGCATGTTGCCCGGCTCCATTGTGGCGCTGGTGTTTGCGACGCTGCTCACGTGGTTGCTGAACCTGCCCGTGGAGACCATTGGCAGCAAATTTGGTGGCATCCCGTCTGCCTTGCCTGGCTTTGTGTGGCCCGAGTTCAGCTGGGACAGTGCACGCTTTTTGCTCATGCCAACCTTGACGCTGACCTTGCTGGGGGCGATTGAATCGCTGTTGTGCGCGCGCATTGCCGACGGCATGATCGGCGACCGCCACAACCCCAACCAAGAGCTGATGGCCCAAGGCGTGGCCAATTTTGTCACGCCCTTTTTTGGCGGCATGCCGGCCACCGGCACCATCGCGCGCACCGTCACCAACATCAAAAGCGGTGGCACCACCCCGATATCGGGCATGGTGCATTCGCTCACCTTGCTGGCCGTGGTGCTGTTGGCCGCGCCACTGGCCGGGCACATCCCGCTCGCGGCGCTCGCGGCCATTTTGATGTTTGTGGCTTGGAACATGGGCGAATGGCGCGAGTTTTGGCACCTGCGCCAATACCGCATGCCTTACCGCATCACCTTGTTGTCGGTGTTTT
This sequence comes from Limnohabitans sp., assembly GCF_044361645.1. Taxonomy (GTDB): domain Bacteria; phylum Pseudomonadota; class Gammaproteobacteria; order Burkholderiales; family Burkholderiaceae_C; genus Limnohabitans_A. Next base: position 27,551 of record NZ_JBIKIL010000030.1, on the reverse strand, counting down.
TCCTGACTGTGGTGTTTGACCTGACGGTGGCTGTCGAGGTCGGTTTGGTCGCGGCCTGCCTGACGTTCATCTACCGCATCTCCAGCCTGAGCCGCAGTGAAAGCGTGGGCCCTGCCGAACAACCGAGCTTGGCCGGCTTGGCGCACCGTGTGCAGGCTTGGCGCTTGTACGGGGCGGTGTTTTTCGGCGCGGTCAAATTGCTCGAGGCCATTGAGGACAAGATCAACGCACCCGCGTTGGTGGTGGACTTGAAAAACGTGATCTACATCGATTCCTCGGGTGCGGACGCGCTGATGAGCTTGATCAAGACCTGCCGCAAAAAAAATGTCGCCCTGATTGTCTGCGGACTGAACCACCAGCCTCTGGACATGGCCCAGCGCAGCGGTCTGCTGGAGCAACTGCAAGGCCATTTGCAGCCCAGCTTAAGCAGCGGTTTGGACCGCGCCATTGAGCTGACCGCCTCGCCAGCCCGTTAAAATGAGCCGATTCACCCGAGTTAACCCTCGCCCACCAGGCTCTCGTTTGAGCCTTGCACAGATTGCCCCCATGTCCTTTTTTCGCCGCCCCGATTACGCCTCAGACACCACCCAATTCATTGACCAGTTGAAGGCCCAGCGCCCCGAACTGGAGGCGCAGCAGCGACAAGGTCGCAGCTTGTTGTGGGACAAGGCTGTGGACCGCGCGGTGCAAGCCGAATTCAACCAGGCCCGCGTGGCACAAAAACCCTACGTTTACCAAACCTTGGCATAAGGCTGGCCAACAGGTCTGGCGCACTGAGCTGCAGCACTGGGCAGTCAAGCGTTTGTGCTTACCCCCCAATTTGAAAACCGCAACCACAGGTCATGAACGCAGCGCGTCTCTCCACTGTCCACAGCTTGCCCGATGCCACCAGCCCTGCGAGCATGCCTGGGGTGGTGGACCAAGTGGCGCTGGCGCGCTTGTATGGCGAGCCCCTGTTCGCCATGCCCAGCGACTTGTACATTCCACCGGATGCGCTGGAGGTTTTTTTAGAGGCTTTCGAGGGCCCGCTCGATTTGCTTTTGTATTTGATCCGCAAGCAAAACTTCAACATTTTGGACATCCCCATGGCGGGCGTGACGCGCCAGTACCTGAGCTATGTCGATGAAATCCGCCAGCGCAACTTGGAGTTGGCCGCCGAATACCTGCTGATGGCGGCCATGCTGATCGAGATCAAATCGCGCATGTTATTGCCCCCCCGAAAAATGGCCGAAGGGCCGGAACACGAAGACCCTCGCGCAGAACTGGTGCGCCGTCTGCTCGAATACGAGCAGATGAAACTGGCTTCTATGCAGCTCAATGCCGTTCCTCAACAGGGGCGCGATTTTTTGCAAGCCCATGTCTACATCGAGCAAAGCCTGCAGCCGCGTTTGCCCGAAGTGGACATGAACGAGCTTCAATCGGCTTGGCGAGACATTTTGAAACGCGCCAACTTGGTACAACACCACAAAATCAGCCGCGAAGCCTTGAGCGTGCGCGAACACATGACTCTGGTGCTCAAGCACTTGCAGGGGCGCAAGTTTGTGGCGTTTGAACACCTGTTTGACCCAAGTTTGGGCGTGCCGGTCTTGGTGGTCACTTTCATCGCCTTGCTGGAATTGGCCAAAGAGACCTTGATCGACATCACCCAAGCAGAAGCCTTCGCACCCATCTATGTGCGCTTGGCTTACACCCCCAGCTGAACCAAGGCCCCACCCAGGGCCCAGCGGCAACCGTCAGCGCGCCGGGCTTGCGCTCAGTGGTTACGCCCACCCTTGAACATCCCGTGGGTTTTGCGGCTCAGAACCCCTTGCGCGGCCAATTTATTCATGGAGGGGCTGGCGTGGGCGTGGGTGATCGCCATCCCCAAGGCATCGGCCGCGTCTTGCCGAGGCAACACCGGCAATTGCAGCAAGCGCTTGACCATTTCTTGGATTTGCGATTTGGCCGCACGGCCTTGGCCGGTGATCGATTGTTTCATTTGCAATGCGGTGTACTCGGCCACCGGCAAGCCGCACGACACCAGCGCCGTGACGGCGCAGCCGCGCGCTTGGCCCAACAGCAAGGTGGCTTGCGGGTTGACGTTGACGAACACAATCTCGACCGAGGCCATATCGGGCTGGTAGCGTGCGTTGATTTCGCGGATGCCGTCATAGATCACCTTGAGGCGGGCGGGCAAATTGCCCATGTCCTCGCGGAGGGTCTCGATCACGCCGCTGGCCACGTACTGCAAGCGAGAGCCGGTGATGTCAATCAAGCCAAAGCCTGTGGTCTGCAAACCAGGGTCAATGCCCAAGATGCGCTGCGTCGGCGGGGGGGGTGTGCTCAGGCTCAAGGCAGCACCACGTCGTTCATGCGGGCCATGATGGTCTCGGCACGCCGCGCCAGATAGGCCGACTTCGCCAGTTTTTCAAAGTAGCGCGGGCGCGGCAGCATGACCGCCAAGCGCGCCGACTCCCAAGCGTTCAGGCGGGCAGCGTTTTTGCCAAAGTAGTGCTGCGCCGCCGCCTCGGCACCAAAGACGCCTTCACCCCACTCCACGTTGTTGAGGTAAATTTCTAAAATGCGCGACTTGCTCAGCAGCAATTCCAGGGTCAAGGCCAGCACCATTTCTTGGGCTTTGCGCAGCAGGGTGCGCTCGCCGGATAAAAACAAGTTTTTGGCCAGTTGCTGGCTGATGGTCGAACCGCCAACGATTTTGACGGCGACTGGTTTGTCGGCTTGGCGCTGCGCGCGCTTTTCGGCCTGGGCTTTGGCACGGTTGTTTTTTTCCCAAGCATTTTCGAGTGACTGCCACCAAATACCCGAGTGTTGGGTGAAAGCCGAATCCTCCGAGGCGATCACCGCCCGTTGCAAGCTTTTGGCCATCGCAGCCAGACTCACCGAGTCCTGACGCCAAGGCAATTGACCATCGCGCCACACGATGCGCCAGGCCTGCGAGCGTTGGAAGCTGGTGGACTCAGGGGCTATCCAATTCATGCTCACAATGCGCAGCACAAAAAACAACTGCAAGCCAAGCAGCGCCCACAGCAGCAGCAACAACCAGCGGCCCAGTGCGCGCATGCAACAGGTTTCTTTCGCTGAAAGTTTGGGCATTGGGCGTGCTCGTGCAAACAGGGCTTGGGCTCAGCTTCAAGCGTCTGAGGTGGGCTCGCTCAGGTCCAGCGCGATGGTGACCGGGCCTGCGGACAAATTGTCCTCGTCCTCATCCTCAGCTTGCATGGCTTCCTCGGCCTGATCGGCGTGACTGGCATCGGTCTGCTGGGCATCCAAATGCGCGAGCACGGTGCCGCGCACGTCCAGCGCCATCAGGTCCACATCGGCCAGTTTCACGCGCACCCGGGCCCCTCTGGGCAAGCTCTGCGCGCCCATCACGCTGAACGTCAAGGGCAAGGTCTCGGCCCGCACCAACCAAATGCCGCCGCCCATCTCTTTGACCAAGCTGGCGTCCAACTCCTGCAGGCCTTGCTGTTGCACGTGGCGCAGCGTCCAATAGCGCTCCATGCTCGCCTGCACGCTGTTGTAGGCGCTGTAGGCCGCATCAAAGCCGCTGATGATGGAGAACAACTCGGCGTCTTTGGGCTTGAAGGGTGCTGCCAATGCGGCCGTGGCACCTTGCTGGGCGCAGGCGATGATTTGCCACTGGTTGACCAGGTCGGTGTAACGGCGCAGCGGCGAGGTGCTCCACGCATAGCTGGGCACGCCAATGCCCGCGTGCGGCAGCGCTTTGGTGCCCATGCGCACTTTGACGCCGGGTGCCAGGCTGGCCTGGCTGCGGTAAATGCCGGGCACGCCCAATTGCGCCATCCACTGGCCCCAGGTGCTGTTGGCCAAAATCATGGCCTCGGCCACCATCAAGTCAAGCGGCGCGCCGCGCTTGCGCGTGCCGATCAAGACCGTCTCGTCCCCCGTCGGTGGTGTGTCGTTGCTGTCGCGCTCGAGCTTGAAGCTGTAGTCCGGGCGGTTGAAGTTCTCGGGCTTGCCGCGCACCACTTCGCGTCGCGCTTTCAGGGTCTGGGCCAGACGCCAGAAAAACCCCAAGGTGTCGCGGCTCACGGGCACATCGGCGTGGTCGCTGGGGTCTTCGCCCTCCAGCCACTCGCGGGTGATGCGCTCGTCCAGCTGGTCGTGTCGCAGGTTGGCCAAAATGTGTACCCGCTCAATGCGGGTCTGCGAGCTTTGCACCTCCAGCGTGTCTTCGCTGAAGGTCACGTAAAGCGACACGGCCGGGCAGTCCCGCCCCTCCATCAAGGTGTAGGCCTGCACCACGCTGTCGGGCAGCATGGTGATTTTGTAGCCTGGCATGTAGACGGTGGACAGGCGGGCGCGGCCCAGCTGGTCGATGGCGCTGCCGGGTGCCACGGCCAAGCCGGGCGCGGCGATGTGGATGCCCACCGTGACACTGCCCGTACCCAGGCCTTGCAGAGACAAGGCATCGTCGATCTCGGTGGTGTGCGAGTCGTCAATTGAAAACGCTTGCACCGGGGCCAGCGGCAAGTCGTCGGCGATGGCGGGCGCTTGCAAAACTGGAAAGCCCGTGCCCTTGGGAAACAGATCAAACAAAAACCGTTGCCAATGGAAATCCCAAGGCGAGTCAATGGCCCCGGCGAATTGCAACAAATCCAAAGGGGCGGTCTGGCTGCCTTTGCTGGCCTCGACCACGGCCTTGTATTCGGGTGTGTTTTTGTCGGGCCGGAACAAAATTTTGTAAAGCTGCTCGCGAACTGGGGCTGGGCAGCTGCCGGCCATCAGCTCGGCCGACCAGGCTTCAATTTGGGCCTGAACCTGCTTTTTCTTCTCGATGGCCAGCAAGGCCTGCTGCACGATCTCGGGCGGCACTTTGCGAAAACGCCCTTTGCTGCTGCCTTTGCGGAAGTAATGCGGGGCATCGTGCAAACGCAGCAAAGCCGCCACTTGCTCGGTGGTGCTGGCGCTGGTGCTGAAGTAGTCTTGGGCCAGGTCGCCAAAGCCGAACTCTTCGTCCGAGGCGCATTCATAGGCCAGCTCCAGCTCGATGGTCTGGCTCAAAGCGGCGGCAGCGCTGAGCAAGGCGGCCGGGGCCGGTTTGTCGAACTTCAGCAGCATCTGGGCTGATTTGACCTTGACCCGTTTGCCCGAATCGAGTTCGACCTGCGCCGAGGCCTCGGCTTCAGACAGGATGCGGCCGGCCATGAATTTGCCGGCATCTTCAAATAATACGTACATGCAGCGCATTTTCCCATGCCACCCGGGCATTCGGCCCGGTGCGCCTCAAGCCAGCTGCAGAAATTGAAAGATTTGGGGCAAATGCGCGTCAAAATCGCTCAGGGCATGGTCGCTTCCCTCGATCAGGCACACCTGCCCAGCTTGGTGGCGGGCCAGCATTTCGCGCCAATCCAGCACCTCGTCGCCCTTGGCGATCAAGCTCAGTGTGAGCGGGCAAGTTGGTAAGGGCTGACTTTCCAGCACTTGGAGCTCTTGCACATAGCCTGGCTCAAAAAAGATGCTTTGCGCCGGGTCTTGCCAAACCGGGTGCTCACCGATGTAACGCGCCAAATCGCGCGAAGGGTGCACGGCCGGGTTGATCAACACCGCAGGAACACCCAGCTGCGCCGACAGCCAAGCGGCATAAAAGCCACCGAGCGATGAACCCATGACCGCCATCTGCTCGCGCGGCCAGGCGGCTGTGCCCTGCAGCAACAGCGCCATCGCTTGCGCGGGAGAAGCGGGCAACTGCGGGCACCACCAGCGCACACCGGGGTGCAAGGCCTGCACCCGCTGGGCCATGGTTTGGGCCTTGGCCGACTGTGGCGAAGACCTGAAGCCGTGCAGGTAGAGCAAATGGGTGGTGAGCACGGGGCCTTAAATTTCGATTTTGGAGCCCAGCTCGACCACCGCATTGGTCGGCAGGTTCAAAAACGCGGCCGCGCCGCTGGCGTTGTGGTGCATCTGGGCAAAGAGCTTTTCGCGCCAAGGGGCCATGCCACCGCCAATGGTGGGGATCACGATGTCACGCGAGAGGAAATAGCTGGTCGTCATCGGGTCCAACTTGTAGCCCTCGCCCTGGATTTTGGTCAGCGCGCTCGGCAAATCCGGGTTGTCCTTGAAGCCATAGTTGACGATGACTTGCCAGCAGTCATGCCCCAGCGGTGTCACATCTAAGCGCTGCTGGGCGTCGATGCGCGGCACCTCGTGGCTGCGCACCGTGACAAACAGGTTGCGTTCGTGCAAAACCTTGTTGTGCTTCAGGTTGTGCAGCAAAGCGTTGGGCACCGAACCCGCCTCAGCCGTGAGGAACACGGCCGTGCCACCCACCCGTGTGGGCGGCGAAATGAACACTGCCTCCAGAAAATCCGTCAGGCGCAAGGTGTCCGAACGCAAAGAGTCGTTGAGCAAACGTCGCCCGTCGTGCCAGGTCAGCATCAGGGTGAACACGGCCGCGCCAATGAGCAGAGGGAACCAGCCACCGTCGAACAGCTTGAACATGTTGGACGCCCAAAACGCCAAGTCGACCACAAAGAAGAAGCCTGTTGCACCGATGCACAGCGCCAGCGGCAGCTTCCAGGAATAGCGGATCACAAAGAAAGTCAGCACCGTGGTGATCAGCATGTCAGTGCACACGGCAATGCCGTAAGCCGCAGCCAGGTTGCTCGACGACTTGAACATGATCACGGCCAGCACGATGGCCACAAACAGACCCCAATTCACAAAAGGCATGTAAATCTGGCCGGTATCGGTCTCGCTGGTGTGCAGCACCTGCAGGCGCGGCAGATAACCCAGCTGGATCACCTGTTTGGTCACACTGAAAGCGCCGGAAATCAGGGCTTGCGAGGCGATGACCGTGGCCATGGTGGCCAGGCCCACCAAGGGCAGCAAGGCCCAGTCGGGGGCCATCATGAAAAACGGATTTTTCACGGCCTCGGGCTCGGCCAAGAGCAAAGCGCCTTGGCCAAAATAATTCAAGGTCAGGCAAGGCATGACCACGCTGAACCAGGCCAGTCGGATCGGTTTTTTACCGAAGTGGCCCAAATCGGCGTACAGCGCTTCGCCACCCGTGACGCACAAGACCACCGCCCCAAAATGATGAAGGTGGTCCCGGGGTTGGCCCACATGAAGCCCAAGGCGTAGTGGGGGCTGATGGCCAGCAAAATCTCCGGGTGGTGCACGATGTGCGACACACCCAGCACCGCGATGGTGGCAAACCAAATCAAGGTGATGGGCCCAAAGAATTTGCCAATGCCCGCCGTGCCGCGCTTTTGCACCCAAAACAGCCCAAAGAGGATCACCAGCGTGAGGGGAATGACATATTTTTTGAACGTGGGAGAAATGACCTCCAAGCCTTCTACTGCAGACAGCACCGAAATGGCGGGGGTGATGACCCCGTCGCCGTAAAACAAGCAGGTGCCAAAGATGCCCACGATCAGCAACACCTTGCGCAGCTGGGGTTTGTCTTTGACCGATTGCGAGGCCAGCGCCAGCATGGCCACCAGACCGCCCTCGCCGTGGTTGTCGGCCCGCAGCACCAGCACCACATACTTGACCGACACGATGGTGGTCAGGGTCCAGAAAAAGATGGAGAGGATGCCGTACACGTTGTCGTGTGTGAAGGGCACATGGCCGGAGCCAAAGACCTCTTTCATGGCGTACAGCACGCTGGTGCCGATGTCGCCGTAAACCACGCCTATGGCGCCCAAGGTCAGGGCGGCGAGTGAGGATTTTGTTGAGGACACAAAAAAAGCAGCCTGACAAAAGTCAGGCCAGGTGGCTGAGATGCAGCCCATTTTGCGCTCACCCTTGCCGATCTGTCATGGCCCCATTGCAAATATGTTGCAGTGCAGCAACTTTTGACGACTTCAAAAAAAACAAGGCCTGAAATCACCTCAATCGTAGATTTCAGGCCGCCCAAACGCCAAAAACACCCTCTTCAGTCGTACACCTCGGCCTCGGGGTCGGTGGCTTCGAGTTCGTAACTGGCCGCCAGCATGGCCAAACGGCCGATCACGCCATACATGTAAAAGCGGTTGGGCACGCTGGCTCCGGGTTTGACGCCCGGCTGGGGCAGGTGCGGCGCGTCTGCAAAAGCCAGGGGCACAAAGCTGGCACCGGGGGCGTTCAGGTTTTCATCGACCCCGCGCTCGGCGTGCACGCGGTAAAAACCGCCCACCACATAGCGGTCCATCATGTAGACCACGGGTTCGGCCACCGCGTCGTTGATGCGCTCGTTGGTCAACACGCCTTCTTGAATGATCACGTCGTTCACCGTCTGGCCGTCTTTGATGACGTTCATCTTGTTGCGGGTCTTGCGGTTCAGCGCGTCCAGATCGCTCACATCGCGCACCGTCATGATGCCCATGCCATAGGTGCCGTTGTCGGCTTTGACCACCACAAACGGCTTTTCGTTGATGCCGTACTCTTTGTATTTCCGCTTGGTTTTGGTGAGCAGCGCATCCACATTGCTGCGCAGGCAATCCATGCCCGTGCCTTCGGCAAAGTTCACATCGCCACATTGGCTGAACATGGGGTTGATCAGCCAAGGGTCGATGCCCAGCAACTTGCCAAAGCGTTTGGCGACTTCTTCATAGCACTCAAAGTGCTTGGTCTTGCGCCGCACGCTCCAGCCCGTGTGCAAAGGCGGCAGCAGGAATTGCTCATGCAGCTCTTCCAAGATGCCCGGGGCACCCGCCGACAAGTCGTTGTTCAGCAAAATGGTGCAAGGGTCAAAGTCTTTCAGGCCCAATCGGTGCTGGCTGCGCACCACGGGCTCCAAAGTCACGCTTTCGCCATTGGGCAACTCAATCGTGGTGCTTTCCTTGATCTCAGGGTTGATCGAGCCCAAACGCACATTCAGGCCCGCCATGTGGAAGATGCGCTGCAACTGCACCACATTGCTCAGGTAAAAGGTGTTGCGTGTGTGGTTTTCGGGAATGATCAGCAGGTTTTTGGCCTCTGGGCAGATCTTTTCGATGGCCGCTTGTGCCGCCTGCACCGCCAGCGGCAGCATCTCGGGCGTCAGATTGTTCCAACCCCCAGGGTAAAGATTGGTGTCCACCGGGGCCAATTTGAAGCCCGCGTTGCGGATGTCGACCGAGGTGTAAATGGGGGGCGTGTGCTCCATCCACTCCAAACGAAACCAGCGCTCGATGGCGGGCATGGAGTCCAGGATGCGCTGCTCCAACTCATTGATGGGGCCGGTCAAAGCGGTGACGAGGTGGGGGACCATGGGCGACCTTTACGAGGCAAAAATAAGGGCAAAAACAATTGATTCATTTGGGGGCAGATGGCGCGATTGCAAGCCAGCAGCCTTAACAGGCCATGCACTTGGGGCATCAGCGCAGACCGGCATCGGGCATCAGCCACGGACCTCGCCATCACCCAGCACCACGTATTTGAGTGAGGTGAGGCCTTCGATGCCCACCGGGCCTCGGGCGTGGAATTTATCGGTGCTGATGCCGATCTCGGCCCCCAATCCAAACTCAAAACCATCGGCAAAGCGGGTGCTGGTGTTGACGATGACGCTGGCCGAGTCCACCTCGCGCAAAAAGCGCTGCGCGTGCATGTGGTCGCGGGTCAGGATGGCGTCGGTGTGGTGGCTGCTGTAGTGGTTGATGTGCGCAATCGCCTCGTCTAAACCCTCGACCACTTTCACGCTGATGATGGGCGCGAGGTATTCCTCGTACCAATCTTGCTCGGCCGCGTCTTTCAGCTGGGCCCCCGTGACTTGGCTCAAAATCGTTTTGGCCTTGGGGCAGCAGCGCATCTCCACGCCCTTGGCGGCATACACGGCCCCGATTTTGGGCAAAAACTCCGCCGCCACAGCGCGTGCCACCAACAGGCCCTCGATGGCGTTGCACGGGCTGTACTTTTGGGTTTTGGCGTTGTCGGCCACTTTCACGGCCATGTCGATGTCGCAAGGCGCGTCCACGTAGGTGTGGCAATTGCCGTCCAAGTGCTTGATGACCGGCACTTTGGCCTCGGCACTGATGCGCTCGATCAGGCCTTTGCCGCCCCTCGGAATGACCACATCCACATATTGGGGCATGGTGATGAGGTGGCCCACCGCCGCGCGGTCAGTGGTTTGCACCAGTTGCACCGCGTCCACGGGCAAGCCGCTCTCGCGCAAAGCTTGTTGGACGAGTTGGGCCAGGGCCTTGTTGGAGTGGATGGCCTCGGAGCCGCCGCGCAAGATGCAGGCGTTGCCGCTCTTGATGGACAGGCTGGCCGCCTCAATGGTGACGTTGGGGCGGCTTTCGAAAATCATGCCAAACACGCCAATGGGCACGCGCATCTGGCCCACGCGGATGCCGCTGGGCACTTGCTTCATGCCGATGATTTCACCGATCAGGTCGGGCATGGCGGCCAACTGCTCACAGCCTTGGGCACAGGTCTCCAGCACTTGGGGGCTGAGTTTGAGGCGGTCCACCATGGGCTCGGCCAAGCCTGCGGCGCGGGCACGGTCCAGATCTTGGGCGTTGCTCGCTTGCAGGGCTTGCGTGTTGGCGCGCAGCAAAGCAGCCAGATGACGCAAGGCCGCGTTTTTGGTGGCCGTCGATGCCCGGGCCATCAGTGCCGAAGCTTGCTTGGCTTGTTTGCCCAGTGCTTGGACGTGTTCAGCGGTGTTCAATTCAGTCATTCGGATATTTTCGCAGATGCCGTAGCCCTGCTCGACGCTGTGGAAAAGCATGAAAAGACCACTTGTCAGCGGCTGAACCGCTGAATCGACAACACCCACGACATTCAGCGCACAGCACAAAAGCGAGACAAACGGACCGCTAGGCGATGCAAGGCCTGCCAAGCATCGTGGGGCCAATCGGGCACCTTCAGGCCTTTGACGATGCCATCGACTTGATGCGCCGCTTGCAACAAACCATTCAAGCGAGCCTCGCTCATGCGCGGCAGCACGCGCTCAAACAAGCGTTCACGCGGGCCCCACACCCGCTGCTCGCGCAGCGCCATGGGCATGGGTTTGCCGTTGGCGATGGCGTCTTTCACCCGCTTCAAGGCGCGGATGTCCTCGGCCAAGGTGTAGTGCACCAGCACGGCCGCCTCGCCCTCGGCTTGCAGGCCGTCGAGCATGCGCTGGACGCGTGCCACTTGACCCGACAACACCGCCTCGGACAGCTTGAACACGTCGTAACGGGCCACATTGACCACGGCCGACTCGATTTGGGCCTGACTGAGCTCACCCGGCGGGTGCAGCAGGCCGAGTTTTTGAATCTCTTGATGGGCGGCCAACAAGTTGCCCTCCACCCGGTCGGCAAAAAATTGCAAGCTGCGCTGACCCTCCTCGCCTGCGGCCACGTTTTGGCCCTGCAGCTGCAGGCGCTGGGCGATCCACTGCGGCAAGGCACTGCGCTCCACCACATCGATCTGAAGCGAGACGCCCGCATTTTCCAGTGCCTCAAACCATGCCCCTTTGCGGGTGGCTGCATCCAATTTGGGCAACAACAGCAAGCTCAGCGTGCTGTCATTGCCCTGCGCTGAGGCGGCCAATTGCTGCAAAGCGGTGCTGCCCTCTTTACCTGGTTTGCCCGAGGGAATGCGCACTTCGACGATTTGCTTGTCCGCAAACAGGCTGAGCGAGCCGCCTGCGGCCAGCACCTCGCTCCAGTCGAAATGGGCCCCAGACACGGTGTGCACACTGCGCTCGGTAAACCCTTGGGCGCGGGCGGCAGTGCGCACGGCGTCGGCTGCCTCTTGTTGCATCAAAGGCTCATCGCCGTGCATCACATACAGGCTGCGCAGGCCTTTTTGCAAGTGGGCCGAGAGCTGGGACAGGGCCAGTTGCATGGCGGCTCTCAGGGCTTGGGCGCAGGCCCAGCCAAGGGCTTGACCGCTGCCAAGCGCCGCATCATTTGTTGCACGATGTCGGTCTGCATGTCACGGTACAGCATGGCCTGTTCGATTTCTTTGGACAAGGCCGCGGTTTCAGTGAAACTCAAATCGCGTTGTTGCGCCAACTCCACCGGCTCGATCAAAGTCAAGCCTTGCGGTGTGCGCAATCGAAACTTGACGCGCAAACGCAATTGCAACTCACGCACCTGCCCCGAGGCATTGACGCCCACCACCACCTGTTGGCGGCTTTCGCTCAACAGGTCCAAAATGGCATCGGCTTGGGCCATTTGCGGCGGTTCGCTCAAGAGCGTGATGCGCCCAGTGCCCAACAAGTTGCGGCGCAACTCCACGCCCAAAGGCGAGGTGCTCGAAAAGTTGGCATACAAAGATTTGAAGGCGTAATCGCCCGCGCCGCGCAGCTGAAAACCACAAGCCGACAAGCCCGTGGCCGCCGCCAGAGCCAGCAAGCCCTGCAAATGGTGACGGCGAGCCTTGAGAAAAGCCTGCATGCGCTCAAACCACCACGTTCACCAAACGGCCAGGCACCACGATGAGCTTCTTGGGCGCGGCACCTGCGGCCTGCTTGACGAAGGCTTCATGGGCCAAAGCAGCCGCTTCGATCTGCGCCTTGTCTGCCGTGGCACTGACCCAGATGGCACCGCGCAGCTTGCCGTTGATTTGCAGCATCAATTCAATCTGCTCGCGCGCCAAGGCCGACTCGTCCACGGTGGGCCACGGCGCGTCGAGCAATTCACCTACAGCCTTGGTCAAACCCAGTTGCTGCCAGACCTCGTCGGTGATGTGCGGGCAGGCGGGGTAGAGCATGCGCAGCAAAATCGACACCCCTTCGCACAGCACGGCGGTATCGCCTGGGCTGCCATCGGGTTTGAAGTCTTCCAGCGCGTTCAGCAACTTCATGCAACCCGACACCACGGTGTTGTATTGCATGCGCTCATAGTCGTACCCCACTTGCTTGAGCACCAAGTGCATCTCGCGGCGCAAGGCCTTGGCCGCGTCGCCCAAAGCGGCTTGGCTCAGGTCTTGGCCCGTGGCCGAGCGCAGCAGTTCGTGGTGCTTGAAGGCGAAGTTCCAGACCCGGCGCAAGAAGCGGTAGCTGCCTTCCACGGCCGAGTCGTTCCACTCCAAGGTCACCTCGGGCGGCGCGGTGAACATGGTGTACAACCGTGCCGTGTCCGCGCCGTATTTTTCGATCAGGTCTTGCGGGTCGACGCCGTTGCGTTCGGACTTGCCCATCTTGCCAACACCACCGTACTCAAGCTGGGTGCCGTCGGACAGCGTGCCACCCTTGATGCGACCTTGCGCATCATTTGAAGGCGTGACCTCCAGCGGCGGAAAGTAGTCTTTGCCACCCTTCTCGTTCCGTCGGAAATAGATGTGGTTCAACACCATGCCCTGTGTCAACAACTTGGTGAAGGGCTCATCCACTTTGAGCAAACCCATGTCACGCATGACCTTGGTCCAGAAGCGCGCATACAGCAGGTGCATAACAGCGTGCTCAACACCACCAATGTACTGGTCCATCGGCATCCAGTAATCGGCACCATCGGCAACCATCGCTTGGTCATTCTTAGGATCGCAATACCGCATGAAGTACCAAGACGAATCCACAAAGGTGTCCATGGTGTCGGTCTCACGCCGCGCGGCTTGGCCGCACACCGGGCACGTCACGCCGGCGTGAAAAGCTTCGTGCTTGTTTAGCGGATTGCCCGAGCCGTCGGGGATGCAATCTTGCGGCAGCACCACGGGCAGGTCTTTTTCAGGCACCGGCACCGCGCCATGCTCAGGGCAATGGACGATGGGGATGGGCGTGCCCCAGTAGCGCTGGCGGCTGATGCCCCAATCGCGCAAACGCCAAGTGGTTTTCTTCTCACCCAGGCCTTTGGCGGCCAGCAGCTCGGCCACTTTGTGGGCGGCGGCCTTCTGGCTCAGGCCATCGAGTTCGCCCGAATTGACGCAGCTGCAGCTTTGCTTGTCACCGTACCAGTCTTGCCAAGTCTTGTCGTCAAAGGCCTGGTCCTTGACGGACACGACCTGCCGAATCGGCAAGGCGTACTTCAAAGCAAACGCAAAGTCACGCTCGTCGTGCGCAGGCACACCCATGACCGCGCCATCGCCGTAGCTCATGAGCACGTAGTTACCAACCCAGACCTCGACCTGTGCTCCGGTGAGCGGGTGCGTGACGAACAGACCCGTGGCCATGCCCTTCTTTTCTTGGGTGGCCAGCTCGGCCTCGGTCGTGCCGCCGCTCTTGCACTCTTCCAAAAACGCCGCCAAAGCAGGATGAGAAGAAGCCGCATGCAGCGCCAGTGGGTGTTCAACCGCCACCGCGCAAAACGTGACGCCCATGATGGTGTCGGCGCGGGTGGTGAAGACGTACATCTTGCCCTCACCGATCAAAGCCCCGTCCGCGCCTGTGATGCTGTGCGGGAAAGCGAAACGCACGCCTTCGCTCTTGCCGATCCAGTTTTCCTGCATCAGCCGCACTTTGTCGGGCCAGCCCTTGAGCGTGGCCTTGGGGTTGCCGATCTGCACATGGTCGAGCAGCTCTTGCGCATACTGGGTGATGTTCAGGTAATAGCCCGGGATCTCGCGTTTTTCCACCAGCGCGCCCGTGCGCCAACCCTTGCCGTCTATCACTTGCTCATTGGCCAGCACGGTCTGGTCCACCGGGTCCCAGTTCACGACCTGGGTCTTGCGGTAGGCAATGCCTTTTTCCAGCATCTTCAAGAACAGCCACTGGTTCCACTTGTAGTACCCGGGGTCGCACGCGGCTATTTCACGTGACCAGTCGATGGCCAGGCCCATGGCCTGCAGTTGCCCCTTCATGTAAGCGATGTTTTCGTACGTCCATTTGGCCGGGGGCACGCCGTTTTTGAGGGCGGCGTTTTCGGCCGGCAGGCCAAAAGCGTCCCAGCCCATGGGCATCAAGACGTTGAAACCCTTCATGCGCAGGCTGCGCGTGAGCATGTCGTTGATGGTGTAGTTGCGCACATGGCCCATGTGCAGCTTGCCGCTGGGGTAAGGCAGCATGGAGCAGGCGTAAAACTTCTTTTTGCTGGCGTCTTCGGTGACGCGGTAGGCATCGCGGGCCGTCCAGCGGGACTGTGCGGCGGGTTCGACTTCGAGGTGGTTGTACTTGTCTTGCATAAGGTCAAATTGTAGGGGCTGGGTGGGTCCTGGCCCGGCACAGACGCTGCAATGCCTCAGCCGCGCGAGCAGAGGGCCGCTTCAGGGCGAAACCACCTCGGCCACAAAACCGATCCGGCTCAAACCCGCTTTTTGCGCCAAACCCATGGCCTCGACCACCCGGCCGTAAGGCACCGCTGCATCGGCGCGCAACTCCAACTCGGTCAGGGGATTGCTGCGGGCCGCCTGGGACAGTTGCTCGCGCAAGGCGATTTCGGTCACAGCTTGGTCGTTCAAAAACCACCGGCCTTGGGCATCGACGACCAAGACAATGGCTTGGGGCGAGCCCCCCGCTTGGGCCGCTGCGCTTTGGGGCAGGTCAAGCCGAATGGCGCTGGTCATCAAAGGGGCTGTCAAAATAAAAATGACCAGCAGCACCAGCATCACATCGACCAAGGGCGTGACATTGATGTCACTCATGGGCGCATCGCTTGGGCGGCTGGAGAGGCGACCAAAAGCCATGTCGGTCAAGCCCGGGGGTCGGCCGCCAAGGCGCGCAGATCGTGGGCAAAGCCCTCAAGCTCGGCCTCGATATGGCCAATGCGCCGCCCCAGCAGGTTGTAGCCCAGCACGGCCGGAATCGCCACCGCCAGACCGGCAGCGGTCATGACCAATGCCTCGCCGACAGGGCCTGCGATTTGCTCGATGCGAATAGGGCCACCATCGGCCATGCCGCTGAGCGCATTGAAAATGCCCCAGACCGTGCCCAACAAACCGATAAAGGGGGAGGTCGAGCCAGCCGTGGCCAGCAGCACCTGGCCCCATTGCAAACGCCGCAGAACCAACTGCATGGCCTCGCGCAGCACACGGGTGAGTTGCTGGTGGCGCTCACCGGCTGCGGCCAAGGTCCCACCCAAAGGCAGCAAGGTGGCGTCCAACAAGGGCAGCACGCAGGCTTCACGGTCAAACTGCGCCACACGCAGACGGGCATCGTCAAAGCTGGCGGCTTGCCAAAAAGCGGCCACGCTGCGCGGCACATCGTGCGCCACACGCGTGAGCAAGCGCCATTTCCATACGATGACCACCCAGCTGCCCACCGACAAGGCCAGCAGCATCAAAGCCAACACGCGGTTGACCCCATCGCTGTGCAGCCAAAAATCGTTCAAACCCATGGCTGGCATTGGTTTGGCCTTAGCGCAGATTCAAGACATCGAACATGTCAAACAAGCCATTTTTTTGCGCTGCCAAAAACCGCACAGCCCGCAAGCTGCCCTGCGCGTAGGTGGCGCGACTGGAGGATTTGTGGGTCACCTCAATGCGCTCTCCAATGCCTGCAAACAACACGGTGTGGTCGCCCACAATGTCGCCTCCGCGAATGGTCGAAAAACCGATGCTCGACGCCTCGCGCTCGCCTGTGTGGCCATAACGTTCGTAAACGGCGCATTGCTTCAAATCACGGCCCATGGCCTGGGCCATGACTTCACCCATTTTGAGCGCCGTGCCCGAAGGCGCATCCACTTTGTGGCGGTGGTGGGCCTCAATGATTTCAATGTCGTAGCCGGTCGACAAAGCCTGCGCTGCCATTTGCAGCAACTTGAGGGTGACGTTCACGCCCACGCTCATATTGGGCGCCATCACGATGGCGATGTCTTGGGCGATGTCACGGATCTCGGATTTTTGGGCATCGGTGAAACCAGTGGTGCCAATCACCGCCTGTACGCCCAGCTCACGGCAAACTTTGAGGTGGGCCAAGCTGCCCTCGGGCCGGGTGAAATCAATCAGGCATGAGGCCCCCTGCAAGCCCACATGCAAGCTGTCTGTGACCGTCGTGCCTGTGACACGGCCCGAAAAGGCGCCCGCATCCAGACCCAGCGCGGCGCTGCCCGTCATGTCCAAAGCACCCGCCAGATGGCAGTCGTCCGCAGCCCAAATGGCCTCAATCAAGGTGTGCCCCATGCGCCCTGAGGCGCCCGCAACTGCAATGGGTTTCAGCTTTTGTGGGGTCATAAATGGGAGACTAAAAAGAAATCATCAAAGGGGCATCACGCCCAAAAATGGGCCTTGCGTTTGGCCAACTCAGCGAACCGGTGGCTCAAGAGGTGGGTATTGGCCGGGCAGAGGTGCGACCGGCGCTGGGCTTGGCGTTGGTTTGGCGGCGGGCGCAAATTGACGCAAGTCTTCTTCGCTGGCTTGCAAAAGGGGCACTTTACCGCGTGCCTGAGGTCTGACCAAGCGGTTTGCAAAATCGGCCTCACTGGGCAACACATCGCTGACAACCCGGTCCAGCACATCGCCTTTGAAGTGAACAGTGAGGCTCAAATTTTGCGGCTCAACCCCTTGGCGCTGGATGCTGAAAGCGTAGTCCCAGCGGTCAGCGTGGAACAAACTGGCAATCAAGGGCGTGCCCAAAATCTCCCGCACTTGGGCCCGGGGCATGCCCGGGCTCAGCGCTTGGCGCTGCTCGTTGGAGACAAAATTGCCCTGCACCACCTCCGGCACAAAAGGTTTGAAGGCGTCTCGACTTAAGCCCCCAGTAAAACTGCTGCAACCGACCAAGCTCAAAGCGAGCAAGAGCGTCGCCAAGCGAGGGCCAGAAAAAAGAAAAGTCATGCGAGCTGTCATGTTTGAGGGCATACCGATATGATCGATTCATTGTAGCGGTTGGTGTGTCACCACCTGGCTGCGTCGACCGAAACCACTGTCACCATGAGCCAAATCGACGAACTTAAAAACAACGGGCTGAAAGCCACCTTGCCGCGCCTGAAAATCCTGGAGGTTTTCCAAAGTGGCGTGATGCGCCACATGACGGCTGAGGATGTGTTTCGCCACTTGATCAAGGAGCATGCCGACATCGGGCTGGCCACCGTTTACCGCGTGTTGACCCAGTTTGAACAAGCGGGCATCCTGAGCCGCAACCACTTTGAAAGTGGCAAAGCGGTCTACGAACTGAACGAGGGCCAACACCATGACCACATGGTGTGCCTTGACTGTGGCCGGGTCGAGGAGTTTTACGATGCCGAAATCGAGTCCCGGCAGCAGGCTGTGGCCCAAGCCAAGGGCTTTGTCATTGCAGACCATGCCCTGAGTCTTTACGCCCATTGCACGCAAAATCCCTGCCCGCACCGCACCGCCACCACCCGCTGAGGGCGCATACCCTGCTCAGCCCATGGCGCGTCGCTGGCGATCAATGAACTCTTGGTAGGTGTCTATGCCCCGCATTTGCAAAATGGTGTTGCGCACAGCCGCCTCCACCAAGACCGCGATGTTGCGACCGGCCATGACCTGGATCACCACTTTTTGTATCGGTATGCCCAGCACATCTTGCGTCAAAGGCTCTGAAGGCAAGCGCTCGTAGTCTCGCTCCAAGGTCTCTTTGCGCACCAAATGGACGATCAATTTGAGCCGCATTTTGCGGCGCACGGCTGTTTCACCAAAAATGGCGCGAATATCAAGCAAGCCGATGCCGCGCACCTCCAGCAAGTTTTGCAGCAAATCGGGGCAACGCGCCTCAACGGTGGTCTGGTTGATGCGGTACAAATCCACCGCATCGTCGGCCACCAAGCCGTTGCCGCGAGAGATCAACTCCAGGCCCAATTCGCTTTTGCCCAGACCAGACTCACCGGTGATCAGCACACCCATGCCCAAGATGTCCATGAACACGCCATGCATGGTGGTGCGGTCAGCAAAGTGTTTAGACAGGTACGCCCGCAACACATCGATCACGAAGGCAGAGGACTGCTGGGTCAGGAACATCGGTATTTGAGCCCGTTCGCACATGGCCAACAAAGCCTCGGGCGCGCCCTGACCGTCGGCCAGCACCAAGACGGGGGGCTCAAGGGTCACGATGCGGGCGGTGCGCCGGGCGCAGTCTTCGGCAGAGGCATCGGTCAGATAGGCCACCTCACGCGGCCCCAAAATCTGCACCCGGTAGGGGTGGATGTAGTTCAGGTAACCCACCAAATCTGCGCCTGATCGGGCTTGGCGCACGGCGACTTCGTCAAAACGCCGCTCCGAAGCCCCCAGACCTGCCAACCATTGCCATTTGAGTTGGGCTCGGTGGTCCTCAAAAAGCACATCGGCGCTGATGACGGTGGGCTTCATCGCTGGCAGGCCTCGCAGGCAAGGCTCAAACGGTCTGGGCCGATTGCCACTGTGCAATCAATTGGTGCAAGCTTGTTTGGACCACACTGCTTTTGATATTTTCACGCAGCGCTGTGTCGCTGAGCAGTTCGGCAATCTCGGACAAGATCTCCAAGTGCTTTTGCGTAGCCGCCTCGGGCACCAACAAAAAGATCAACAAGTTGACCGGTTGTTCGTCGGGTGCATCAAAACCAATGGGTTGCGCCAGTTGGAACACGGCGGCCATCGGAGATTTGAGGCCCTTGATACGACCGTGAGGTATGGCCACACCGTGCCCAAGACCCGTCGAGCCAAGTCGCTCACGGGCAAACAAGCTGTCGGTGACCAGGGCACGCGACAAGCCATGGAGATTCTCAAAGAGAAGTCCGGCTTCTTCGAATGCACGTTTCTTGCTGGTGGCTTCCACCCCCACAAGAACTTGAGCAACAGGCAATATGGTTGAGAGTCGGTTCATGGTCGAGGCCGAATTATGCACCCGATCCGCACGGGTGACAGGCCATGACACAAATCAGGGGGCCAGGGCCGAAAAGCGCACCTACCCAAAGCACATGCGCAGTCAGCAAAAGGGCCGCATAACGCGGCCCTCAATCGCTCAAAACGAGCATCACATCATGCGCTTGGGCGCGCTGTGTTGGTGGTCGGTGATGCGGTCCTTGTGTTTCACAACCTGCCGATCGAGCTTATCCACCAGATCATCGACAGCAGCGTAGAGGTCTTCGTGGGCACTTTGTGCGAACAAGTCGCTGCCTTTGACGTGGATATTGCACTCTGCACGTTGGCGCTTGTCCTTTTCTTTCTGCTTTTCGACAGTCAACAAAACTTTGACGTCGACCACTTGGTCGAAATGACGGGTGATGCGATCAAGTTTGCCCGTGACGTACTGGCGCAAGGCCGGGGTCACTTCCAGATGGTGTCCGCTGATGGTCAGATTCATGCTCATCGTCTCCATAGAGTCAGGGTGAAAAAGCTTCGCTGAGGCTGGGCTTTGAAGCCACTTTACGGGTGGTTCAGCCCCACTATGCGCTGCCCCGATTCGAAAAGCAACCAGCGCCCTGCAAAACCTGAAAAGTACCGCTTAAATGCACCCAGAGCCAGCATTCGGTGCTATCGTGCGCATTGAGCCCTTGGGCCAATGCCTGAGCTCCAAGTGGCCCATCCCCCGGTTTTCGGGTCTTGCGACACGCTCGCGACCGACATCAAGCGGATCGGACCTCTGTCCCGTGCATCTGCAAGCGTCCCGCCAACCAAACGCTCAGCAAACTGGCCACCACGCCCAACAAACCCGCCAGCCAATAAAAGCTCAGATGCCCTTGGCTGTCGCGCCCAATGATCAAGCCGCCCACCAAGGCTGCCAAGCCCATAGAGGCCGACTGCACAGCCGAGTTCAGGGTCATGAATGTGCCCCTTAAGCGGGGCTGCACCGCTGATGAAATCATGGCCATGCCCGGAATCATTCTGCCGCTCATGACAGTGAACAGCAGGGTCGAAACCATCAGCAAACCCCACAATGGCAAACCTGCGGACACAGTTGTGGCCATCAAAGGCACAGCCAAGGCCAGGGCCAGCCGCTGAAACACAAAGACCTTGCCAAGCCGGTCGGTCAACCGGCCAAAGTAGCGCGCACTGAGCAAAGTGGCCAGCCCACCGCACAGGTAAATCCAAGGCACCTCGGCGCTCCGCATGCCTGCATTGGACTGTAAATAAATCGTGATGTAGGGAATGACCGTGAAACCGGCAAACATCATCAAGCCTGACACCCCAAATGCCTTGAGGTGGTTCGCCTCCGACAAGACTTGGCCGATGCCACGCCAGACACTCGTTTTGTCGGGGTGGTGCAAGTGCGCATCCAGCCGAGGCAAGCTTCGCCAAGCACCCCAAGTCAAGAGCCCGACCAAAATGGCGATGCCAAAGAACGGGGCATGCCAGTTGAGTTGCGCGGCCAAAAACAGACCCAGGGGCACGCCCGCCACGGTCGACACCGAAAAAGCGGTCATCACCACGCTCATGGCTCGCCCACGGCGCTCAAACGGCACCACATCGGCCACGATGGTTTGGGCCAGCGCGGACAACACCCCGCCAAAGAGGCCCGCGGCCACCCG
Source organism: Limnohabitans sp. (assembly GCF_044361645.1). Classification (GTDB taxonomy): domain Bacteria; phylum Pseudomonadota; class Gammaproteobacteria; order Burkholderiales; family Burkholderiaceae_C; genus Limnohabitans_A. The sequence goes on along the minus strand of NZ_JBIKIL010000030.1, from coordinate 6,357 downwards.
AGCCACCATCAAGGAGGCGTAGTCGGGTGCCAGACCGCAGGCCAAAGTGGCCAAGCCAAAAAGGGGGTAGAGGGTCAGCAACAATTGTTTGCGGCTGAAACGGTCAATGTAAGTGGCGGCCAGCAGGCCCGACAAGCCCGCAGACAAGGTGTAGGCTGCGACCAGCAATCCGAACTGGGCGTTGCTGATGCCAAACAAAGCCGTGAACTGCGGCCCCAGAGGCATCATGATCATGAAGTCAAGAATGTGCGTGAACTGGATACCGGCCAGCGTGAGGAGCAGCCAACGCTCGCGCTGCGGGGTCAAAGGAGGGGTCATCTTGCAGTGCCAATCAATCGATTGAATTTAACACCCACGGCCTGCCCCTTTGACCTTCGTGTTCAAACAAGTCCCGTTGGGGCCTGACAAGCACCCAAGAGCGCGTCCATGGCGCAAATTGCCCCATTGCTGCAGTGCGATAATTGGCCCATTCATGCGGGTGTCATCTGGCCGTGCAAACTACCCACAGGGGTGGATTTCAAACAACTTATGCACCCTGACCACCCTCTGAGCGCTGCCACCCACTGTTTGCAGCCCACAGAAGTTCTGGCACCCGGCCATTTTTGGATTCGCCATGCTCAACATCTTTACCCTCGTGAACGGCCGACTTTTTCAAGAAGAAATCGAGTCTTTGGAGGAACTCTCTCGATTTCAGCCGATTTGGGTCGATTTGGAGTCACCCACGCTGGAGGAAAAGCGTTGGATCAAACAGTACTTCGGCCTGTTCATCCCGGAAGACGCGATGGACGAAGACATCGAGGAGTCGGCCCGCTTTTACCAAGAAGACAACGGCGAGCTGCACATCCGGTCTGACTTTTTGATTGCCCAAGAGGACCAACCCCGAACCGTGCGCTGCGCCTTCATCTTGAACCAACACAATGCCGATCTGAAAAGTCAAGGCGTGCTGTTCTCTGTCCATGATGAGGATGTGCCGGTGTTTCGCCTGCTGCGCATGCGCGCGCGCCGTGCCCCGGGCTTGATTGAAGATGCCAAAGATGTGCTGCTCAAGTTGTTTGACGCCGATGCCGAGTACTCGGCCGACACGCTGGAGGGCATTTACGACCACCTCGAAACCGCTGGTAAAAAAGTGCTTTCGGGCGATGTCACCGATGCCATGGCCGGTGAAGTGCTGGGGGCGATTGCCCGGCAAGAGGACTTGAATGGCCGCATCCGGCGCAACGCCATGGACACGCGGCGCGCTGTCAGCTTCATGATGCGCTCCAAAATGCTCAACGCTGAGCAATTTGATGAGGCCCGACAAATTTTGCGCGACATCGATTCACTCGATTCGCACACCGCATTTTTGTTTGACAAGATCAACTTTCTGATGGACGCCACCGTGGGCTTCATCAACATCAACCAAAACAAAATCATCAAAATTTTCTCGGTGGCCAGTGTGGCACTGCTGCCGCCCACACTGATTGCCAGTTTGTACGGCATGAACTTCCAGTACATGCCCGAGCTGTCGCAAAAGTGGGGTTACCCTTTTGCCCTGATCATGATGATCGCCAGCGCCGTGGTGCCCATGTGGTATTTCCGCCGCCGGGGCTGGCTCAAATAAGGCCCTGGCTCAGGCCGCAGCGCGCTGGCTCAGCCACTGCGACAAGATCGCTAGGCTGTAGCGGCTGGCCACTTCGCGGATGAAGCACTGAAAGTCCGTGTGCGCCGCATCGTCGGCGCGGTCTGACACGGTGCGCAGCGCCGCAAAAGGCACCCCATAGCCCCAGCACACTTGCGCCACTGCTGCGCCCTCCATCTCGACCGCCAGGGCATCTGGCACAAGCAAGCGCAAAGCCTGGCGTTCAGCCGAAGTGGCGATAAAACGATCGCCGCTGATGACCAGCCCTTGGTGAACTCGGGGCGCACCCAGCCGAAAATTGGCCACTGTGGCCGAGCCCAGGTGCAGCTCAAAGCGACTGAGAACCGCTTGGGCGGCCAACACCATTTGCACAGAAACAGCCGGATCGGCCACAAAACGGGCGCGACCATACAGCGGCACTTCATGGCGGGGAAACAGCGGTGAGGCATCCATGTCGTGCTGCATGAAGCCGCTGGCCACCACCACATCACCCACCTGCACCCGCTCGCCCAAGCCACCGGCCACCCCCGTGAAGACCACGGTGTCTGCAGCAAAACGCTCCAGCAACACCGTGGCCGTGGTGGCGGCGGCCACTTTGCCGATGCGTGAGAGCACCGCCACCACCGCATGGCCTTGCCAATGACCCACCCAAAAATCGCGCCCTGCCACGCTGACCCGCTGCTCGTCGGGCAGCATGGCGAGCACGGCCGACAGCTCTTCGTGCAGGGCACTCATGATGCCGATCACCGCCATGGCACGCCTTCAACCCAGCGGGATGAAGCCCGGGCCTTGCCGCCAAGCACCAAAACAGCGGCTGTGCTGTGCAGCAAACGCCCCTCTTGAGCCAGCGGGTCGGCATCAACCCGATGAACACACTCACAACGGCTGAACGCCCTGACAAGACCCACCGTCAACATGTGGACCATGCCGCTGCACACCCGCTGCGCACGGCCTTGGGCGCTTGTGACTGCGTTTGGGAGATTCACAGGCTGCCAAGACACAACAGACAGCAGCGTTTTGAGCCCGTCATACCGGCGCACGCAATGCACGCCGCAAAATTTTACCCACGGGTGTTTTGGGCAACTCAGTGCGGAACTCGATCAAACGCGGCAGTTTGTACGCCGTCAAATGCTCGCGGCAATAGGCTAAGACCTGCGCTTCGGTCAAATTCGGGTCTTTTTTGACCACCACCAATTTCACAGCTTCGCCCGTTTTTTCATCGGGTACGCCAATGGCGGCGCACTCCAACACACCCGGGCAAGCAGAGGCGACCTCTTCCACTTCGTTGGGGTAAACATTGAAGCCACTGACCAGCATCATGTCTTTTTTGCGGTCCACGATCTTGAAGTAACCCGCGGCGTCGAAGGTGCCCACGTCACCGGATTTGAAAAAGCCATCGGGCGTCATGACTTTGGCCGTTTCGTCGGGTCGTTGCCAATAACCGGCCATGACCTGGGGGCCTTTGATGGCGATCTCGCCGGGCATGCCCGGTGTGGTGACCTCGTGGCCATCGTCGTCCAGCAACTTCATCCAAGTGCTGGGCAAGGGCAGGCCGATGGTGCCAGTGAACTCGGTGCTGGTGGTCGGGTTGCAGCTGGCAGACGGACTGGTTTCTGACAAGCCATAACCCTCGCAAATGGGGCACCCGGTTTTCTCCAGCCAGAGCTTGGCCACATTCGGCGTCACGGCCGTGCCACCCCCCAAAGACACTTTCAAGTTTGCCCAGTTGACACGGCCAAAATCGGGGTGATGGGCCAGGCCATTGAACAAGGTGTTGACAGCCGGAAAACTGTGAAAAGTGTGTTGCGACAACTCTTTGAGCACCGCAGGCAGATCGCGCGGATTGGGGATCAAGATGGTTTTACCGCCCATGCGCAAGCCCAACATCATGTTCACGGTGAAAGCGAAGATGTGGTACAGCGGCAAGGCACACACATTGGTGGGCTGTTGGCCGGCAGGGATGCGTTTCATGACCGGCGCGTTCCAAGCCTCAGACTGCAGCACGTTGGCGATCACATTGCGGTGCAACAGCACGGCCCCCTTAGACACGCCGGTGGTGCCTCCGGTGTACTGCAGCACGGCGATGTCATCGGCCAACAACTCGGGTTTGCGAAAAGCCTGTTGCCGTCCCACACGCAAGGCTTGGTTGAAGCGCACCGCTTGGGGCAGCTTGAAATCGGGCACCAACTTTTTGAGCTTGCGCACAACAAAGTTGACCAAGCTGCCTTTGAGCGGCCCCAGCCGATCACCCATGGCCGCCAGCACCACATGCTGAACCGGGGTTTGCGCGATGCACTTGTCCAGCGTGGCTGCAAAGTTCTCGATGATCACAATGGCTTTGGCACCAGCGTCTTTGAGCTGGTATTCCAGTTCGCGGGCGGTGTAGAGCGGGTTGACATTGACCACCACCAAACCGGCGCGCAGCACAGCGGCCACGGCCACCGGGTACTGCGGGACATTGGGCATCATGATGGCCACCCGATCGCCCTTGCTCAAGCCCAAGGATTGCCAGTAGGCCGCCATGGCCAAACTTTCTTGATCGGTCTGGGCAAAGCTGAAGTCTCTGCCCATGAAGCTGTAAGCGGTGCGCTCTGCAAACTTGGAAAAACTGTCTTCAAGCAAACCCACCAAGGAGCTGTACAGGCTGGGATCGATCTGAGCCGGAACACCTTCTGGGTAACTCTTTAACCAAACGGGATTCAAGTTCATATCAGGTTCTCCTGCAAATCAGTCTAACTGAAACTGACAGCTGACTGACGCGAAAAACCTTGGGGTTTACGCCACAAAAAAGAGGCTGGGTCAGACCCAGCCTCGTGGTTAGTGCTGAGCTTGAATGCTTAGGATTTCAATGCCATCAACACCTCATCCAGCATCTTTTTGGCATCGCCAAACAGCATGCGGTTGTTGTCTTTGTAAAACAGCGGGTTGTCCACGCCCGCGTAGCCGCTGGCCATGGAACGCTTCATCACGATGCTGGTGCGTGCCTTCCAGACTTCGAGCACCGGCATGCCTGCGATCGGGCTGCTCGGGTCGTCTTGCGCCGCCGGGTTCACGATGTCGTTGGCCCCAATCACAATGGCCACATCGGTGTCTGGGAAGTCATCGTTGAGCTCGTCCATCTCGAACACGATGTCGTACGGTACTTTGGCCTCGGCCAAGAGCACATTCATGTGGCCCGGCATGCGCCCGGCCACGGGGTGGATGCCAAAGCGCACGTTCACACCTTTCTCACGCAGGTGCTTGGTGATCTCAAACACCGTGTGCTGGGCCTGCGCCACCGCCATGCCGTAGCCCGGCACGATGATCACGTTTTTCGCCTCGCGCAGCAGCTCGGCGGTCTCGGCGGCCAAGACCGGGTTGACCTCGCCCACCGGCTCGGCTGCACCGCCCGCCGCCTTGGGCGCAGCAGCGGTGGTGCCAAAGCCCCCCGCAATCACACTGATGAAGCTGCGGTTCATGGCATTGCACATGATGTAGGACAAAATCGCCCCACTCGAGCCCACCAAGGCACCGACCACAATCAGCAAGTCGTTGCTGAGCATGAAGCCGGTGGCTGCAGCGGCCCAGCCCGAGTAGCTGTTGAGCATGGACACCACCACCGGCATGTCGGCACCGCCAATGGCCATGACCATGTGGATGCCAAACAGCAAAGCAATCGTTGTCATGATGAACAGCGGCAGCATGCCCTCTTGCACCGTTTCGGCCAGCATGAATTCGCGGCCAAAGTAAATCACCGCGAGCAAACCCGCCAAGTTCAGCCAGTGCCGCGCAGGCAGCAGCAGCGGGCTGCCGCCCATGCGGCCAGACAACTTGCCAAACGCCGCCACCGAGCCCGAAAAAGTCACCGCACCAATGAAGATGCCCAGGTAAATCTCGCCCGCGTGGATGGCGTGGGCCGCGCCCGCCAAACTCTTGGAGGCTTCTGGGTCCACATAGGTGGCGTAACCGACCAAGACCGCGGCCATGCCGACCATGCTGTGCATGAGCGCCACCAGCTCGGGCATTTGGGTCATTTGCACCGAACGCGCAGCGTACAGACCGATGCCCCCGCCAATCGCCATCGCGCCAATGATCCACGGGATGCCGGCGGCCGTGACCTGGGGGCCCAATACCGTGGCCAGCACGGCCAGGGCCATGCCCAACATGCCGTAGAGGTTGCCGCGCCGAGCGGTTTCTTGGTTGGACAAACCGCCCAGGCTGAGGATGAAGAGGATGGTCGCGCCAATGTAGGCAACGGTGGCCATGCTTGAGGTCATAAATGTCTCTTTTCTTAATCTCTTGAGGACAGCGCTGAAGCCCTGCTCCCAAGTTCTTTGGTCACATCTGTCAGTCGGGGACAGAGCTCAAGATCTGTCCCCAAATTCTTTGGTCAGTCGGGGACAGAGCTGAAGATCTGTCCCCAAATTCATTCATTAATCGGTTGGGGACAGAGCTGAAGATCTGTCCCCAAATTCATTACTTTCTGAACATCGCCAGCATGCGCTGGGTGACGGCAAAGCCGCCAAACATGTTGATGGCCGTGAGCACCAAGGCCAGCGCGGCCAAGATGATGATCAGCGTGTTGGGGCGATCGGCGGCCGCGGCGATGGGCGAGATCTGCACCAGCGCGCCAATGGCGATGATGGAGCTGATCGCGTTGGTCACGCTCATGAGCGGCGTGTGCAGCGCGGGCTTGACGTTCCACACCACCATGTAGCCCACAAAACAGGCCAACACAAAGACCGTGAAGTGCGACAAGA